>CAZNQK010000013.1:0-43300 GCA_964575165.1 uncultured Aquihabitans sp. | reverse complement strand
ATCGGCAACACCCCAACCACCCGACGCGACACGCTCGAACGCATCCTGCACCACGGTCCCACCAGGAGGAGGTGGTGCGGTCACCGTCACCGACAACGGCTTCTGACCGGTCGCGCCCTGGTTGTCGGTCACCGTCAACGTCACCGTGTAGGTGCCTGCCGCCGCGTACGTGTGCGACGCCGTCACACCCGAACCCGCAGCAGTGCCGTCACCCCAGTTCCACGAGTACGAAGCGATCGAGCCATCGGGATCCGACGACGCCGAGCCGTTCACGGACACACCCAGACCGTTCACGGTCGGAGTGAACTGGGCAGTCGGCGCCACGTTGCCGCCTGCGCCCCGGCCGACGGAGTTGTGGTTGGCCGCCTGGGCGTCGGAGAGCTGAGTGGGATACACAGCGACCTCGTCGATCGTGCCGGCGAAGGCGTTGCTGGTCGGGCGGGACGCCCAGCCGCTGAGCTGGTCGCCACCGACCCTCCAGTAGCCCCAGTAGTTCCCGGCGGTCTTCACGGAGCTGTCGCTGCCGCGGAGGACGCCGTCGACCACCAGTCGGATGCCGGACGGACCCATGGAGGCCACGACGTGGTGCCACTGACCGTTGTTGAAGCCGCCGCCGGTCGCCAGGACCTTCGAGCTGGTTGCACCGAAGCGGATCGCACCGTCGTTGCTCATGTACACGCTGCGGTCGTAGGTGCCGCTGTTGCCCGTCTGGGAATCACCGAAGCCGATGATCTTGCCGCCACGGGTCGTGGTGGTGCGGAACCACGCCTCGACCGTGAACGTCCGTGGGCCGGCGATCCAACGGGTCGTGGTACCCGGCAAGGTCGACGAACCGTTGAACGTCGTGGCGGTGTTCGAGTCACCTGCCAGGGCACCGGCGACGTTGCGAGTGGTTCCCGACAGCTTGAGGTCGTTGCCGTTCGCAGCGTCCCATCCGACTGTCCCGGAGCTCTCGCCCAGTCGCCAGTAGCGACTGGCGCCATCGGCAGCGACGGTCGAGGCGTACGTCCCGAGGCTCGCCGTTCCCGAAGGGACGGTGATCGACGCGGTCGCCGACGGAATGATGTTGTCGAAGGCGTCACGGACCCGGACTCGATAGGTCTGCGAGGAACCTGGCGTCGCCGTGCGGTCGTTGAAGGCCATCTCGGAGCGGGCCCACCAGGCGCTGTCGCCCTGCACGGTGCCGATCACCGTGGTGCCGCGGAGCACCTCGTAGGTGAGCCGCTCGTTGTCACGGTCCCATGCCTGGGTCCAGGAGATGCGGACGGTGCCAGGGCCGGTGCCGACCAGCTTCGGGGTCAGCTCGGTGTAGCCCTGAGGTCCTTCCTTGTTGGGAGCGATGCTGCTGAGAGCGAAGCGGGCGAGGCCGCTCTGGTTGACGCCGTTCACCCGGGGGAACTCGCCGCCCATCACGACGTACTGGCTGTTGCCCTCGACTGTCCAGGCGGCCTGGCTCTGGCCGGTGACCGAACCCGCTGCCAGCGTCGGCAGCCAGTGCAGCAGCAGCGACCCGGGGCGTCCGGGGAACCAGCGGGTGTTCAACCAACCGCTCGGATCCGCGTACGTCGTCATCGCCTGGGCACGCTGGTAGGTCCAGGTCGGGTTCTCCTGCGGATGGCCACCGACGGAGTTGCAGTCGTGGGCGTGACCGGTCGAGTACAGGACCGTGCCGATGGCAACGTTGTCGTACTGATCGCCGCGGCACCCGTTGACCCACTGGAGGTTGCCGTTGAAGTCGGATGCGAACACCGATTCGAAGTTCCCGCTGGCCCCGTAGGAGTAGCCGTTGCCGAACACCTGCGAACCGTTGCTCGTCAGGCTCCAGATCGCCGCGTCAGCGCCCGAGTTCCTCAGGATCGTGTTCACCGGCCACGACATGGTGGCTCCGGTCCCGGCGTTGATCGCCCCCATCCCGGTGTTGTTGGCACCGTTCAGGGTGGTGAAGCGTCCGCCGACGATCACCTTGTTCGCGCCGGACGGGACGGTGATCGCACGCACCTCGTTGTTGGCGTTGGGCGCCCAGGAGGTGACTGCACCGGTGGTCGCGTTGACAGCGGCGATGCGCGACCGCGACTGGTTGCCGACGACGGTGAAAGCGCCGCCCAGGTACAGCGTGGCACCGGACACCTCGAGGTCGGCGACCCACGAGTTCACGTTGGCGTTGAAGCTCTTGACCGCTCCGGTCGCAGCGTCCAGAGCGACGACCCTGTTGCGGCCAGTGCCGCTGACCGAGGTGAAGTCGCCTCCGACGTAGATCGTCGAACCATCGGCGGACGCGCCGATCGAGCGACCCTGTGCGTTGAGCCGGGGAGCCCAGGACGTGATCAGGCTCCCGGTGCTCAGGTTGTATGCGAGGAGGTTGCCACGGGACGTCTCGTTGGTCCCGGCGGATGCGCCCGCTGGACGGGCGGAGGAGAAGCTGCCGGTCACGTAGACGGTGTTGCCGACGATCACCTGGTCCCAGACCACGCCGTTGACCTGAACGGTGGGCAACGAATCCGCCGTCACCGTGGCAGGAACGCCCGGTGCCGTCGGGGCGCTGTCCGCTCCCGCGGGCGAGACGACGAGCACCGACGAGGCCACCACGGCCGCCGCCATCACCACACTCGCCCTGAACGCCCGCATCCGTGCCGAACACGAAGATGCTGCCATCGGTCCTCCCAGCCATCTACCGGAGGGAACATCGGCAGCCGACCAATTCGACCGCTCTCCTGATCTTCCCTCTCCCTCCACCACCGGAGTGGTGCCGCGCAGCCATGATGGAGCAGCGTTCGCACGGGGGCAAGTGCGGCCACCGGGTAATTCGACCCAGGCCGTTCGTTACCTTCGCCACCCCTGTCGTGGTCGATCCACCCACGCGGTCGGTCAGACCGGCCGGACCCCGCCGTTCGGAGGCGAGAAGGTCCCGAACCGGAGACCCGAACCCGGAGACCCGAACCGGAGACCCGATCCGGAACGGGAAGGTCAGACGACCTTGAAGCGGAGCACGTTCGGGAGGGCCCCGGACTGCACCTCGAGCACCACCGAGTCCGACTCCTTCTCGGGCGCACGGAACACGTACACCCCGGTCGCGGACTTGCCCGGCCGGACCGTTCCGGCGAGCGGCCGGGCGGGTTCGGATCCGTTGACGATCGCCGGCGTCCCATCGCCGTAGGTGGCGGTGACAGCGAGGGTCGACAGGTCGAACGGCGCCTTGGTGTCGTTGCTCACCTCGAGAGTCGCCGCGACGGCCGGGCCTGCGGTCTCTCCCGGCACCCTGGCCTCGACGTCGAGCGTGTCGGCCTTGGTGAGCTTCACCGTCACCCCGCCTCCGAGGTCGGCGGGTGTCCCCTTCGGTACAGGCTCCTCGATGTTCATCGCGACGGGCTCGGACACCGGAGCCGTCGCCGGTGCACCGGTCGTCGTCGGGCCCTCCTCGGTGCCGCCGTCGGCGGTCGTCGCGGTCGACGACGTGGTCGATCTGCGCCCGGCCCCGCCGGCGTCCCCATCGTCGTCCGAGGAGCAACCGGCGAGGAGCACCAGAGCGACGAGCACTGCCCCCAGGGTCGCGATCCAGCTGGCGCTACCTCGTCGACGAGACATCAGGTCCTTCCTCGGTCCAGGCCGCGCATCTGGCCGTACCACTTGACGCAGGCAGCAACCAGGTAGGCGGTGCTGCCGAGGAACATGAGGGTATAGGCGACCCGGAACGGAACCGGCGCGCCCAGGAGCACGAACACCAGGCACAACAGCCCGTAGTCCGTGGGGATCTTCAGCAGCGACACCACGACGGACGGCCGCTCGTCGGAGGCTCCCCCACCCACCGGTTCCCCCTCACCGGCCGGCTTGGCGTTGCGAAGGAGCTGCTCGTTCAGGATCTGGGCGAAGAACGACACGGCCGCGACCACCGCGTACCCGATCGGCACGAGGAGCCAGCGAGCATCCAGCCCGAAGAAGCGGTACCAGCTGATGAGCACGCTCATGTGAAGAGCCGAGATCTTCAGGCAGTCGACCATGTGGTCGAGCCACTCCCCGGTGACCGAGCCTCCGCCCTGCAACCGGGCGAGTTGGCCGTCCGCGGCGTCCAGCGCGTAGCCGACCACGAGCAGGACCGTGATCACCGGTCCGAGCCACCAGGTCGGAGAGACGAGCGACAGCAGGGCGATGCCCGCGAAGGAGAACACGGCGCTGACCGCTGTGACGACGTTCGGGGTCAGCCCCATCTGGTAAGCGGCCGCAGCGAACACGCGGCCGAACTTGCGGTTCACGAACCTCGAGTACGCGGGAGCTCCCTTGCCGCTCTTCTGCGCCGCCGCCAGGCGACGGACCGTGTCCGAGTAGGACTCGTCCGTCGATGACCCGACCGGGCCGGGACGTGTGGACGTCGTCATGTCGTGATTCCTCCGTCGACGGATCTGCCGTCGTCGTTCGTGTGACGTGATCGACGCCGGCCGGACGGCCGACGCCGTGGGAACGAGCGCGCTGCCAGCCGCTCGCACAGCGACTCGTAGTCGGACGCGACGTCGTCCCAGTTGTAGAACGCGACGCGTTCGAGGGCCTGTTGCGCCCGCTCGGCCGTCCCTTCGGGGTCGGACTCGGCCAGCTCGAACAACTCGGCGAGCTCCGACGGAGTCGACCAGAACCGGCCGGACGGGCCCACCACCTCACGGTTGAACGAGACGTCGAACGCGTTCGTCGCGGTGCCTGCTCCGATCGCCCGGAGCAGCGACGGGTTGGTTCCACCGACGGAGTGACCGTGCTGGTAGGTGAGAGAACAGGCGTAGATCTGATCGAGCAGGTCCTGGTCCCAGATCGCTCCGAGGAAGTGGACTCGCTCGTCGCCGAGCGAATGCACCCTCGCGGTGTAGTCGTCCGCGTACGGCGATGAACCGATGACGACCAGCGGGAGCTTCGCCTCGCTGCTCACGTAGCCCTCGACGGCCTCGGCCACGTGGTTCTCGGGCTCGAAGCGGGTGACGAGCAGGTGGTACCCACCGGGGGTGAGCTGGACCTGGTCGATCTTCTCGAGCAGCTCCGGGCGGTCCGCCGTCACGATGGGGGCGCCGTAGACGATCAGCTCAGTCGGTGCGCCGAACTCCTCGTCGTAGTAGTCACGGATGCCCGCCGCGTCCGCGATGAGAGCGTCGGACCAGCGCACGGCCAGCATCTCGGCCGCCCGGTAGTACCGCTTGCCCGTCGGACCCCACTTGGCGCGCTTCCACTCCAGGCCGTCGACGTGGGTCGCGACCGGTAGGCGTCTCGCCCTCAGAGCGGGCAGCAGCGGGGAGTTGGCGGCGTTGAAGAGCACGACGGCATCCACCGGATGCAGCATCAGGTGAGCGACCGACGCGGCGGCATGGGTCAGCGTCTCTGCTGCGCGGAGACGGGCCGCGGGGAGGTGCACCAGCTGCATCCCGAGGTACTCGTCCGGCAACGGGTCCCGGTCGCCGTCGGCCCGACGGCAGTAGACGACGACCGTGTGACCGGCAGCGGCGAGCCGCCGACCCACCTCTTCGATGCAGGTCTCGAAACCCCCGTAGCGTGCCGGGACGCCTCGAGTGCCTACGAGAGCGATCCTCATGGCACGTCAGTCCGCTCTGCGTGCGGCCGCCTCGCTGTCGGCACGCAGGTACGCCACCGTCCCGGCGATGACGAGACCGAGGACGAATCCGAGACCGGCCTCCTTGAGCGGGAAGTCGTTCGACTGCACCGCGTCCTCGTCGGGCTTCACGACGAACTCGACCCCGTCATCGAGCACGGCGCTGGTGGTCCGGATGCTCGAAGCACGCTGTTGGAGCTGACCCAACGTGGACGCTGCGGCGTCGTTGACCGCGATGTTGTTGGAGGTGATCGTCGCACGCACCCGGTCAGCAGACTCCTCGATGGAGTCGAGCGCGGCGTCGGTCAGTTCGTCGACCTGCTTCGCCGTCTCCTCGCCGTAGGCCCTGGCGACCTGACCCGCGAGCTTGACCGCTTCGTTGCCAGTCGCCCCGGACGCGATGATCGTGATGATGTTGGAGTCGGTCGACGGTTGGACCTCCAGGCGCTCGCGGAGAGCGTTGAGGTCGCTCGCGCCGATGGAGTCGGCCACGTTGCCGAGCACCGCGTCGCTGGTGACGAACCGGGCCCGCTGCGCCGTGTAGCGGGACAGGGCGGCATCGCCGGACACGCCTGGCAGCAGGACGTTGTCCTGCCCCGGGGTCCGGAGGGCGATCGTCGCGGACGCCGTCGGCTGCGGAGCCAACAGGTAGCCGAGCAGAGCGCTGAGAGCCGTGCACACCACCACGATGAGCACGCACATCCCCTTGAAGCGCCACATGGCGCCGAGGAGCCCCACCGGCCGGGTCGACGCCGCTCGATCCGCGGCGGGTTCGTTCGCAGCTCGGTCGCTCGTGGTCGCGGGCTCCGACCGCGACGCCGTCGGGCCGACGGACCGGTCACGCGACGCCGGAGCGTCGGCGGTCGCAGCGTCGGCGGTCGCGGGCTCGGGCCGCGACCGGGTGGAGCTGGATGAGCGGTCACGCGAGGCAGCGTCGGTGTTGACATCGGCATCGGTGGCCCTGGGTCGTGCTGTGACACGACCGGCCGGCCTCTCCGCGGCCGGAGCCGACGGCGTCGAGCCGGCGGATCGACCACGCGGCGGCGCGTCGTCTGCCACATCGTCGTCGGCCGCATCGTCGCCGGTCGTCGGTCCTGTCTTCCTGATGTTCGCCACGTCGTCAACTCTCCCGGATCGGAAGGTTCGAGTATACCGGCCACTTCCGAGAACCCCTCCGACCCGACCACGCAGTCCACCGACCTCCGAGGTCCGTGTGTCCGACCTCGGCGCCTCTAGGGTTCGCACATGGAGCGAATCGGCATCCGCGACCTGCGAGCCGACGTGGCGTCCCAGGTGCGCCGTGCCGGCGACGGCCACCGTCTCCTCATCACGGTCGACGGTCGGGCTGTCGCGCAACTCGGCCCCATCGAAGCGTCCCCCGGATCGATCTCGCTGGCCGACCTCGCCGCCCAGGGCAGGATCGTTCCAGCGCGTCGCGACGACCGTCCCCCACCTCCGCTGTCACTCCCGCTCTGGGCGGGAACGAGGATCGACCAGCTCGTGCGCGAGGTTCGCGGCCGGTGAGCAGAACGCCGATCCGCATCCAGGCGCTCCTGTCACCGGGCCGGCACGACGCTCACGGTCTCGGCCCGACCGGTTCCGTTCCGTGACGATCGCGCTCGATACGACCGCGCTGCTGTCACGGTTCCTCGAAGGACCGACACGCTCGACGGTGCTCGCCGCGATGGATGCCGATCACGACTGGTGCGCGAGCGCACTGGCTCTGACCGAAGCGCTGATGCTCGTCGACCGCCTGGACGACGATCCGGGCCGCACCGACGAGCTCCGCCGCGCCATGCGGGACGACTGGGAACGCATCAACGTGGTGCCAGTCGACCAGATCTGCCTCGACCGGGCTGCCGAGCTCGGACGAGCTCAGCCGGTCCGGACGGTCGACGCGATCCACCTGGCTGCGGCGGACCGACTACCACGGCCGGTCACCTACGTGACCTTCGATCCGACGCAGATCCCCGTCGCGCTCTCCCTCGGCTTCGACGTGATCAGCACCTCCACCGACGCATCAGACGGCCCGTCCGGGGTCTGAGCGGGGCGACACGACCGGGATCCAGGGCGCGAGACTGCGGTCATGAGCGCTTCCGGGAACACGCTGCACCTGTCGGACACCGACTTCGAGATCCACAAGGTCGTGGTCGGACCGATGGACAACAACGTGTTCGTGCTCCGCTGTCGGCACACGGGCGACGCCGTCCTGGTCGACGCAGCGAACGAGCACGAGCGCCTGCTCGAGTTGGCCAGGGCGCTCGGCGTCCGCAGGGTCGTCGAGACCCACGGGCACTGGGACCACGTGCAGGCGATCCCCGAGATGCGCGACGCCGGCTACTCCGTGTCGGTCACGACCCAGGACGCCGGGATGCTGCCGAGCTACGACGAGATCATCGACGACGACGAGGTGATCGCCGTGGGCGACCTCCGGCTGCGCACGATCCACACGCCCGGGCACACCCCCGGCTCGATCTGCTTCCTGATCGAGGGCAAGCCGGTCCTGTTCAGCGGAGACACCCTGTTCCCGGGCGGGCCTGGAGCGACGAGCTTCGAGGGCGGTGACTTCCCGACGATCATCCGGTCGCTCGAGGACCGGTTGTTCGGCCCTCTGTCCGCCGACACGATCGTGTTGCCCGGCCACGGCGACGACACGACGATCGGCACCGAGTCCCCCCATCTCCAGGAATGGGTCGACCGGGGCTTCTGAGGACGGACACCCCTGAACTCGGGTCGTCTCGCGCCGACATGCGGGGCGAGACGACCCGAGTTCAGGAGGGGTCGAGGGTCGCGGTCAACCAGGCGAGCGATCCGGCCGGACGAACGCCGCTATGACGCACAGAGCGAGCCAACCCACGACGGCTGCCGTCAGGAAGGCGGCGATCGGGCCGCCCTGCATCCTCGACATCCCCACTAGGCCGCTCAGGATCGCTGCGGCCACGACCGCGACCCGGACGGCCGACGTCGAGCCCATGGTCTCAGCGCTGCCCGGAACGACACCGCTCCACTGGCTGAAGAGCCGGCGGCGACCGATGTCGAACATCTCCCAGACGGCGAAGACCGACAACCCGACGGACGCGAGCACCTGGACGACCGTCGCCACCCGCACTGAGCGCGACCCCAGGTCGAAGAGGTGCACGTCGAGTCCCGGCAGGACGATCCCACGGTCGGTGTGCGTGAACAGGTCGAGCACGAGGTGGGTGAGCGTGCCGATCACGATGCCGAGCACGACCATCCACCACGGATGGCGGTTCCGTCCGAGCAGCCGCAGGTCCCGGAGGTGGAACTGGCCGAGATCGGGGAGGTAGCCGCCGAGCCTCGGCAGCACCAGGCGCCTGGCACTCCACGTGAGGAGCAACGCCACGACGACACCACCGGTGAGCGCCTGCACTGGGGCATGACCGTCCCACCAGACGGGATAGCCGTCGTAGATCAGGGCGAAGCGGGGCGGGATCGTACGGGCCAGATCGGGAGTGATCGTACCGGCCACCATCGCGACGCCGTCGAGGTCCGGTCGCCATCGCTTGAGCGGCAGGACGGGAGCCTGGTGGGCCAGGAAGGTCACGGGCATGGGATCGACCATCGTTGCAGACTCGATCGGGAGCGATGCCCTCGACCCACCCGTTGCATATTTCCACTACGCGGACAGTGGAAATAGACTACCGGCATGTCCGAGGTGCTGTTCGAGATCGACGAGCTGCGGGCCGCTCCCGCCGAGAACCCTGGGAACGAGATCCTCCAGGGCGTGTCGCTCAAGGTGGGTCCGGGTGAGGTGCACGCCCTCATGGGTCCGAACGGCTCGGGCAAGTCCACCCTCGCCAGCACGCTCATGGGATCACCCGAGTACACGGTGACCGGCGGGTCGGTCCGCTTCAAGGGCGACGACATCACCGACTGGCCGACGGACGTCCGCGGCCGCAGCGGCATGTTCCTCGCGTTCCAGTACCCGCAGGAGGTCGCCGGCGTCTCGGTCAGGCAGTTCCTGCGCCAGGCCCTGTCCGAACGCAAGGGCATCGACCTGTCGGTGCTCGAGATCCGGGTCGCGATCATGGAGTGGATGCAGCGACTCGACATGGACCCGACCTTCGCCGACCGCTACCTCAACGAGGGCTTCTCCGGTGGCGAGAAGAAGCGCAACGAGATCCTCCAGATGGCCATCCTCGAGCCCGAGCTCGCCATCCTCGACGAGACCGACTCCGGCCTCGACATCGACGCCCTCCGCGTCGTGGCCAACGGCGTGAACGAGGTGCGAAAGGACCGACCCGAGCTGGGCGTGCTGGTGATCACGCACTACCAGCGACTGCTCGACCACCTCACCCCCGACGTCGTGCACATCCTCGTCGACGGCCGCATCGTCGACTCCGGTGGACCGGAGCTGGCGGTGCGACTCGAACGCGAGGGTTTCGATGCCTACCGGGAGCGCGTCGGAGCATCATGAGCACCGTGGCAGGGCGATCCGACGTGGACCAGATCGACGGTGCCGCGATCGCGGCCGACTTCCCCATCCTGTCGCAGGAGGTCCACGGCCGTCGCCTGGTGTTCCTCGACTCCGCCGCATCGTCGCAGAAGCCCGCTCCGGTCCTGGCAGCGATGGACGAGTACTACGAGACGACCCACGCCAACGTCCACCGCGCCGCCTACCACCTCGCCGAGGCGGCGACGAACGCCATGGAGTCGGCCCGATCGCGGGTGGCGGCGTTCATCGGATCCACCTCGGCATCCGAGATCGTGTTCACGAAGAACGCGACCGAGTCGCTCAACCTCGTCGCCCGGTCGTGGGGCGAGTCCAACCTCGGTCCCGGCGACGCCGTGGTGCTGACCCAGCTCGAGCACCATGCCAACATCGTCCCCTGGCAGCAGCTCGCGGCATCCCGCGGCGTCGAGCTGCGCTGGATACCCCTCACCGACGACGGACATCTCGACCTCACCGACCTCGACCGGCTGCTCGACGGGGCGAAGCTGCTGGCGCTGTCGGCGATGTCCAACGTCGTGGGCACCATCACCCCGGTCCGCCGGCTGACCGACGCCGCCCACGCGGCCGGAGCGCTCGCGTGCATCGACGCCTGTCAGTACGTGCCACACGTCCCGACCGACGTGACCGGCCTCGGAGCGGACTTCCTCGCGTTCAGCGGACACAAGATGCTCGGACCCACCGGCGTCGGCGTGCTCTGGGCGCGATCTGAGCTGCTCGAGGAGATGCCCCCGTTCCTCGGCGGCGGCGGGATGATCCTCGACGTCACCCTCGATGGGTTCACCCCCGCAGAGGTGCCCCACAAGTTCGAAGCGGGCACGCCCCCGATCGCCGAGATCGTGGGTCTGGGCGCCGCGGTGGACTACTTGTCCGAGCTGGGCATGGAACGGGTGCGGGCCCACGAGGTCGAGCTCACGGCCTACGCGCTGCGGACCCTGACCGGTCGCTTCGGTGACGACATCACCATCTACGGGCCCGGCGAGGCGGCGGACCGGGGTGGCGTGATGAGTTTCGCGTTCAAGGGCATCCATCCGCACGACCTGTCCCAGGTGCTCGACCAGCACGCCGTCTGCGTCCGTCCCGGCCACCACTGCGCCAAACCGCTCATGCGGGTTCTCGGAGTGGGTGCCACCGCGCGAGCATCGTGGTACGTGTACAACGACGAGACCGACATCGACGCCTTGGGTGATGCGCTCGAGGACGCCGGCCGGTTCTTCGACTTCTGATCACCATGACCACCAGCACCACAGACCACGAGCAACCGGCCGAGGCGCCGGGCGAAGGGAACGGCTGACGGATGTCAGGCCTCGAAGACCTCTACCGCGAGATCATCCTCGACCACTACCGCAACCCGCGCAACCGCGGCGAGCTACCGTCACCGCCGGCGTCGCGGGTCGAGGGGTTCAACCCTCTCTGCGGCGACGAGATCGTGGTGTACCTCCAGCTCGACGACCCGTCCAAGGGCGACGACGCCGTCGTGACCGACGTGCGGATCGGAGGTCAGGGCTGTTCGATCTCGCAGTCCTCCGCATCGATGATGTCCGCCGCCATCGGAGGCCGGACCGTCACCGAGGTCAAGGACCTCACGAAGGCGTTCAAGTCCATGATGTCGATCCACGAGGACGAGCTGGACGGGGCCGAACCCGCCGAGGCGCCGGATCCGGCCGAGTTGCGCCTCGGGGACCTCGAGGCCCTACGGGGCGTCGTGAAGTTCCCCGTGCGGATCAAGTGCGCCACGCTCAGCTGGAACACGCTGCTCCAGGCGATCGACGAGGCCGAGACCACCACCGCCTGACGCCACGCCGGCCGGAGTTCGCCCGACCGACAGCGCTCAGCTCGAGGCGAAACCCGCTGCCAGCTCCGACACCGTCGACGCCAACGCCACATCGAGGTCGGTGATGCCACCGGCGTCGTGGGTCATCAGGTCGATGACGACCGTCGCGTAGGAGTTCGACCAGTCCGGGTGGTGGTCCATGGCCTGCGCGACCGTCGCCACCGCCGCCATGAACCCGAACGCCCGACTGAAGTCGGCGAAGCGGAGTTCGCGGTGCAGACGCCCGTCATGGACCTCCCAACCAGGCAGATCGGCGAGGGCCCCGGCCACCTCGGCATCGGACAGTGGAGCGGGGCGGGCCATGGACGGAGGCTACGCCGCTAGGTTCACCCGGCATGGGTTCCCCCGACATCGAGCTGAGCTGCGCGTTCCCGCCCCGTCCCGACGTCGTCGAGCTGGTCGTGCTGGCCGAGCAGCTCGGATACCGCAGAGCCTGGTTGTTCGACTCCCCCGCCCTCTACGGCGACGTCTGGATGGCACTCGCGCGGTGTGCCGAAGCGACGTCGACGATCGGCCTCGGCCCAGGAGTGCTCGTGCCGTCGCTCCGCCACCCGATGGTCAACGCGGCCGCCACAGCCGAGCTGGCGCGACTGGCGCCCGGCAGGGTCGCTGTCGCCGTCGGCACCGGTTTCACCGGCCGGTTCGTGCTGGGACAGCAGCCGATGACGTGGGCCGCCACGGAGCGGTACCTCCATCAGTTCATCGGACTGCTGCGCGGCGAGACCGTCGAGATCGACGGGTCACCGTGTCGGATGATCCACCCTGATGGCTGGGTAGCGGACCGGCCGGTCGGCGTCGAGGTGATCGTCGGAGCGAACGGCCCCAAGGGGCTCGCTGTGGCCGGCGACGTCGGGGCGGACGGGGTGATCTCGATCTTCGGTCCGCAGGAGGGCTGGGACCGTTGCAGCCTCTTCGGCTACGGGACCGTGCTGGACGATGGTGAGGAGATCGGCTCGGCCCGGGTCCTGGATGCGGCCGGAGCGGGAGCGGCCGTGGTGTTCCACGGCATGTACGAGGCGGGCGCAGATCTGCTCGACGGCTTCGAAGGTGGACCGATCTGGCGCTCGGCGATCGAGGAGTTCCCCGAGGCGGAACGGCACCTGCACACCCACGAGCAGCACTTCGTCTCCATGACGGACCGAGATGCCGCGGCAGTGACCCCGGAGCTGATCGCGACCACGACGTGGACGGCGTCGATCGACGACCTCCGGTCCCGGATGGCCGGGACGGCCGCGGCCGGCGTCACGGAGTTCGTGTACGGGCCGATGGGGACCGACCCCGAACGGGAGCTGCGAGCCTTCCGAGCCGTGATCGACTGACGGTCGTCCGTTCGAGCTCCACGGACCGCCGATCCACTGGACCCGGCTCGGTCCCGCAGGACCGGCGCGCCGGTCTCAGGGCTCGAAGAACGGATCGTCGACGACCGGTCGGGCCGGTACCAGAGGCGCGTCGTCGACGTGGTCGAGGTCCTCGACCCAGGCTGCGTACCCCGACTCCTCCAGGCGGTCGGCCAGCTCGGGCCCGCCGGACTCCAGGATTCGACCGCCGGCGAAGATGTGCACGACGTCGGGATGCAGCTCTTCGAGCAGTCTCGAGTAGTGCGTGATCGCCAGCACACCGAGCGGGTCGCCGCTGTCGAGGTCGCCCTTGGTCGCGGCCTCGACGCGCCGGGACACGGCCCTGAGGGCGTCCACGTCGAGACCGGAGTCGAGCTCGTCGAGGATCGCGATCCTCGGCTGGAGCACCGCGAGCTGGAGCGTGTCGTTGCGCTTCTTCTCACCGCCCGACAGGTCGACGTTGAGCGCGCGCTCGAACATGGCCGGATCGAAGTCGATCCGCTCCGCTTCGCCTGCGAGCAGTCCGGGCACCAGCGACGGGTCACGGCCCGCAGCCGCGAACGCCTCCTGGAGCACCTCGGTCACCCTGACCCCTGGGACCTCGGTCGGGTACTGCATCGCCAGGTACAGGCCGGCCTGGGCGCGTTCCCACGTCGGCAGGGCCAGCAGGTCGGTGCCGTCGAGCGTCACCGATCCGCCCGTCACCGTGTAGCCCGGGCGTCCCATCAGGACGTGCGACAGGGTCGACTTGCCGGAGCCGTTCGGACCCATGACGGCGTGGACCTCACCGGAGCGCACGCTCAGGGTGACGCCGCGGAGGATCTCACGACCCTCGACCTCGGCGTGCAGGTCCTCGATCCTCAACTCGCTCACGACGACATCTCCTCGACTTCTCGTCCTCCGGCAGGCGGATCCCCTGCATCTCTGCCTGAATCCGGGTGCTCCACGTCAAGGAGCACACGACCGTCCACCACCCTGACCGAGTAGGTGGGTACCGGCCGGGTCGCCGGCAGCGAGAGAGCCGCACCGGTCTCCAGGTCGAAGGCGCTGCCGTGCTTGCAGCACTCGATCGTGCGGTCGTCGGAGTCGACGATCCCACCCGAGAGCGACACCTCCTGGTGGCTGCACGTGTCGCCGATCGCGTAGACGTCATCGCCGATGCGGACGAGCGAGATCGCTCGGTCACCGACGACTACCCGGGAACCCTCGAGATCGTCGAGGTCGTCGAGCGGGCCCACGTCGACTGTGTCCACGGAGGAGGTCACGACGTCGCCGCCCTTCCCAACGCCAGGTCCAACGTCGCGTCGAGACGGTCGCGGACGACGTCGACCACCGCTGGAACCGCGAAGTCGTCGAGGACCTCGTCGAAGAACCCGCCGACGACCAGACGCTCGGCGACGCTGGTGGGCACACCGCGGGACTCGAGGTAGAAGCGCTGGTCCGAGTCCACTGGACCGACCGTCGATGCGTGAGAGCAGTGGACGTCGTTGTTCTGGATCTCGAGGTTCGGCACCGACTCCGCCCACGCGCCGTCGGAGAGCTTGAGGTTGCGGTTCGTCTGGAAGGCGTTCGAGCCGCGGGCGCCCGGAGCGATGCGGATCAGGCCGGTGTACACCGAGTGCGACGTGCCGGCCACCCCGCCCTTGAAGAGCAAGTTCGAGGTCGTGTCGGGCGCCTCGTGAACCTGGAACGTGCGCAGGTCGAGCATCTGGTCCCGGTCGCCCAGGTACACGCTCGAGAGGTTCCCGGTCGCTCCCCGTCCCGTCAGGTGGCAGTCCATCCGCAACCGTGCGTAGTCACCGCCGAGCGCGGCGGCACCCACGTCGAGGGTGGCCTTCGCGTCGACGGTGGCGGCAAGCGATGCGATCTGCCAGACACTCGGACCCATGTCCTGGAGCACGGCATGACGGAGTCCTGCACCCTCACCCACGACGAGCTCGGTGACCGGGACCACCAGGGCTCCGACGTCGTCCGATGAGTGGATCTCGATCACCGACGCCGTGGCGCCGACACCGAGTCGGACCACGAGGCGCGGGAACGTCGCAACAGATCCGCATGCGGCGTGGTTCACGACGACGAAGGGATGCTCGAGCACGACCCCGGCCGGGACGTCGAGCACGATGGGCTCGGCGGTCAGGGCGTCGTTCCACGCGGCGAACAGGTCCGTCGGGTGCTCGGCGGCACGTCCGAGCAGTCCCTCGGCCCGGTTCGCGTCGTCGAGAGCGGATCCGAAGCGGACCCCGAGCGCACTCCCGGACCCACCGTCGGACCCACCACCGGCACCGACACCGGCACCGGCACAGCGGTCAGCATCGAACCGCACGTCCACGACGCGTCCGTCCACCGCCACGACGACGCCCGAGGTCGGACCGAGGCCGGAGAGCGTGGAACGGACGGACTCCGGGACGGCTCCGGGCGACACCGCCGGCGCCGCAGCGAACCGGGAGACGTCGAGCTCGGCGATGCGGCTGTAACGCCACTCCTCGGCCTCGCCCGTCGGGAGGGGCAGGTGCCCGGAGCGGGCGAGGGCCGCCGCACGACGGCTGCGGAGCCAGTCGGGGCCGGGCAGATCCTCCGCGACGAAGCCCGGCGTCGAGCGCGAGCGAACGTCCTGGTCTGATGCGGAGCCGTCGGTCTCGGTTCGGGGAGCCACAACGGCAATTTACACTATGTGCGTAGTGCTATTCCCAGCCGTGACGGGAGCCACGACCGCGGTCATCACGTGCGGCCACGAACCGGCCGGGTCATCGGCGACGACGGAAGAGCCGCTTCCACCCGCTCGGACCGCCGTCAACCGCGCCTCGCCCACCCGAGGTCGACCGCTCGGCCTCGACCTCTGCACGCACACGCGGAACAGCCGAGTTGACGATGTCCTCCGCCTCGTCGAGCAGCGCCCCGATGGACGGGTCGACGCCGACGCTCGCCGGCTCGCTGGGCGTCGGCGAGACGATCAACGACCCGTGCGCCCAGTTCACGTCCGCCAGGCGCGGCGTGAACGCCTTGCAGTCAGCCGGACACCTCCACGGCGCCTCCGGGGCCAGGTCGAGGTCGCACTTCCTCACCGTCTCGCCGTTGGGGTACGAACGGCTCTCGAAGAACTTGCAGCTCTCCTGCATGGGCATCGTCACAGTGTGTCAGGGCCGATGCCGTTCCACGAGGCACCGGCAGCGACGGCGGCCCCAGCGATGATTCCTCAACGTCGAGCGCCGGACGGCCGACAGGAGGACATGGCCGCATCCGAGCCGGGTCCATCAGACGCGAACGGAACCACGCCGGACCCACCCGCGGCCGGGGACTCCGCACCGGCCTCCGGTGCCATCGAGCTCGACTCGATGCGACGGATCCTCGACGCGGCGTCGGTACCGTGCGCGACCCTCGACGGCGAGGGGCAGATCATCGGCCTGAACCCCGCGTTCGCCCGCCTCTGCGGACGAGCCCACAGCGAGATCCTCGGCCTGCACCTGCTCGCGCTGTGCCCGGGACGCGATCAGGCCGAGGTGCTCTCGAAGCTGGTCCGCGTCGTCGGAGCGGTCTCGGACATCGAACACGAGGAGCTCCGCGTCACCGGGGCCGACGGCCGGGTGCGAACGCTCGCACTCACCCTCGGTGGGCTCATCAGCCGTGACGGTCGGGTCGACCGCGTCGTCGCGATCGCCCACGACCTGACAGAGGAACGTCGAGCCAGACGGCGTCGCCGGCGTGAGTCGGTCCAACGGGCCCAGGAGGTCCTGGCAGACGAGCAGACCGGCCTCCCCAACCAGCGGGCGCTCCCCGTCCTCGTCGGCTCCGCCGTCCGCCGGTCGGCGACGCACGACGCACCCTTCGCAGTCCTCCGGTGCCGGATCACCGACATCACCGCCGTGGAGGCGGTCCACGGTCCGGAGGTCACGCGCTCAGCGATGGGCGCCGTGGCCGAACGACTCGCACAGAGGCTGCGGACCGCCGACACCGTCACCCGCACCACACCCACCGTGTTCACGGTCATCGCCGAGGACCTCGGCGACACCCAGGACGCCGCTGGGGTCGCCTACCGACTGCTGGCCTCGGTCGTGGAGGACGTCCAGGTGGGCAACGACAGCATTCGCGTCGACATGGTCATCGGGATCGCAGTCGGCGACGGGAGGACGGCGCCGGATCAGCTGCTGGCAGACGCCGAGACGGCCGCCGCCGAGGCGACCGCCGACGGCGCCGGAGGCTTCCGGATCATCGACTCGAGATCGGCGACGTTCACCTGAACCAGGATTGCCCGCGGGCTCAGCCCACGCTGCCTTCCATCTGCAGCTCGATCAGACGCGACCACTCGATCGCGTACTCCATGGGGAGCGTCCGGGTGACCGGCTCGATGAAGCCGTTGACCACCATCGACATGGCCTGCTCCTCGGTGAGGCCGCGGCTCATCAGGTAGAAGAGCTGCTCGTCGGCGACCTTAGACACCGTCGCCTCGTGCCCGATCACCGCGTCGCGGGCACCGACCTCCATGTACGGATAGGTGTCGGAGATGGAATCGGGGTCCAGGATCAGGGCGTCGCACTGGACGTGCGAGCGACATCCCCGGGCGTCGTCCTCGACGCGGACGAGGCCCCGGTAGGAGGTCTTGCCGCCGTCCTTCGAGATCGACTTCGACACGATCTTCGACGTGGTCTCGGGAGCGGCGTGGACCATCTTCGCCCCGGTGTCCTGGTGCTGACCGGCGCCGGCGTACGCCACGGAGAGCACCTCACCGGAAGCCTTCGGCCCGACCATGACCACGGCCGGGTACTTCATGGTCAGACGGGATCCGATGTTGCCGTCGATCCACTCCATGTGGCCCTCGGCCTCGACCCGTGCCCGCTTGGTGACCAGGTTGAACACGTTGGATGACCAGTTCTGGATCGTCGTGTAGGTGACCCGCGCCGCCTCCTTCACGATGATCTCGACCACCGCGGAGTGCAGGGAGTCCGACGAGTAGGTCGGCGCCGAGCAGCCCTCGATGTAGTGCACCTTGGAGCCCTTGTCGGCGATGATCAACGTCCGTTCGAACTGGCCCATGTTCTCGGCGTTGATCCGGAAGTAGGCCTGCAACGGCATCGACACCTCGACGCCCGGCGGGACGTAGATGAACGAGCCTCCCGACCACACCGACGAGTTCAGCGAGGCGAACTTGTTGTCGTTCCGGGGGATGACGGTGCCGAAGTACTGCTTGACGATCTCCGGATGCTCACGGAGCGCCGTGTCCATGTCGCAGAAGATCACGCCTTGGCGCTCGAGGTCCTCGCGGTTGCGGTGGAACACCACCTCGCTCTCGTACTGCGCCGTGACGCCGGCGAGGTACTTCCGCTCCGCCTCGGGGATCCCGAGCTTCTCGTAGGTCTGCTTGATGGCGTCGGGCAGCTCGTCCCACTCGTCGACCTGAGCCTCGGTGGGCTTGATGTAGTAGTAGATGTCGTCGAAGTAGATCTCCGACATGTCGCCGCCCCAGCTGGGCATCGGCCGCCGCTCGAAGGCCCGGAGCGACTTGAGCCGGAAGTCGAGCATCCACTGCGGCTCGCCCTTCATCCACGACATCTCGCGCACGATCGCCTCGTCCAGCCCGCGCTTGGGTTTGAAGACGTAGTCCTCCTCGTCGCTCCAGCCGAGCGAGTACTTGGAGAGGTCGAGGTCGACCGACATCTGGGCTCCTCTGCGGTGAGCGTCGTGCGGTTTGGGCAGGTGCGAGTTCGGCAGCCCGGGAAGCCCCCAGGCGAATTTCTCCTATCGGGATAGTAACAACCCCGGTGCCCGATCGACAGGCCGGCACCGGTCGGTCACGCCGCCGCCCTAGGGTGGGACACGTGACCACGACCGAGCGCGATCGCAACGCCGCCGCAGGCGGCGACGTCTGGGTCCCCCCCACCGTCGACGGCCGCTCTGAGAGGGCGGATCCCGAGGACCGGCCCCGTTGGGTCGCCCCGCTCGCCACCGGCGCAGCGCTGGCCTCGGCGTCGGCTCTGATCTTCCTGGCGGATCCGGGTGACTCGGGTACGCCGATCTGCTGGTCGCAGAGCGTGTTCGGGATCGACTGCCCGCTCTGCGGCGGTCTACGGGCGACCAACGCCCTGATGCGCGGGGACTGGTTCGCCGCGGCAGATCACAACGTGCTGGTCGCAGTCGTCCTGCCCGTCCTGGCGGTGCTCTGGGCCGTGTGGATGGTGCAGTCGCTCCGGAACCGCCCGTTCCGCCTTCCGGCCGTGCCCCGGCCCGCCCTCTACGCCGGCATCGCCGTCCTGGTGGCCTTCACCGTCCTGCGCAACCTCGACGTCTCCTCCGGCTGGATCCACTGGCTCGCCGCCAACACGGCGTAGGGACCGGCGTTCGGGAGGCGCCGTCGCGTCGACGCCACGGGACGCCCGACGGGCGGTTCGAGGTGCTCAGCCGGCAGGGACCGACGTCGGTCCTGCCTCCATGCCCGGAACCACCGGCATCGTGGTAACCGACGGGACGCCGCCGTCGGGCGCGTCCGACATGGACGGGATGCTCGTGGCAGGGACGTCGGTCGCCGTGACGGCCGGATCGTCGGCGGTGCTTCCGGCGGGAGGGGTCTCGAGAGGGTCGGTCGACGCGGGCAGCGTCGTGGTCGTCGACTGACCGGGGGCCGACGCCGCCCAGTCCGGCCAGGGTGCCGGGGTGTCCGAGAAGTCAAGAGCCACCGTCGCCGCCCCGAGAGGTGGGAAAGAGACCCCCGCACCCGAGACGGCTGCTCCGGTCTCGCCGATCGCCGACTGCCGCACCGTTCCGGCGAAGCGGAGCTCACCCGTTCCGGGATCCTCCATGCCCACGACCGTCACGGTCTGAGCGGGACCGAGCCGCACCGACAGGAAAGCGAGGCGGCCGGAGTGACCGTCGTCGTAGGTGACGTTCGAGATGCCGATCGCGAACACGTGGCCCTCGAAGGTCCCGACGAAGTAGTCACGTGCATCGACGCACGCTCCGGTCACGGACCACTTGGGTCCGTCGGCCGTCGCCGTCGACATCGACGCCGTCACCCGGTCGCCGGCGCATCCATCATCTGGAGCAGCGGACGCCGGCGAGGCGACCGCACCGAAGGCGATGAGCACCGCGGCAACGGCGGGAACCAGAGATGTGATGTGTCGTCGCATGATCCTCCGGCCACCAGTGTGGCAGCTTCCGGCACGTTCGTGGAAGTAGGAGTTCCACCTGCCCCGGTCGGCAGGCGCGAATGGCGGGCGGATTCAGTCCAGGCGACGGAGGCGGCCCCGATAGCGGTCGCGGCGCGCGACGTACGACTCGATCCCCCTGTCGAAGTGGCCGGGGGTCACCGCGTCCTCCCGGATCGTCGCGGGGACCCCGAGCGCCATCGCGAGCGGCGGCACGACCTTGTTGTTGCCGACGAAGGCGCCTCCACCCACGATCGCCTCGCGGCCGATCACGGCGTTGTGCAGGACCTTGGAACCGACGCCGATCAGGGCCCTGTCCTCGACGGTGCAGCCTTCGAGGTGGGCGAGATGGCCGATCGTCACCTCGTCGCCGACCGTCGTCGGCCAGATCGCTGTTGTGTGCAGCACGGCGCCGTCCTGCACCGAGCACCGCCGGCCGATGAAGATGAAGCCGTCATCGCCCCGGAGCACAGCGCACGGCCACACGGACGACTCCGCACCGATCACCACCGAGCCGATGACCACTGCGTCCGGGTGCACGTACGCGCTCGGGTCGATCTCGGGTTCCTGCTCTCCGAGGGCATAGATCGGCAACGGTGCTCCTGTCGTCCGGTCCCGGGCGCGCCCGTCAGAGCCGGGTGTGGCGTCCGTAGCCGCCCTTGAAGAACAACAGCGGACCGACGTCGTCACGGTGGACCTGCAACGACCTGACGAGTCCCTCGACGATCAGGTGGTCACCGCCCTCGTGGGTCTCGTAGAGCTCGCAGTCGATGTGGGCGACCGCTCCGTGGATCAGCGGCGACCTGGTGATCGGCGACGGGTCCCAGGAGATCCCCTCGAACTTGTCCTCCCCCTTCGACGCGAACCGGCCCGAGGTCTCGTGCTGGTCCTCCGCGAGCACGCTCACCCCGAACACGCCGGTCTCGGCGATCGACGGCCACGTCGACGACGTCCGCGCCACGCAGAACCCGACGAGGGGCGGGTCGAGCGAGACCGAGAAGAACGACCCGATCGCGAGTCCGATCGGCCGTCCCTCCACCTGGGAGGAGATGACCGTCACCCCGGTCGGGAAGTGACCGAGCACCTGCCGGTAGAGCATCGGGTCGATCTCGATCGGGGTGTCCCCGGCTGCGTCGGTCGTGGTCGATTCTCCTGTCACGACCGGAGAACCTACCGGCCCACGAGCGCCTCGGCCGACGCCGCGGCATCGGCGCGGACCCGGAGGTCGGCTGCGTCGGACTCCCGCCTCGCCGCCAGAGCGATCGTGAGCCCCTCGTGGGCTGCGACCACCTCGGGCCCCGATCTCTCGGTGGACTGCTCCACGGCCCGTTCCAGGAGTTGATCGACCCGGTCGTCGGTGTGGGAGGGGTCGTGGTGGAACAGCACCAGCGTCCGAGCGCCGGACTGGATGCCGACCTCGACGGCGTAGTCGGTGGTGCAGTGACCCCAGTCGACACGTGCCGCGAACTCATCGAGGTCGTACTGGGCGTCGTGGATCAGGAGGTCGACGTCCCGGCACAGGTCGAGCACGCCCGGGTCGACCTCGGTGGATCCGACTCCAGGCTGCTGGTGGTCGCTCAGGTACGCGACGGAGCGGCCGCCCATGGTGACCCTGTAGCCGAGCGTCGGTCCGCAGTGCGGCACCCAACCCGCCCGCACGACCGCCTCACCGACCCGGAACTCGCCGGCGGTCGTCTCATGGAAGTCGATGCGTCCCGGGAGCGAGTCGATGCCCACGGGGAAGTACGGCGGGGCGAGGAAGGTGCGGACCACGTCCTCGAGCGAACCGCCGTCCTGCACCGGTCCGTGGACGTCGATGCAGGACCCCTCGCTGAGGATCGGGGCGAAGAACGGGATGCCCTGGACGTGGTCCCAGTGCAGGTGTGTGAGCAGGGCCGTCGCCCGGAAGTCCGAGTGTCCGTTGCGCCGCGCCCAGTCGAGGCCGAAGAAGCGGAGACCGGTGCCGAGGTCGAGGACGATCGGCGCCTGTCCTCGCTCGTCCAGCACGACACATGCGGTGTTGCCGCCGTAGCGCGCCAAGTCATCGCTGGCACACGGGGTGGATCCCCGGACACCGTAGAACGTGACGTTCAGAACTGGCCCCCTGTCCCGTTGGATCGACCGCCTCTCCGTCCGGACAGGAGAACAGTACGGGACGCGAACGCGCCCGGCCCCAGGTGTGACGGATGTCCCACCCCCTGGCGGCCACCGGCTCGAACCTCTGGACCATCAGGTCGGCGTCGGGCGACGTCGGCACGTGTAGAGCACCGTCTCGTGCGGGTAGTCGAAGTCGCCGGAGAGCCCCGGTTCGCCGTCGAGGAACCGTCGCGCATCGGCGAGAAGGGCGTCACGTTCGGCGCCGCCCATCGCTGCGACGAAGCTCGTGGACCGGAGCCGCTCCACGACGCCGGCGATCGTCGTCGGCACCGGGTTGTCGAATCGTCGCTCGTCGAGGTCGGTGAACCCTCCGGCCGCAGCGACGACCTCGTCCCACGGCCGCTCACGATGGTCGTCGTAGGGGCGGCCGCCGGTGCGGTCCTCGACGAGTCGGGTCAGGTGGTGGACCCAGGGCGTCGAATCGTCCCGAGCGTTGAACACGAGCGCGAGAACACCACCGGGGCGCAGCACGCGACAGGCCTCGAGCAGAGCCGCGTCGGCGTCGAACCAGTGGAACCCCTGGCCCACGCTGAGCATGTCGGCGGTGCCGGTCGCAACCGGCAGGGCCTCCGCCACGCCCAGCACCACCGGGACGTGCGGCAGCGCGATCCGCAGCTGACCGACCATGGCAGGGAGCGGCTCGACCGCATGCACCTCCATGCCCGCTCGTCGGAGCTGGCCGGTGAGGATCCCCGTCCCCGCGGCGACGTCGAGGACCAGTCCCCCGGGGGTGCACATGTCCTTCATGGCACCGATGGCGCCCCGGGCGTAGGTGGGGCGGATCCGGGCGTACGTGGCCGCGGCCTGGGAGAAGCCTCCTGCGGCGACTGGGTTCACGGTCACGGGCGCAACGCTACGCCCGAGGCGCTGCGCCGTCGGGCTGGTCCGAAAGGACCAATTGCAGGCCCACGAGGAGCCGATCTCGACAGTCGTGCCCGGTTCCGTCCGAAGAGCAGGTACCGGCCGAAAGACCACGCTACGTGATGTACCGTTCGCTCTCCGTGATATGCGGGCGTGGTCTCTCGGACGGGCCGGGAGCAGAGGAAGGGGATCGATGACCGCGACATCGGACAGCGGAGGTGGAGCAACAGGTCCATCGCCCGAGGATCGAGGTGCCGATGTCGACCGCCTGACCGAGCACGATCGGCGCATCTCCGAGCTCGAGATCCTCCGCTGGCGCGTGCTGGCCGCTCTCGTGATCGGGGCTGCGGTCATGCTCATCCCGCTGTTCGGGTCGCACCGCATCCAGATCGGCGCCACGGTGGTCCTGATCGGGATCGTCAGCAACCTCGTCCTGATACGACGGGTCGAACAGGGCGCCCGCGTCCCGGCGATGGTCGCCGTGGGCGACTCGATCACCGCGTGCGTGGTCGCGTACGCCGTGCCCGAGGCGTACGGGGTCGCAGTGATCGTGCTGGTGTCGTGCGCCGGCCTCTACGTCTTCTGGTTCGGTCGACGGGCGACGATCCCGGTCGCCGTGTCCACGGGCGTCGCCCTCGCCCTGATCGGCTACACGACCGACGCGCCGTCGTGGCAGGTCTACCTGATCGCATGGACGGTCACCACGTTGTTCTCGACGATCATCTTCGGCCAGCTCGAGATGACGCTGAGGGCACAGCGCGACCGCTACGACGGACTGGTAAACGGGATCGACGCCGCCGTCTGGGAAGGTCAGGGTCCATCGGGCGCACCCGAGTACGTCAGCGAACGCGCCACGAGCGTCCTCGGGTTCGACATCTCCCAGATCCGCGACGCGACGTTCTTCCGCAGTCGCATCCACCCCGACGATCTGGCGGTGTTCGAGGAGAGCCGACGACGGGTGTCCTGCGGCGAGGACGTGGAGGTCCACTTCCGGGTGACCGATGCCTGGGGAGACGTACGGCGGGTGCAGGACCGCGTCAAGGTGAGCGTCGACGGCTCCGGTCGGGTCGTGAGACGTCGGGGTGTCCTGGTCGACGAGACCGCACGATGGGAGGCCGAGGCATCCGCACGCCGCTACACCGACTTCATCGAGGGGATCCCGATCGCACTCCTCGTCCTGCACATGGAAGACCCCGAGGACCGCTCGAGCTTCGTTGTCCAGGCCACCAACCCCGCCGCTCTCGCCATCGCGGACCTCGACGAGAGTGCCATCGGGCGTCGGATCGTCGACCTCATCTCCATCTCGGAGCGCTTCCTCTCGGACATGGCCCGGGTCGTGCACGAAGGGGTTCCCCACGACCGACCGTTCCTGCAGATCGAGGGCAACGAGGAGATCTTCGCGTTCCACGCGGTGCCGCTCCCGGACAGGTGCGTCGGCATCTCGCTCGAGGACGTGACCAAGCGGGCGCGGACCGCCGAGGCGTTCCGCCACCAGGCCACCCACGACGCACTCACCGGGCTCGCCAACCGGGCGCTGCTCCACGAACGCCTCACACAGGCTCTGGCCGAGGGCGACCGGACGGGAGCGCCGGTCGGGCTGCTCATCGTCGACCTCGACCAGTTCAAGGACGTCAACGACGCGCTCGGACACGAGTACGGCGACGCTCTTCTCCGCGAGCTGGCCGACCGGATGTCGACCAGGCTCCGGGACTGCGACACGATCGCACGGCTCGGAGGGGACGAGTTCGCCGTCCTACTCACGACCGACGCCGACGTCGCCGGCGCCCAGAACGTCGCCCGCCGGCTCACCGAGCTCGCCCGCGAGCCCGTACAGGTCGGCCAGTACCGGTTGCAGATCGGGGCGAGCGTCGGCATCGCGGTCGCGCCTGAGCACGGCGCCGACGCGGAGACCCTCATGCGACGTGCCGACGGGGCGATGTACGAGGCCAAGCAGAGCGGCTGCGGGCACGTCGTCTTCTCCCCCCGCCACGAGCTGGGCGCGATGCGCAGGCTGGACCTGCTCGCGGAGCTGCGCGACGGCGACCTCTCCGCCGACGTCGAGGTCCACTTCCAGCCCAGGTTCGATCTGCGGTCGATGACCCCCGTCGGCGTCGAGGCCCTCGCACGGTGGCGCCATCCGCTCCACGGCCTGCTGGACCCGGCGGACTTCATCGAGCTGGCCGAGCTCTCCGGCGCCATCCGCTCCCTCACCCAGGCCGTGACGATGGAGGCCTTCGGCGCCCTCGACGTGTTGGCCGGCTACGGGGTGCGGAGCACCAGCATCAACCTCTCGACGCGGAACCTCTATGACCCGTCGTGGGTGGAGTGGCTCTGCGAGCTCACCGTGTCGGCACCGATCCCCTCCGGCACCCTGTGGTTGGAGCTGACGGAGGGCCAGCTGATGGACGATCCCCGTCAGAGCACCGAGGTCATCCGACGACTCCATGCCCTGGGCGTCCGCTTCAGCATCGACGACTTCGGGCGCGGGTCGTCGTCGATCACCATCCTGCGCGACCTGCCGATCGACGAGTTGAAGATCGCCCCGCAGTTCGTGGCCGACCTGCTGGATGGCGACGAACGCATCGTCCGCTCGATCATCGACACCGGACACCACCTCGGTCTCGCCGTCACGGCCGAGGGCGTCTCCGACGGGAGAGCCGTGGAGCGGCTCCGCGCGCTCGGGTGCGACATCGCCCAGGGCTTCGCTCTCGGACCACCTCTCCCGCTCGAGGACCTCCGGCGTCGACTCCACGACGGCTCGCACGTCGAGCCGGCCGCAACGACCGGGCTCCCGGACGAATGAGAGCGACCACTTGGAGAGGCTCCGTTACCCGCCGGTAACCTCGCCGGCATGACGAGCGCAGACCTCCCCACCCCCGACCTCGACGCGGTCGCAGCGGCTCTCGACGTCGCCCAGGGCGTCCTCGACAGCGGGATCGCCCGCCTCGTCGAGGCCGGCATCGACGACAACCAGGTGCTCGCCTACGACGTGGCCCACGCGGCCGCGGCCGTGATGGCGTCACGCAGCCTCCTGTCCTACGGCGCCCGCGGTGACGTCGAGGCAGCCGTCGCGTGCGCGTTCTCCGCCGAGGCGCTCGCAGACGTCGCCGCCAAGGTGTTCGGGCGCGAGGCCGAGTGGGGCGTGGGCGGCGACGCGCTCGACGGCACCCGCGCCGTCACCGCCGCGTACCGCTCCCCCGCTTTCCTGGCATCGCTCGCTGACGTCGACGGACCCCGCGGCCTCGTCGACGACTTCGAGATGGTGCAGGACACGTTCCGCCGCTTCGCCGAGGACAAGATCGCCCCGATCGCAGAGCACATCCACCGCCACAACGACGACATCCCCGAGGAGATCATCACCGGCCTCGCCGAGATGGGGGCGTTCGGGCTGTCGATCTCCGAGGACTACGGCGGGTTCGCCAGCGGCACCGAGTCCGACTACATCGCCATGATCATCGCAACCGAGGAGCTGTCCCGCGGCTCGCTCGGCGCGGGCGGATCGCTCATCACCCGGCCCGAGATCCTGGCCCGCGCGCTCGAAGCCGGCGGTACCGAGGAGCAGAAGCAGACCTGGCTCCCCCGTCTGGCCTCGGCCGAGGTCATGAACGCGGTCGCCGTCACCGAGCCCGACTACGGCTCCGACGTCGCGGGTGTGAAGGTGACCGCCACCCAAGTCGACGGCGGCTGGCTGATCAACGGCGTGAAGACGTGGTGCACCTTCGGCGCCCGGGCCGACGTGCTGATGCTGCTGGCCCGCACCGATCCCGACCGCTCGAAGACCCACCGCGGCCTGTCGATGTTCATCGTCCCGAAGGAGCGCGGCGACGGACACGGGTTCACCCAGACCCAGGACAACGAGCACGGCGGTGGCCGAATGGAGGGTCGGCCGATCGACACGATCGGCTACCGCGGCATGCACTCCTACGAGGTCGCTCTCGAGAACTGGTTCGTCGGCGACGACCTGCTGATCGGAGGCGAGGACGGACTCGGCCGCGGCTTCTACTACCAGATGGCCGGGTTCGAGAACGGACGTCTCCAGACCGCTGCCCGCGCCGTCGGCGTGATGCAGGCCTCTCTCGAGGAGGCGCGCCAGTACTCCCTCGACCGCAACGTGTTCGGTCGACCGATCCACGACTACCAGCTCACGCAGGCCAAGCTCGGCCGCATGGCCGTGACCATCCAGGGTGCGCGCCAGTTCGCGTACGACGTCGCCCGACAGACCGCTGCCGGAGAAGGACGCCTGGAGGCCGCGCTCATCAAGGCCTACGTCTGCAAGGCAGCCGAGTGGGTGACCCGCGAGGCGATGCAGATCCACGGCGGCATGGGCTATGCCGAGGAGTACACGGTCAGCCGTCTCTGGGTCGACGCCCGGGTGCTGTCGATCTTCGAGGGTGCCGACGAGACGTTGTGCCTGAAGGTGATCGCCCGACAGCTGGTCGAGCGTGCCAACGCCACGTCGTGATCGTCCGGAGTGCCATCGCCCGGAACGTGGGGGATCCTGACCGTCCGGAGTCTCACCGTCAGCCGACGGCGCCCGACACCATCCGGATGTTGATCGGGTAGCGGTACCACTCGCCGCGGTTCGCCGCGACCGCGGCGAGGATCGGGAACACCAGGTTCATGATCCACACGACCACGAACGTGATGAACCCGACGCAGAGGAACATCAGCACGAAGCTGACCACGTAGGCGATCACCAGCGTGAGCTGGAAGTTGAGCTCCTCGGCAGCGTGGTGCCGCACGAAGGGCTGCTCGGGCTTGGCCGTCAGGTACACGATGAGCGGGCCGACCCACCCGAAGCACAGGAACAGGAACCCGACCGCGCCGAGACCATGGGCGAGCGCAGCCGTGCCGGTCTCGTCGGTCGGGATAGCCGCCATCGACCGCCCCGGCACGGGCACCGTGGCAAAAGGCGCCGTGGGCGGCACTGCGGCACCCCACGCGGAACCATCCCACCATCGGGTCACGCCCTGTGGGTCGGGGTACCAGCCCGCAGGCGGGTTCCCTCCAGGTGCCTCGCCGGCCTGACCCTGCTGTTCGCTCACACGCTCATCGTTGCATGCTCCGCAACGACCACTCTCACATCTTCACCATCACGTGCTTGATCTCGGTGTAGTGCTCGAGGGCGTAGATCGACATGTCCTTGCCGTAGCCCGACTGCTTGTAGCCGCCGTGGGGCATCTCGGACACGATCGGGATGTGGTCGTTGACCCAGACCGTGCCGAACTGCAGCTTCTTCGACATGCGCATCGCTCGGCCCACGTCGTTGGTCCACACCGATGACGCCAGCCCGTAGTCGACCCCGTTGGCCCACTCGAGAGCCTGGGCCTCGTCTCTGAAGCGCTGCACGGTCACGACCGGTCCGAACACCTCCCGCTGGACGATCTCGGAGTCCTGCTGCGGGTTCACCACGACCGACGGCTCGTAGAAGAACCCGGCCCGGTCGCCCACCGCTCCCCCTGTGGTGATCTCGGCACCTGCCGCTGCGGCACGCTCGACCATGCCGGCGACCTTGGCCTGCTGCTCGGCCGAGATCACCGGACCGACCGCCGTCTCGGGGTCCGACGGGTCACCCCAGCACAGAGCTGCGACCGACTCGGTCAGGCCCGAGACGACGTCGTCGAACACCTTGGGCCCTGCGACCACCCGGCACGGAGCGGTGCAGTCCTGGCCCGAGTTGTAGTAGCTCATGTCTGTCAGGCACTCGACCACCGCCGCCGGATCCGCGTCGTCGAACACGATGACCGGAGCCTTGCCGCCGAGCTCCAGGTGGACCCGCTTGAGCGTGTCGGCCGCGTTCTTGGCGATGAGCTTGCCGGTGCCGACGTCGCCGGTGATCGAGATCATCGCCACGTCGGTGTGCGCGACGAGGGCAGCGCCGGCG
The DNA here is from genome assembly GCA_964575165.1 of uncultured Aquihabitans sp. Taxonomy (GTDB): domain Bacteria; phylum Actinomycetota; class Acidimicrobiia; order Acidimicrobiales; family Microtrichaceae; genus Dermatobacter. The sequence goes on along the minus strand of CAZNQK010000013.1, from coordinate 14,045 downwards.
GACTCCCCCTGGCCGAGCACCACGTTGAACACTCCGGCCGGGAAGATGTCGGCGGCGAGCTCGGCCAGGCGGATCGCCGTGAGCGGGGTCAGCTCGGACGGTTTGAGGACGACGGTGTTTCCCGTGGCGAGGGCCGGGCCGACCTTCCACGTCGCCATGTTGAGCGGGTAGTTCCACGGAGCGATCGACCCGATGACGCCGATCGGGTCACGACGCACGAAGCTCGTGTGGTCCTCCAAGTACTCCCCCGCCGCTCTGCCCTCCTGGAATCGGGCGGCCGCGGCGAAGAACCGGAAGTTGTCGACCGTGAGGTCGAACTCGAAGTCGATGATCGAGACGGGCTTGCCGACGTTCGTCGACTCGAGGGCCTTCAGCTCGTCGAGGTTGTGCTCGATCGCGTCGGCCAGCGCGGTCAGCTTCTCGAACCGCTCCCGTGGGGTGGTGTCCGACCAGGTGTCGAATGCCCGTTTCGCCGAGGCCACCGCGGCATCCACGTCGGCAGCGTCGGACGACGCGACGGTCGCGATGACCTCACCCGTCGCCGGGGCCAGGATGTCGTCGGTGGCACCCGAGAGCGCCGGTCGGAACTCGCCGTCGATGAAGTTGCCGGTCTGCATCGGCACAGTCTGCCCGGTACGCGGGTACCCCCGCTCCGGCAGCGGTTGGATCAGCCCTGGAGGGCGGCGATCGCGTCGGCGATCGCGATGGCACGCCGGGCGTTGTCGACGTGCAGGTTCTCGATCATCCGACCGTCGACCGTGACGACGCCCTTGCCCGCTGCGAGCCCCTCCTCGAACGCCTCGATGACCCGACGGGAGTGCTCGATCTCCTCCTCCGAGGGCGAGAAGGCGGCGTTGCAGGGCTCGACCTGCGTCGGGTGCACGAGCGTCTTGCCGTCGAAGCCCATCTCGGCACCCTGCGCGGCCTCGACTGCGAAGCCCTCGGGATCGCGGACGTCGTTGTAGACGCCGTCGAGGATCACCTTGCCGGCGAAGCGCGCCGCGTTGACGCAACGGGACAGGCCCCACAGGAGCGGCGCCCGACCGGGAACGAGCCCGGCCCGCAGCTCCTTGGCGAGGTCGTTGGTCCCCATGACGAGGACGGCGAGGCGTTCCGACGAGGTCGCGATCTCGACCGCGTTCTCGATCGCCGCCGGCGTCTCGAGCATCGCCCAGATCCGGGTGTGGTCCGGCACTCCGGCGCCCTCGATGATGCGCTCGATCTCGGCCACGTCGGCGGCCGAGCCCACCTTCGGCACGACGATGCCGTCGGGGCCGGCCTGAGCCGCCGAGCGCAGGTCGTCGGTCGACCACTCCGTCTCGAGGGAGTTGACCCGGATGGTCAGCTCACGGGATCCGTACTCGCCCGACTGCGCCGCAGCAGCGACCTTCTCGCGGGCGACGGCCTTCATGTCGGGAGCGACGGAGTCCTCGGTGTCGAAGATGATGGCGTCGGTCGGCAACGACTTGGCCTTCTCGAGGGCCTTGTCGTTCGCTCCCGGCATGTACAGGACGCTGCGGCGGGGACGGAGCTCGTCGGTCATGTGGATCGGTTCTCTCCTACTACAACTCCCGTTCTGTTGTGCAGAACGGGAAGGATCCTTCCCGTTCTGCACAACAGAACGGGAGTGGGGGCGGGTGTGGGACTGCGGCTAGAAGCCGTAGCGCTCGGCGAGCTCGGGATCGCGGTCTGCGAGCTGGCGGGCCAGGTTCACCACGACGTGGCACTGCTTGACCGACGCGTCGTCCTCCATCTTGCCGTCGAGCATGATGGCGCCGGTGCCGTCGCCCATGGCCTCGATCACCCGCTGGGCGTGGGCGACGTCGGCCGGGTCCGGCGAGAACACCTTCTTCGCGATGTCGATCTGCACCGGGTGCAGCGACCAGGCGCCGACGCAGCCGAGCAGGTAGGCGTTCCGGAACTGGTCCTCGCACGCCACGGTGTCCTTGATGTCACCGAAGGGCCCGTAGAACGGCAGGATGCCGGCCGCTGCGCAGGCGTCGACCATGCGGGCGATCGTGTAGTGCCACAGATCCTGCTGGTAGGTGTCCCGCTCGGCGGTGTAGGCGGGGCCGTCGTCGCCCTGCGGCGGATCCTGGCGCACCAGGTAGCCGGGGTGGCCACCGCCGACGCGGGTGGTCTTCATGCGGCGACTCGCTGCGAGGTCGGCCGGTCCGAGCGAGAGGCCCTGCATGCGGGGCGACGCCGTGCAGATCTCCTCGATGTTGTTCATTCCGCGGGCGGTCTCGAGGATGGCATGCACCATGAGCGGCTCGGACAACCCGGCGCGTGCCTCGAGCTGGGCGAGGAGGCGGTCGACGTAGTGGATGTCCTCGGCGCCCTCGACCTTGGGGATCATGATGACGTCGAGACGGTCGCCGATCTCGGTCACCAGCGTGGTGAGGTCGTCGAGCACCCACGGCGAGTCGAGGCTGTTGACACGGGTCCACAGCTGCGTGGTGCCGAAGTCCATCTCCCTCGCGACCTTGACGAGGCCGGCCCTTGCCGCCTCCTTGGAGTCCATCGGGATTGCGTCCTCGAGGTTGCCGAGGAGGATGTCGGTGGTCGGGGCGATCTCGGGGAGCTTCGCCGTCAGCTTCTCTATGTGCGGCGGGAAGAAGTGGATCATCCGCGACGGCGGGAACGGGATCTCCCGTCGCGGTTCGGGCGCGCCGGCTGCGAGTGGCTTGAAGAAGTCCTTGGGGCTCCGCATGGAGGTGACGCTACGACGGCGCCGGAGACCTGTCGAAGTCGGGCGCTCTCGGCCTCACGTCGCATCGGTCCATCCCACTGTCCCCCCGAGCTCTGTTCCCGTTTCGTGGCCGATTTCGGCCACGAAACGGGAACAAAGCAGGCAACGGGGGTGGGTCAGGAGTCGAAACCCAGGCCCAGGCGGTCGAGGGTGCGCAACCACGGACCTCGGCGACCGTCGTTCGCGTCGGCGTTAGCGATCGCTCGTCGGGTCATCTGCACCCCGACCGTCCGGAACGGCTCCGGTGGGAACGGAACGGGCCGTCGCCGGACGAGGTCCAGGTCGAGGAGCGGCGAGTCCGGCTCGTACAGCAGGTCGACGCACACGTGCCCACCGAATCGCGTCGCACCGACACCCAGACCGGTGTAGCCGACGGCGTAGGCGACCCGACCGTCGAGCGCGGTCCCGAACGACACCGAGAACCGCGTCGACGTGTCGATGACACCGCCCCAGCGATGCGTGAAGCGCAGCCCCTCCAGCTGCGGGAACGTCTCGAAGAAGTGGGCAGCCAACGTCCGGAAGGTCTCGGGACGGTCCTCGAACTGCTCGTCGGTGCGACCCCAGTTGTGGAACACGGCGTCGTAGCCACCCCAGACGATCCGGTCGTCGTCGGTCAGCCGGTAGTAGTGGAACTGGTTCGTCGAGTCCGACACGCCTTGCCGGTTCTGCCAGCCGATCGACGACAGCTGCCCGGGCGAGAGCGGCTCGGTCGCCAGCACGTGGTCGTACACGGGGACGATCCGTCTGTTGATCGCAGGCACCGGTGATCGGGCGGCGTTGGTGCCCAGCACGACCGCTCCGCAACGGATGTCCCCACGGTCGGTTCGGACCACCACACCCGCCCCGTGACGATCGAGCCCAGTCATCCGGGTGTCGGTGTGGATCCGACCACCGAGTCGGTGCACCGAGTCCGCCAGACCCCGACCCAGGCGTGCCGGGTGCACCAGCGCCTCACCCGAGCGGACCCACGAGCCCATCAGGTACGTCGGCGAGTCGAGCTCTGCCCGTAGGTGGTCCCGATCGAGAAGCTCCACGTCCTCACCGTGCGCGACCTGCTGTGCCGTCGCCGCCTCGACATCCGCGACGCACCAGGGCTCCGTCGCCACCTGGAGCACGCCGTCGAGCTCCAGTCCCGCGTCGATGCCGTGACGACCGACGTCGGCGACCAGCCCGTCGAAGTTGGCCCGGCCGGCGGCCAGCGTACGGTCGATGTCGCCGCCGAACCGGTCCAGTCCGTTGGCCAGACCGTGGGTGAGCGACGACGAGACGAAGCCGCCGTTGCGCCCGGAGGCCTGCCCCACGACCGGCCCAGCGTCAATCACCACGACCGACCGGCCCGGAGCCGTCTCCAACGAGCGAAGGGCCGCCCACAACCCCGTGTAGCCGGCCCCGACGACCACCAGGTCCGCGGTCGCATCACCGTCGAGAGGTGCCCACGAGCCACCTCCCTGCCCCGGGCCGTCGAACCACACGACGGAATGGGCGCTGTCGGCCAACGACTCGTCAACCCTCGGATCGGATCCGGACATCGGCCGATCCTGCCGGGGACCGGCCTGTCGGTCAACGCCCGCCGTTCCACAGTCGCCCGGGGCGACAGTCGCCCGGATCGAGAGCCCACGAGCCACCGGCCAGCTACCGTGCTCGCCCATGCGAGCCGTGGTGTGCAACAGGTTCGGGGAACCCGAGGACCTGACCGTCGACGACCGCGAGACCGTCGAGTGCCCTGCCGGCCGCGTGCGGGTCCGCATCTGGTCGTCCGGGGTGAACTACGTCGACGCACTCTTCGTCCAGGGGCGCTACCAGATCAAGCCAGCGCTGCCGTTCGTCCCCGGCTCCGAGATCGCCGGCGAGATCACCGAGGTCGGCAGCGAGGTCGTCGGGTGGAGCATCGGCGACCGGGTCATGGCCTCGATCGGTCTCGGCGGGTTCGCCGACGAGGCGGTCCTGTCACCTACCCAGCTCACCCGGATCCCCGACGAGCTGACCTTCGGCCAGGCCGCGACCATGGCCCAATCCTACTGCACCGCCTGGTTCACGCTGACCCGGCGGACGGTGCTCCGCCCCGAGGACTGGGTCGTCATCTTCGGCGCCGCCGGCGGTGTGGGGCTGGCCATGCTCGACGTCGCCCGATCGTTCGGTGCGCACACCGTCGCCGTGGCGTCGAGCCCCGAGAAGCTCCAGCTGTGCATCGAGCGGAACGCCAACGCCGTCATCGACTCGTCGGCACCCGAGGACGAGGTCGGATCGCTCCGGTCGCAGATCCGCGAGATCACCGGAGGTGGCGCCGACATCGTCGTGGACCCCGTCGGCGGTCGACTCACCGAGGAGGGACTGCGCAGCCTGCGCGAGGGCGGGCGGCTCCTGGTCGTCGGATTCGCATCCGGCACGATCCCCGACCTGCCGGCGAACCAGGTGCTGCTCCGGAACCGCTCGGTGCTCGGCATCGACTGGGGTGCGTGGGCGCTCGCCAACCCCGACGAGAACGCCGCGCTGCTCGATGAGGTCATGAACGGCGTCCGGTCCGGAGCGCTGTCACCGGTCGAGCCGACAGCGCGCTCGCTCGAGGAGGTGGGCGCCGTCCTGCGCGACCTGCTCGAACGACGGATCGTCGGCAAGCTCGTGCTCGAGTCCCGGTCACGCTGAACCACGGTCTGCGCCCGACCCGGGGGATCACCCGGCCATCGGCGACGCCGACCCGGTCCCCTCAGCCGGCGGCGGTGGGATCCTGACCCTTCGCAAGTGCGTCGACGGCCGCGTCGAAGGTGTCGATCGGGATCTCGCCGCTGCCCCTCGCCACGACCTCGCCCTTGCCGTTGGTCATCACGAAGTACGGGAACCCCGTCAACCCATAGGCGCCGGCTGCCGAGTTGTCCTTGTCGTCGAGGAGCACCTGAGGCGTCCAGCCCTCGCTCGCGATCCACTTCGACGGCGGGTAGTTCGGTTGATCTGGCGACACCGAGGTCGACACGGTCATGATCTCGACCCCTCCGGGCATGCTCCCCTGGTCGATCCACTCCTGGATCCTCGGAACCTCGGCCTGGCAGTGAGGACACCAGTGGGCGACGAACACGATCACCTTCGGCGTCCCGTCCGCCGGGTCGATCGTGAGCGGCGTTCCGTCGAAGGTCTCGCCCTTCAGCGTCGGGGCAACCTTCCCGATGCTCTGATCCTCCCCCGCCGTGGTGAACGAGCTGCCAGCCGCCGGCTGGGGCATGTCGACCAACGGCTCTCCGGTGACGGTGAGCGGTGCCGACTCCTGGGTCGCGTCCTCTGCCGCCGCAGCACCGGTTCCCGCCCCGGCATCGCCCCCGTCGTCGCCCGATCTCGTCGCGAGGATCGCGACGAGCGCGATGACCACGACGACGAGCACGGTCCCGCCGATCACCAGCGGGAACGTCCGACGGCGCTGGTCCTGCGCGTGGCTCAGCTTCGAGTACGGGTCCGCACCGCCGTGCGGGTCGCGCTTGGGGTTCGAGCCGGTCATGCCGGCACCTCCTGCTCGAGAGCCCCGACGTCGTCGGAGCGGGTCGTTGGATGTGGGTCGGGTCCGGCCCCGGAGTCGCGCCGCTCACCAGAGCGGGCGATCAGCACGAGGGTCGCGATCGTGATGAAGCCCACCCAGGCCATGCCGGGGATCGACAGGAAGTGGAACTCCCAGATCCACAACGTCGCACACGACGCCTCCGTGCTGCACGAGGTGGACACGGACTCGGGGAAGCGCTCGTGGAGGTAGTGGTAGGTGCTTATCCCGGCGCCGATGACGGCGAGAGGCAGGACGTAGCGCCAGATCCCGCGGTCGCGGCGCACCGCGGCGATGCCGAGCACGACCACCAGCGGGTACATGGCGATCCGCTGGTACCAGCAGAGGTCACAGGGCGGGAAGTGCCTCACCTCGGACATGTAGAGGCTGCCGAGGGTGCAGACCGTGGCGACGGCGAACGCGAACGGCAGCGAAGCGTCGGTGACCGAGTCGCGCAGGTCCGCCATGGTCGGGCCGAGCCCCCGCGTCCGGGCGAGGATGGTCACGACGGCGGTGGCGGCGACGAACACCAGGCACAGAACGGCCAACATCGCCAGGAACAGGCTCATGCCGTTGTTGGACATCCGCGGTGAGGGTATCGGGGATGCACGTCGCCGACGACACCTCGACCCTGAGCCTGAGAGCGCGGCCCGTCGGATCGGGACACCGCTTGTAGGGTTCGGCCATGACCGTCTATGACGCTGATCTGACCTCGCTCGACGGGACGCCCGGCCTGCTCCCGGCGCAGTCCGGCAAGGTGACACTCCTCGTCAACGTGGCTTCGAAGTGCGGACTGACCCCTCAGTACGAGCAGCTCGAGGCGCTGCAGCAGAAGTACGCGGACCGCGGCTTCACCGTCGTCGGGGTTCCGTGCAACCAGTTCATGGGCCAGGAGCCGGGCACTCCCGACGAGATCGCCGCCTTCTGCTCGACCACCTACGGAGTGACCTTCCCCTTGACCGAGAAGATCGAGGTCAACGGGCCCGACCGCGACCCGCTGTACGTCGGACTGACCGAGGTCCCCGACTCCGACGACGGCACCGTCGGCGACATCAGGTGGAACTTCGAGAAGTTCCTGATCGGCCGCGACGGCGAAGTGCTGGGTCGCTACAACCCGACCGTCGTTCCTGACGACGCTCGCATCGTCGAGGCGATCGAAGCAGCGCTCTAGCCGGGTCACCCCGCCACGCCGTCGCCGTCAGGCGGTCACGAGGGTGGAGTGCGTCCCGCTCCGGCGACGGATCATCCACACGACGAACGTCCGGAGCTCCGACAGCACGAGGAGCGGGACCGTGGCCAGGACGCACACCGCCCACTGCTCGGCGCTCAACGAGGTCGTCCCGAACACGTTCTGGAGGAACGGGACCACGACGACGAGCACCTGCACGGCGACGACTCCCCCGACCGCCAGCCAGAACGTCCTGTTGGTGAAGCTGAACCTGTTGAACACCGACAGGTCGCCGGATCGGACCACGAGGGCGTTGACCATCTGGAGGAACACGAACGCGGTGAACGCCATCGTGAAGCCCGGATCGGACGCGGGTGACGATGCGGGGGACGAGTCGGTCCACCCGATGAGGATCAACATGATCGTCACCGTCATGATCGCCGCGGTCGCCAGGATGGGCACCAGCCGCGGCCCGGACAGGATCGACTCGTCGCGGTCTCTCGGTTCCCGGTCCATCACACCCGGCCTCGGCGGATCCATGCCCAGGCTCATGGCCGGCGGACCGTCGGCGAGGATGTTGACGAAGAGGATCTGGATCGGGTTGAACGGCGCCGGGTAACCCGCCAGGCGGGCCGTCAGGATGGTGGCGATCGCAGCGACGTTGGTCGTCAGCTGGAACCTGACGAACGTGAGGATGTTCTCGTAGATCGCCCGGCCCCGCTCCACGGCCTTGACGATCGTCGCGAAGTTGTCGTCGGTGAGGATCATGTCGCCGGCTTCCTTGGTGACCTCGGTCCCCGTGATGCCCATGGCCACGCCGATCTCGGCCTGCTTCAGCGACGGCGCGTCGTTCACGCCGTCACCGGTCATGGCGACGACCTCGCCGTTCGCCTGCAACGCCTTCACCACCCGGACCTTGTGCTCCGGCGACACCCGGGCGCACACCCCGATGTCCTCGATCCGGTCCGCCAGCTGCTCATCGGTGAGGGCGTCGAGCTCCGAACCGGTGACGACCCGACCCGGGATGCCCAGCTCGGCGGCGATCGCCGCAGCCGTGGATGCGTGGTCGCCGGTGATCATGCGGACGCCGATCCCGGCCGAGGCGCACTCAGCGACGGCCGCCACCGCCTCCGGTCGCGCCGGATCCAGGATGCCGATCAGAGCCTCCAACGTCAGGGAGCCGACCTCGGCGGACAGGTCGACCGGCTCACCCGACCCGTCCGGTTCGACATCCCCCGTGGCTCCGACGGGCTTGGAGGCCACCGCCAGGACCCGCAGCCCCTGCCCCCCGAGTCCGTCGTTGGCGTCCTGGAGGCCCGTCCTGGCCGTCGCGTCGAGCGGAGCCGGACCGTCGGCGAGCCGCACGTGGGAGCACCGGGCCAGGACCACATCGGGCGCTCCCTTGACGACGACCAGCGAACCGTCGTCGCCCCGGGGGTGCAACGTGACCATGTACTTGACGGCGGAGTCGAACGGCACCTCGTCCACACGGGGCGCCTCGGAACGGATCGCGTCGGGATCGAGCCCTGCCTTGCGTGCGGCGACGACGAGAGCCCCCTCGGTGGGATCTCCGACTAGGCCGGGCCGCCCCTCGTCGTCTACCCGGACGTGTGCGTCGTTGCAGAGGACCGCCGTGGTGAGTGCCCATCGGAGCGGATCGGTCACGCCCGCGCTGTCGGCCTCGAGCTGGTCGCTCTCGTCCCGTCGGACCGCTCCCTCGGACCCGTAGCCGAGTCCGTCGAACCGGTATGTGTCCCCTCCGACGACCATCGTGGTTGCAGTCATCTGGTTGAGCGTCAGGGTTCCGGTCTTGTCCGAGCAGATCGCCGTCGTCGAACCCAGCGTCTCGACCGAGGCCAGGCGCTTGACGATCGCCCGCTCCCGCGCCATGCGCGACACGCCGATCGCCAGGGTCACCGTCACGACGGCGGGGAGACCCTCGGGGATCGCGGCGACGGCCAGGGCGACCGCACCGAGGACGGCGTCGCCGAGCTCGTCGCCCTGGAGCAGACCCACCACGAACACGGCGAGGACGGCGATCCCCGCGATCAGTGCCAGCCGCTTCCCCAGAGCGTCGAGCTGCCTCTGGAGCGGCGTCTCCTGGTCCTGCGCGGCGTTCAGGAGTCCGGCCAGGCGGCCGACCTCCGTGTCCATGCCCGTCTCGGTGACCACCATCTCGGCCCGACCCCGGACGAGCGTCGTGTTCATGTATCCGCAGTTGGCCCGCTCCGCGAGAGGGACGACTCCGTCGTCGGCGATGTCGTCGTCGAGCCCGATGACGTCGGCCGTCTTGTCCACGGGCACCGACTCACCCGTGAGGGTCGACTCGTCGACCGACAGGGAGCTGGCGACCAGGAAACGGCCGTCGGCCGGAACGCGATCGCCGGCCTCCATCAGGACGACGTCTCCTGGAACGAGCTCCGCCGCTGGAACCTCCTGAGGTTCACCGTCGCGACGGACCCGGACGACCACCTCGAGCATCTTCTCCAGAGCGGCGAGGGCGTCGTCCGCCTTCGACTCCTGGACGTATCCCAGCACCGCGTTGATGAGGAGCACGATCGCGATGACGATCGGGTCCTTCAGATCGCCGACGGCAGCCGAGATGACGGCCGCGCCGATCAGGATGAAGACCAGCAGGTCGTTGAACTTGTCGAGGAAGCGGAGCCACGCCGGGCGCCGTGGCGCCTCGGCCAAGCGGTTCGGGCCGTGGCGCTCGGTCCGATCAGCGACGTCGGCGGCCGACAGACCCCGCGACGGATCCACGTCCAGGCGGTCGGCCACCGCTCTGCCGGAGATCCGGAACCAGGCGACGGAGGCGGGGGGTTCGTCGGGAAGCCCGTCGGGGCGGTTCTCGGCGGGCATGGTTCGACGAACCTAATCGAGAAGTCGGCACGCCGGAGAGCGCCGACGGTGCAGGTGTCCGCTCAGCGCATGCGTCCGCTGACCACCGAGACAGTCGCGCCGACGTCACGTAGGACGGAGACCGCGTCGACCTCGTAACGGGCGTCGACGTAGTCCTCGAGCGTGAGCAGGAGCGACACGGTGGAGGTTGCCTGACCGCTCCACTCGTCCGACACGATCACGACCTCGCCGTGTTCGCCGCTGCCTGTCTCGAGGCCTCCCGCGTAGGTGGCCGACTGGAACCTCACCGAGATCGGGACGTGACCGGCCCGCACCTTCTCGGGATCGTCGCCCTTGATGCGACCCAGCGTGATCGACAGCGTCTCTCCGGGACCGCCATCGAAGCGGAGCTCGTGGTTGGCGTCCCCATCGGTCCGGTCCGTCGAGGTGAACCCCTGCGACTCGGCCCCCGAGAGCACTGCGTCGACGAGGGAGCGGTCGATGTCGCCGACACGATCCCCGGCGTGGGTCCGGTGGCGGGATCGTTCGACCAGTCGCTGGAACAGGTTGCGGTGCTCCTCGGTGACCGCCGAACCGGGCGCCGCGGCCGCCGGCGCCTCGGCGATGGGAGCACCGACGGCCGGGGTTCCGGGATCGGCCGACGGGTAGGCGGCCGAAGGTGCGCCAGTCGGCGCGCCGTCGACGACCTCGGCCTCGACGATGTCGTGGGTCGACTCCGACACCTGCGACGTGTCCGTCACCGTCCAACCGGTCTGTGCCGACGACAGGTCGGGTCCGGAATCGACCGCGGGAGCCTCCTGGACCTGGTCGACCCACTGATCGGCGGGGGCGGCCAGCTCATGACCGGCGTCGAAGGCGCCCGGGGCCTCCGGAGCCTGGGCGGGCTGCTGACCGATGTCGAAGGTACCCGGGGTGGGACCTGCCTGGATGGGTGCAGGCTCGGGCTGGAGCGGTGCCGGCTCGGGCCGGGCGTACGCATCGGGCGCAGGCTCGGGCTGGAGCGGTGCCGGCTCGGGCTGGGCGGCGGCGGGCGGCACCGCGTACTGCGGGTCGGCCGGTGCGGGAGCCGGCGCCGGCATCGCCTCGCCGACACGTCGACGGGCGATCTCCGCAGCGACGCCAGGGTGGGCGTTCATGGTCGTCCACTCGGCGAGTCCCGGCCACCACACCGGCGTGGCGTCGTGGAGACGGCCGGCCACGACCTCACCGATCAGGAGGTCGAGCGTGTACGGACCCCTCTGGTCGTTGGGACCGACGACCACATACGCCTGCGGCTGTTCGAGTGGTGGGAGTTCGCTCATCCGTTCAGCCTGCCACAGCGCAAGGCTGTTCTGACGCGTCGAGCCGACGACGGTCGGATCGCGTCGACACCGAGCGACCTCAGCCGAGCCCCCACAGCATCAGCATCACCGACGTCCCGTCGTAGCCCTCCCAGATCGGGTAGTTGTGGACGAGGCCGTCGATGAGGTCGTAGCGCACGCTCACGCCGTCGGCACAGGGCTCCCACACCGTCGACGTCACCGGTCCGAGCCGGGTCTGCTTCTCACGCTCGCACGCGTAGGCGTCTGCGACGTCGGCCACGGCCAGCGATGCAGGCGGCAGCGGGCCGAGATCGTCGCGGATCGACGGCGCGTCGCCCGGCGGCACGACGGAGTCGGCGGATCCGGTCACCTGGAGGAACGGCGTCGGGCGCTCCGGTGTGCACCCGGCGACGTTGGTGCCGGCGAGCGACGCCGCGCCACGCAGGCGCACCGATCCCTCGCACAGGTAGCGGTAGACCATCATCCCGCCGTTCGAGAACCCCAGCATCTCCACGTTGGTGGCATCGGCACCGACCGAGGCCGCGACGGCCGGCACCAGCCTGTCGAGGTAGCCGACGTCGTCGACCTGCGTGGCGGCGGCGACCCCGCAGCACCGTCCCGCGTTGAAGCTGTGATCGACGCCCTCTGCGTAGGCGACGACGAGGCCGTGGTCCCTGGCAGCCTCCGACCAGCCACCGAAGGTGGCCATCTCGACGGCATCTTGTCCGAGACCGTGGATCACGACGACGAGCGGACGCGCCGCCGCTTCCGCGCTGTCCCGATCGGGACCGTCCGAGGCCGTCACCACGAGCGCTCGACGGTCCCCCGGACCGGGGACGTCCACCCAACGGGCGTCCACTCCGGTCACATCGATCCTGACTCCGAACCACGAGCACCCGCCGAGCGCAGCGACGCAGACCATCACGACGAGGACGGCGGTCGCTCTCCTGGCCCGGATCACCGTCCCGTCTCCGGGCGGTCGGCTGTCGTCATCTCGGCTCCGTCGGATGTCCCGCCGGGTCGACACCCCTGCGTCACCCGAGTGTAAGGGGCCACCACCACCGACGCCCGACACCGGGAGGGCTCCCAGGTCGGTGATACTTCACCGATGCGCCAACGCCGACGCGTCCTCGCAACCAGACTCGCCGTCCCGATCGCGGCCGGCGCGGCGCTCGTGCTCGCCGGTTGCTCCAGCGACGACGCGGCCGCACCCACCACGACCACCGACATGAGCACGACCACCGTCGCCCCGCCGGGCACCACGGCTCCCGATGCCGCGAACGACCAGCCGATGCCGGTCGCGTGGGTCCGCCAGGTGGGCGGTCCGGGCGACGACGTCGTCGAGGCGTCCGCCGGACGAGGCGACGAGGTGCTCGGGATCGGGACCACCACGGGCCTCACGGCTGCACCGACGTCGGGTCCGACCGCCGCGTTCGTGGATCTGGTCGCCGCGGCCGATGGCGCCCCCCGCGGCACCGCCCAGTCGGACCAGGCATCCGCCTCGACCGGTCGGGCGATCGCCACGGCCGACGACACCGGGACAACCGGCGGGACCGGCGGGACCGGCGGAACGACCGGGGCCGAGACGACAGTGGCCTGCGGCACGACCGACCTGCCGGCGACCACCGGCTCCAGCCTCACCGACGTGTGGTGTGCGACCGCGGCGACCGACGGCTCGATCGGAACGATCACGGCGACGGGCAGCGATCAGGCGGACTCCCTCGACGCCGTCTCGGCGAGTCCCGACGGCCAACGGATCTACGCGGCCGGGAGGGCGGACGGCCTGTTCCCCGAGGCCCGTGACCCGACCGGCGGCTTCCTCGGTGGTGGCGACGCCCTCGTGGTCAGGCTCGATGCCACCGGCGTGATCCGATGGGCCCGCCAGTTCGGCACGACGGAACCCGACGAGGCGACAGGGGTCGCCGTCAGCGACGATGGAGACGCGATCGTCGCCGGCTCGACGGGCGGACGCACCGACGGCGACGTCGTCGGGACCCTCGGCGGTCCTGACGCATGGGTCGCCCGCATGGACCCTGATGGCAACCAGCGGTGGCTGACGCAGTTCGGCACCGAACGGTCCGACCGGGCCGTCGCAGTGGCCGCCGGTGGCGACCCGCGCCGCGGATCCGAGGCGTTCGTCGCAGTCGGCTCGACGGACGGCGCCGTCTCCGGTGCGACGAACCTCGGCGGGCGGGACGCCCTCGTGTCCGCCTTCGACGCATCGGGCCGACAGCTCTGGTCGGTCCAGGTGGGATCTGCCGCCGACGACGACGCGACCGGGGTCGCCGTCGACGGCAGCACCGTGTACGTGACCGGGACGGCGGCTGCCGACATCGTCGGAGGACAGCGGATCTCCCTAACCCCGGCCACCCCCTCACCAGACAGCGAGGCACCGTCCGACACGTCGCCCACGTCACCGACGACGACTGCACCGACGACGAC
>CAZNQK010000012.1:36055-45114 GCA_964575165.1 uncultured Aquihabitans sp. | reverse complement strand
TCGTAGCTCAATTGGATAGAGCATCTGACTACGGATCAGAAGGTTGGGGGTTCGATTCCCTCCGAGCGCGCAGAACGGATCCCATGCAATTGCAGAGGATCCAAGTACCGTCAAGGGTCCCGGCTTCGGTCGGGACCCTTCTCGTTTTCGCTCATGTATCAGCGATGTGTCAGCGAACGGGCCGATGTCGACCGGCACGGGCTGGTCCTTACCAACACGAGGGGGACCGAAGATGGCAGCGGGACGGTCGGCTGGTTGGTCGATCGGTGGGTGGCGGCCAAGAACGACATCACCGAGAAGTCCCAGATGCAGAACCGCTGGGCTGCCGGCCACATCCGCTAGGCGCTCGGTGCGATTCGCCTCGACCAGCTCGACCGCTCGGACATCGCCCGCTGGTACGACGAGCTCGCCGCTGGCGGGGTGCTCAACAAGCGGTCGATCACGATCATCCGGCGAGTCCTCCGCGCGGCGCTCGAGGACGCCCTCGACGAAGGGCTCATCCGTCGGAACCCTGCCGAGCTGGTGCCCGTGCCGAAGCGAGCCTCGGGGAGCTGCGAGCGGTCGCCGACGTGCTCGGCCACTCCCCCGACATGCTCCTGCGCACCTACGCCCACGCGCTGCCCGACTCGCTCCGCGCCGTCAGCAACCGCATCGGCGGGCGCGTGGCAGGGTGGGGCTCGTGAGCGCCCCGTCCAAGTCACAGGTCAACAAGGCCGGAAAGGTTCTGCGTCGGTGGGCCCGCGGTGAGCTCACCGATCCCTCGGCGCAGCGCGCGGCGCTCGACGTGTTGCTGGCATTCCGAGCGGCCCACGAGGTTCCCCTGACGAAGGCGAACATGGGGCTTCGATCTGTCGTTCACACGGAACGGTGTCGCGTCGAGGTCAGCCAGCGCCTCAAGCGGGTGCCGACGATCATCGACAAGCTGACCCGCGAGCCTACGATGCAGTTGGCGAACATGCAGGACATCGGTGGCTGCCGGTCGGTGCTGGACAGCGTCGACGAGGTACGGAGGGTCCAGAAGCGGCTTTCGAAGAACCGCCCACCTTTGCGCGTCGCCGACTACATCGAGGCGCCTCGCGCGTCCGGCTACCGCGGAGTCCACGTCATCGTGGCCTACGACGACCGTCCGATCGAGGTGCAACTACGAACCCGCGTGATGCACGACTGGGCCATCACGGTTGAACGTCTGAGCGGTCGGCTGGCCGAGGACCTGAAAAGCGGACGTGGCCCCCAGCCCGTGCTCGACTGGCTGGAGGCCATCTCCGAAGCCATGGCGCTGGAGGAGTCCGGATCCG
Source organism: uncultured Aquihabitans sp. (assembly GCA_964575165.1). Lineage (GTDB taxonomy): Bacteria > Actinomycetota > Acidimicrobiia > Acidimicrobiales > Microtrichaceae > Dermatobacter. The sequence continues at coordinate 43,819 of CAZNQK010000012.1, read as the reverse complement.
CAGTGAACCCAGCACTCGTCAGCCGCCTCTCACAACTCCGAGAGCTGGCTATACCCTTCATCCGAGGAGGTCTGTCATGACCGAGCGCATCCAGCATTTCCTGCTCGTGTTCGATCACGAGCAGGGGAAGCTGATCGAAACCCAGGAGTTCGGCGAGGACTCGGACGCCGCTGTAGCTGCGTACGCCTCCAAGGAAGCCCAATACGGCGACCAGAAGCGGGTGGAGATCGTGCTCGTCGGCTCCGACTCGATCGAGACGGTGAAGCTGACCCACGCCAACTACTTCGATTGCAGCGTCAGCGTGTCGAAGTACCTCGCCGGCATCTGAACCCGTCGGCTCCACAGAGCCTCCGCTCACAGACCCACATCAGCGCCGAGATCTTCATCTGCCTCCGGCGCATGCCCTCCCGTCGGCTCGGACTCGAACGCCAGCTGCTTGGCACCGGAGGGAAGGCTGACCGAAGCAGCTCGTTGGGTCCGGTTCACAGTTCCGACACGTGGGCATCGTCGGCGCGGGCGTGCTCGGACACGACGTAGAGGTCGGTGCCATATCTGGCCCTCGACAGTGCCGTGTAGGCGGACTCCTTGGTGAGCTGGTCACCGGCGAGCACGAAGCAGCGGTGGATCAGGCGGACTCGTCGTTCCCCGACGTCGTCCACCGCCAGGCAGCCGCGTCGTCGATGCGAACGCCGCAGCTTGGGCAGAACGGCTCGGACTCGATACGTCGATGCTCGCACGCGTTGCGGGCAATCGCCGTCCGGACGGCTTGGACGGCGACCCTGAGGCTGATCACCCACGAGAACCTGCCGTCGCCCTCGAGCTCGCACTCGTCGCCGTCTGCGATGTCGATCGACGGCTCCGTTGGTTCCGCGATCCACGGGTCCGAGCCGGGATCATCATCGGGGGCGATCGTCACCCGGTAGCTCCCATGGCGTTCGCGCAGGTAGAAACCGCGGCCGTCGCAGACCCCGACAATCACGTGCGGGGCCGCCCACACCTGGATGCTCGCCTCGACACCGAGCGCTTTCGCCTCGGCGGCAAGGAGCTCCCGCTGCTCATCGAAGTACTGCTCTTCGTCGCGATACTCCTGCTCGATGTCTTCGTTCCACACGTCACGGAACGCCTTCATGCGGGCGGCGCGCTCGTCCTCGGTCTCTTGGCAGGGGCAGGACTGGCCGCCGTCGTGCCGATCGATCTCAGCGGGACGTGGATGGCACGAGCACAGGCACTCGACCGCTGCCTCGACGTCGCGCAGCACCGGGCCGGCGAGGATCGCCGCACGCCGCGCCGGCCGAGCCGACTCGCGGGCTGCTTCCCGCTCGACTTGATCTCGCTCGAACGCCTCACGCGACAACGCCGCCTCCTCCTCGGAAGGCGGGACGTACCGGCGCACGTGCGGTGGATGCAGAGACACGCCACGAGGCTCCCAACCGAGGGCGAACGAAGCCAACGAGTTCCGGACGCCGAAGGAAATGGTGCTCCGACCCGAGAGCCACATCCGTCGGCCTGTTCCACGCGGCATGTGGCAGCCTGACCTCGTGGGGGACGCAACGTCGGATGAGCTCCCTGTCGCCGGACCGACGATCGGGTTCGGGGCCTGGACCGACGACGACCGCGGTCGCCCGGTGTTCCAGCTCGACCTGTCGGACATCCGATCCTCGGCGGTCGTTCCGCCAGCCGGAGCCTCCGACGTCTGGCACCTCGTCGGCAGTCCGGGACTGCTGGCGCTGGCCCACGGATCGGGCCGGATCTCGTTGTACTCGACCACAGGCGGGATGGTGCACCTGGCCGACCGGACCGCTTCGCTGCGGATCGACGGCGTCGAGGTCGAGTGCGCCTGGTCGCGCTTCGAGATCGACGGTGTCACCTGGACCTTCGAGCACGCCGGGGTATGCGTGGTCCGCACCCTCGGGAGCGATCCGTCATCACCTCACCTGAGCTTGCGTTGGACGATCACCGCCGACCGGCCCGTACAGATCCACGAGCAGTGGCAGCTGCACGCCATCCCGCTCATACCAGGACCACTGATGTCGAGACCGGAGCCGGTCCCCTCCACTCACCGGGGACCCGCCCGTCTCATGTGGCGCGCGGGGTTCGTCCTGAGCGGAGTGTCCCGTGCAGCGACGGATGCCGTTCGCTCTCTCGCCGGTCGTCGCCACCGGCTTCATCCGATCGTGGACCCATCCGGTCGGCGGTTGCAGTGGGCACCCCGTTCCCCGAGGCGTCGCCCCAGCGGTCCGCGGATCGTCCTGATGGTGCCGCCGACGCTCGAGATGACCCTCGCCGATCCAGCGCAGGGAGTCAGCACCCGACTCGACCTCCTCGGTCCGACCATCGAAGTACATCCCCCGGCCGGTACCGACCGAGCTTCCGAGGACCACGAAGCCGTCGCTCAGATCGAGGTCTCGGCATCGTTGCGGCTGATCGACACGCTCATCAGGCACCGCGACGCAATCTCACCGACCGGACCCGATGAAGTCCCTGAAGTCGGAGCGACACTCCCAGGCGATCTGAGCGACGATCCACAGCTCGCACGAGAGGCCATCTGGCACGTCCACCAGCTCCGAGCGCTGAGGGTGCCCGACCCGTTCATCGACCGCACCTTCGTCACGCAGGGTTCCGCGTACGCGTTCGTCCACGGTCTCCACGGCGCCATCCGTGATGAGGCGTTCGTCGTTGCGGCTCTCGCACGGCTCGACCCCGCCACCGCTCGCGAGGCGCTCCTGGCCATCGCCTCGATGGCCCGTCCAGACGGCATGTTCCACTACGCGCACGCGGGTTACGGAGCCGTGCTCTCGGGTGGGATCCATTCGACACCGACAGACCTGCCGCTCTTCTACCTCTGGGCGGTCGCCGAGTACCTGGGGGCGACTGACGACCTCTCGGTGCTCGAAGATGGGGTGGCACCCAGAGGACGCGTCGGTGCCGCGCGGCAACGTCAGACCGTCGGCGACCTGGTCGTCGCAGCGGCACGCGCCGTCGACTCGCACGTCGGACGAGGGCCTCACGGACTGCTGCGGGTCGGCAGCGGCGACTGGGCCGATCCGATCTCACTCATGGTCCGTCGACGGTCCGCCTTCCACCGGTCCGGCGAGTCGTCGTTCAACACCGGGATGGCGCTCGCCGTGCTCCCCATGGTCGCTCCACTCCTCGAGGCACTCGACTCCCCGACCGCCGGTCGAACTGCAGAGCTCGCTGGGCTTCTCGGGAATGCGCTCGACGATGCGTGGACCGGCAGGTGGTACCTCCGCGGGTGGGACGGTCGTGGAGGTCCGATCGGAGCCTCGCACTGCTTCCTCGATGCCCAGCTCTGGCCGATCATCGCCGGTCACGGTCCTCGGGCGCGGCGAGCCGGGCTCGTGAGGACCATCGCAGAGCGCTGCGACGACCCGTCACCGATCGGACCCGCCATCCTCGACCGCCCCCACCGGGTCCGTCTCGGAATGCTCGCCGACGGGTGGGACTGCAACGGCGGAGTATGGGCCGCGCTGTGCGGCCTGACCGGATGGGCCTACGCACTCGTGGACCCGGAACGGGCCGAGGCGCTGCTCGGCCGCATCTCATTCGCCGGGCAGCAGGCCGCGTATCCGGACATCTGGTACGGGCAGTGGACCGGACCCGATGCACGGAACAGCTGGATGGGCGACCGTGTGGGCGAGACGTTCGTGCACCCCGCGACACCCATGACCGAGTTCTCGGCGCTCAACTCCAACGCCCACGCCGGCCCGCTCCTCGCCCTGGAGAAGCTGCGGACCTGCGGGTCCGACAGACCCCTACGGTCTGTGGGCCGTCCTGGCCCCACCGCGTTCCCCGACATCGATCAGGCGCGGCCGACCATCCCGTCGATCGCGACCGTGATCGCAAGGACCAGCGCCGGGTCGGTGTCGCCGATCACCTCGACTCCGTAGGTGTCGCGAACCCGGAACCACTTCTTCGAGATCTCGGCGACCTTGGTTCCGTCCTGTTCGATCTCGTACTCGTGATCGACGACGTTCCCGTGGGCCGACAGGTCGGCGACGCCGTCCATCTCGATCTTGAAGTGGTCACGGATCCCGATGATGCGCTTGGTGACGGTCGCCTCGTGTCCCCGCACCACGATGTGCATCTTGTCCCGGAGGGTGAGCTTGCGTTCCTTGATCTCGGCGACGTCGTTGCCGTCGGCGTCCTGGAGGATCCAGGTGTCACGCAACCGCACGGCCTTGCCGTCGACGTGGAACGCCTTCGCCCCTGACTCGTCGGTCACCCACGAGTCGTCACCGATGGCGATCATCTCCTCGCGCATCTGGAAGCGCCGGACGGGAACGTCCCGGTCGCCGTGTCTGAGCAGTCCCATGGCGGTCTCCTGCGGGTCGACGTGCTCACATCCTCGCGTCTGGACGGGGCCGCGTCATCGACCGATCCGGGTGATCCCACCACCGGAGACGGGCGATCCAGACGTCCTCCGCCGGCCATCGCCCTGCCCAGTCAGCGGTCACGATCTCGTACCACTCCGGATCCTGCGACCCGGCTGGCGGCGCGAGCTCGTGGAGAGCCTCGACGACGAAGCCCGCTCCGGTCAGCGCAGCGATCCAGTCCCCGTGGGTCGGGTGGTGCTCCACCCCTCCCCCGGGCCATGCGACCGTTCTGATCTCATCCCTGCCGCGCAACAGCCGCGGGCCCGCCGGTCCCGACTCCTCCGGGACGCACATCGCAGCGAGGGGGCTGTTGGTCAGGAAGACGAGACCCCCACCCGGGCGCAGCAGTCGCGCCGCCTCGGGGATCCAGCGGTCCGGGTCGCACCATGGCCCCGCGCCGTACTCACTGATCACCAGGTCGGCGCACCCGTCGCGAAGCGGGACGCGTTCGCCGTCAGCCTCGACCAGCGGGAACCACGGGCCGAACTCCCGCTGACATCGCCGAGCCGATGCCAGCTGCGCCGGGCTCAGATCGACCGCGACAGGACGCGCTCCCTGCCGACGCAACCAGGCCGACACGTACGCCGTCCCGCACCCGAGCTCCACCACGTCGAGTCCCGCCAGACCGCCCGACTCGTCGGTACCGCCAGCCGGATCGGCGCCCGTCCGACGGATGTCGTCGAGCAACCCGAGCTCCGACTCGGGGATCCGGAACAGGCCCCAGCTCAGGTCCTGCTCGCACCAGCGTCGAGCAGCGTCGGCCCCGGTGAACGACTCGTTCACCTGCTCCCACACCGAGCGGTTCCGGGCGATCGGGTCGTCGGTCACCCGATCATGTTGACCCATGAGCAGCAACGGGCTCTCCATCCCCTACGACGGCATCTGCCTCCGGGTCGTAGGGTCAGGAACCGATCGAGACGACGGGAGCGGACGATGAGCAGGTACTCGGCAGAGGTGGCGTGGAACCGCGGGGAGGTGGCTCCTGGCGAGGACTACTCGCGCTCGCACGTGTGGCGCTTCGACGGTGGCGTCGAGGTCCCCGCCTCATCGGCACCCGACCTGCACGGCGATCCGAGCTGTGTCGACCCCGAGGAGGCCTTCGTCGCATCGATCTCGAGCTGCCACATGCTGTGGTTCCTGCACCTGGCCGCCGATCGCGGGTTCCACGTCCGGACCTACACGGACCGGGCGGTCGGCCACATGAACCGCGTCGACCGGGGAGTCATCGCCATCACCGACGTCGACCTCCACCCCGAGATCGAGTGGGTCGGAGACGTCCCGGACGCTCGCACCACAGCCGAGATCCACGACGAGAGCCATCACCGGTGCTTCATCGCCAACTCGGTCACGTCGACGATCACGGTGCATCCTCCCAGCTGACGGTCCTTCCTACAGCCCCGGGGTGTTCAGGTCTGGAGCGGGTGGTCCTCCTCGAACAGCACGACCAGTCGTCGTTGCTCGATCCTCCAGGCGCCGGCGACACGTCGGTAGCGATCGTCGTAGCGGAGGTGGATCACGTGCACCCGTTCGACCCCCTCGAGCTCGTGGACGTGGCTCGCCGTGCCGAGCACCTCCCCCGTCGCCGTGTCGGCGTCGACGAGCTCCACGAAGTGGTTGGTGACCACGTGGACCGTCACCCTGTACCTCGACAACCGGGGAGGGATGCGGGAGAGCTCGTCACGTCCGCGCATCTCGTGCTCGCCCACGACCAGGATCCCGTCCTCGGTGAACACCTCCGCGAACTGCATGCCGTCACGACGGTCCGCCGCACGCGCGTACCCCTCGACGAGGACCCGGAGCTCCTGACGGTCCCGGTCGTCGAGCCCGGTCACGATGTCCGTCCTGTTGCTGAGCGGAACGAGTCCACAACCTCGGCGAGCAGAGCCGCTTCTGCAGTTCTGTCGACGCACCACCGGTGGTGGAAGCGGAAGTCCGTGACCCCCGCCTCGACCAGCACGGGCAACGCCGCCATCGTCGCGTCCACGTCGAACGCCCCCTCTCGCCGGACGACGGGAAGCGTGCCCTGCACCTGGAGCTCGGCCGGATCACGTCCGACCTCCTGCAACGCCGAACGCATCATCTCGATCCCAGGTGCGGGCTCCGCGATGTCCTCGCCCCAGGGGATCCAACCCGCACCGAACCGTGCGACACGGCGGGCGGTCCTGGGCGTGGCACGACCGCTCACCCATATGGGTACGCCGCCTGGCTGGAGAGGCACCGGATTCGAGTGCACCCTCTCCAGCAGCAGGACTCCGTCGTCGTGGTCGACGGCTGCCCCTGACCAGAGCCGCTGGCAGATTTCGAGGCAGCGGTCGAGCAGCTCCCCACGGCGAGCGAAGTCCAACCCGCAGGCGTCGTACTCCTCGCGCTGCCACCCGACGCCGACACCGAGGTCCAGCCGGCCGCCGGAGAGGACGTCCAGGGTCGCGACCTGCTTCGCCAGCACCGGTGGCGGCCTGAGTGCTGCGAGGAGGATCGCGGTCCCTAGTCGGACTCGAGTGGTCGTCGCTGCGACGACCGACAGCAGCGTCAGGGGTTCGAGCCACTGGCCTTCCGGGCCGGTGGGCTGACGTCCTCCGCTCGTCCCGCCCAGGGTCGGATCGCCGTACGCATCCAGCCTCTCGCCCAGCAGGACGTGGTCCGACACCACCAGCCGATCGACTCCCGCCACGTCGGCGTCGCGGGCCAGGTCGAGCACGGGCGTCCAGTCCCGTGCCTCCCGGGCGAAGTTCGGGATCTGGATCGACAGCTGCGGGACCACGGCAGCAATCGTGACACGCCGGACGCGTCTCGGGGCGGGTGCGCTGGTTGCGCACCCGCCCCGAGGAGAACCGTGTCTGTCAGCTCAGTGACCGCCTCCGGTCGCTTCGACCTCGCCGGCCTGGATGATCCCGAGGGCACCCTTGCCGACGTTCGAGAACTTGTGCGTCACGAACGGGTACAGGCCGGCTTCGTCGAGGGAGAACTCGACGAACCCGCCCTGGGACGGTTGCAGGTCGAGTGCCTGTGACCCGCCCCGACCGGCGTCGGGTTGCAACGTGTAGTTGCCCTCCTTGAACACCGTGTCGAAGATCGTGCCGACGATGTGGAACGCCGAGTTCTCCGATGGCCCCGCGTCGACGACCCAGATGCGGACCCGCTGGTTGGGCTCGACCCGGATCGGGTGGAACTGGTACTGGTTGACGTAGCCGTTGAACACGACGGCGTCGAAGTCCTCGTTCTGCATCTTGGTCAGGTCACCGGGCTTGCCCTCGGGACCGAGGTACAGCTCGGACTGGACCATGATGAACTCGTGGTCGACCGGCGCCAGCACCGGCGGGTCGATCACGATCGCGCCGTGCATGCCGTTGCCGATGTGGTGCAGCGCCGG
>CAZNQK010000012.1:0-35955 GCA_964575165.1 uncultured Aquihabitans sp. | reverse complement strand
AGGTCGCCGAGCTCGATGTCGAACGTCATCTTCTCGCCGGTCGCGCCGCCTCCGGCGGACTCACCGCCGCCGCCGTCGTCGTTGCCGACTGCGAAGCCGACGCCGACCACTGCGACGAGCAGGGCGATCAACGAGAAGAACACGGCGAGGACGATCCAGCCGTCGTTGCCGAACCGCTCCTTCTCAGGCGGTGGAGTGGCAGTTGTCATGGTGTCGGCCCTCCTTGGCCGTGGCTGCCCGAAGGCAGTCGGGGATGTTCACAGAAGACGTACTCGCCCGGTCTTGCATCCCCCGGACCCGACCGGCGCGCACCCCGAGTCGGACCCCCTGCCCACGAACGGCGACCACGGGCATGGATCGCCGGAGGGGACTCGCGCGGAGACGTCCTCGGTGACGGGCTGCTGACTTGCGGCACCTTCGACCAACCGGACTCTCCTCGGGAACCTCCGACCCGGACGGTACGGGTCGAGCCACTCGACACGTAGGGTCCAAAGTCCCGGGTGAAGGTGATTCACCCGGCAGTCCCACTTCTCTGTTCCCACCTCTTTGTTCCCGTTTGGTGGCGGGCTTCCGCCACCAAACGGGAACAAAGCATGTCAGAGATTATCCAGCAATTGACGCAAGTCGTCGATCAGCACGGTGTCAGGCCCGATCAGCCTGTCGGACGGCACCAGTCCCGACCTGTAGGCGACGCAGCGCATGCCGGCCGATCGCGCGGCCTGCACGCCTGATGGACTGTCCTCGACGACCACGCACGCCGCCGGGTCGATGCCCATGCGATCCGCCGCGTGGAGGAACACGTCAGGCGCCGGCTTGCCGTTGTCGACCTCGGTCGCGCTGAAGATCCGGTCGGCGAAGCGGTCGTGCAGCCCGGTCAGGCCGAGCGTGAGCGCCATCTTCTCGTGCGTTCCGCTCGACGCGACACAGGTCGCGACCCCGACCCGTTCCATCTCGTCGAGGACCTCGTCGATGCCGTCGGTCGGTCGGAGCTCCTGTCGGAACGCCTGGTGCAACGCTGCCTCGTACAGCGAGGTCCACTCCGGAACCGGCCGTCCGAGAGCCCTCTCGATCTCCGCCAGCATGTGCGAGTCGGACCGCCCCACGAAGCGCTCGACCACCTCGTCGGTGCCGATCGGCCAACCGAGCTCGCCGAGCAGGCGGACCTCGACGCCCACCGACAGCCGTTCGCTGTCCACCAGCACCCCGTCGCAGTCGAAGATCACGAGGTCCGTGGCCACCGGACCATTCTGTCGACAGGAACCGACGCTCCTCGACCAAGGACGCTCCGTGACCAGAGACGCTCCTCGACCAGAGACGCTCCGTGTCGAGAGTCGCTGGCGTTCCCGTCAGATGTTAGGCATCCTTGATACATGGCGCACACCACCGTCCACTCAGATGAGGTCCATCTTCCAGGTGAGGCACTCGAGGCCTCCCGAATGCCGGGTCACTGGCTCCTCGCCAGACTCGGCAAGCGCGTCCTGCGCCCCGGTGGAGTGGAGATGACACGGAACCTCCTGGCGGGCCTGGACATCACCTCCGACGACGACGTGGTCGAGGTCGCCCCAGGTCTCGGCGCGACGACAAGGCTCGTGCTCGACGCCCAACCCGCCAACTACACCGGAGTGGACCGGGACCCCGACGCCGCCGGCCTTGTAGGCGACCTGCTCGACGGACCGAACCGTCGGATCGTCAACGCCTCGGCCCAGGACACCGGCCTCCCCGCGGCCAGCGCGGACGTTGTCTTCGGCGAGGCCTATCTCACGATGCAGCCCGACTCGCTCAAGCGGAAGATCCTCTCGGAACTGACGCGCGTCCTGCGCCCCGGCGGGCGTTTCGCAATGCACGAGATCGCGTTCGCCCCCGACGACATCACCACCATCGCTCGGGAGAAGGTGATCCACGACCTCACGTCGAGCATCAAGGTCAACGTCTCGCCACTGCCGGTCTCCGACTGGGAAGCGCTCCTCACCGAGTACGGACTCCGGGTCGAGTCACGGTTCAGGGCCCCGCTGCACCTGCTGGAACCGAAGCGACTACTCACCGACGAAGGCGTCCTCGGATCGATGCGGTTCGTGACCAACGTCCTGCGTGACTCCGATGCCCGAACAAGGGTGAAGGCCATGCGCTCAGCCATGAGGTCCAACGCCGAGCACCTCCAGGCCTACGGGATCGTCGCCGTCCGATCCGATGGACCGGCCTCGTGAGCAGCGGTCGGAAGGTGGCGATCGGAGTCGGAGCGGTCGTCGCCGTCATCGTCGCCGCTCTCGCGTTCCTCCTCTGGCCCCGGACAGCGACCGAGGTCACCGAGGACCAGGCGGTCGAGGACTTCCGCGACCGGAGCACCACCACCTCGAAGAGCGCGGACGACACCCCGGAGCGCACCACCCCACGTCCGGGTGTCTACACCTACTCGGCCGAAGGGACCGAGGACGTGAAGCTCGGCCCGCTCCCGACCGAGACCCGCACTCTCCCGTCGACGCTGACCGCCGTCGCCGTCGACGCCGGAGACGGCTGCTTCGACTGGACCGTCAACCTGTTCACCCAGCACACCGAGGACACCAGGTTCTGCACCGACCCTGTCCTGACCTTCCAGTCCCACGCCAAGCACCAGACGATCGGAGCGATCTCCGCGACCGCGACGATCACCTGCGACCCGAAGGCGCTCCTGACGCCGGAGGCGAAGGAGGGAACCCCGTCGAGCACCGAGCTCAACTGCACGCTCGAGCTGGCGGGTGGACCCAAGGCCGTGAAGGCGACTCTGGCCGGAACGGCGACATGGGACGGGCACACCGAGAAGATCGACGTCGGAGGCACCGACGTCGAGACCAGACCGATCAAGATGAACTTCCCCGTCACCGGCGACATCACCGGCACGTGGGACGAGACCGTCTGGTGGAGCGGCGAGCACCTGCCCGTCCGGATCGAGCGCTCCTTCCACCTCGCGGGACCGGCGACCTTCAACGAGGACTTGAAGCTCCAGCTCACCTCTCTCGAACCGAGCTCCTGACAACGTCGACCGACGCCACGGCACCAGCCGGGCCGTCGGAGTCGTCCAACCCGGATCCGCTGATCGGCCACGCCGCCACCGTGTCGTAGCGAGCGCCGTCGGGTTCGAGTCGGCTCCGGACCAGACAGAGCTCCTCGACGTCGAACCCCCCTCCGACAAGTGCTCCCAGAGCCGGAGGCATCCTGGCGTCACGCTTGACCCTGGCGATCGTCAGGTGACCCGTGAACCTCCGTCGGGACGGCGGTTCACCGACGTGGCGTGTCGCACCGGCAACCACGGTCGCGAGATCGTCGAGCCCTGCGACCGGGACGACGAGAGCCCGCTCCCCGATCACATCCACCGCCGGGCCGAGAGTCACCCGCGCTCTCGGCAGCTCGACCTCGGCCATCGCCTCCTCGACCTCGTCGATGTGCGCCTCTCCCAGGAACCGCAACGTCACGTGCCAGTTGTCGGGCTCGACGAAGCGCACACCTCGCTGGTCCTTGCGGCGGAGCGACATCAGCTCCGACACGATCTCCTCGGGGGGCCACACCGCCAGGAACAGTCGGGGCACCCCAACAGTCAAGCCCGAACGGGTGTCACCGTGCCCGACCTACGAGGCCAGGAACGCCCGCAGCTCGGCGACGTCGCCGCTGGCCTGCCTGCGAGCCATCGCGATCGCGTCAGGAACGCCCTCGGGATCCATGAGACGTTCGAGGTCGACCCGCTCAGGCATCCGGTGGAAGACCTTCGTCCCCGACGACTCGAGGGCCTCGAGCTCGGCGACGGCCTCGCCGGTCCGCTGGGTCATCGCACCGACCGGAGCACCTTCATCGAGCGTCGTCCCATCGGTGAGCTCGATCACCACCGCACGACGCGCCCCCGCCAGCAGGTCGAGGTGCAGCCCGGTTCCGCTGACACCACCATCCATGCAGCGCCGGTCCCCGATCTGTTGCGGAGGGAAGATCCCCGGAACGGAACTGCTCGCCGCCGCTGCCCGGGGGACCGACACCCTGGTCCGGCGCGAGATCACCAGGCGTTCCCCGCTGTGTGCGTCGACCGCGGTCAGGTGCAGGGCCGAGCCCGGCCACCGCCGCAACGTCATGATCGCCCCGAGGTTGCGTCGCATCGTCAACTGCGACGGCGTGTCGGCGGCGAGCGCAGCGTGACCGATCGACCGGATCGTCGTCGGCTCCGCGTCCTGCGCCGTGCGGAACATGTCCAGAGCCCGTTCCTGGCTCGGTGAGAACTTCGACGCCGGGGCGAGGACGCCGATCAGCCTTGGCATTCGGGCGAGGATCTGCAGCTCGCCGTGCAGTCTCTTGAGGTTCCCGGCCTCGAGCACGGAGCTGACGATCGAACCCGCCGACGTCCCGACCACCCGATCGGCGCCACGGAGGTCGACCCCCGCCTCGAGCAGCTCGTTGAGGTACGTCACCTGCCAGGCGACGAACCACAGACCGCCTCCCCCGAGGCACAGGCCGAACGGGAGGTCGGAGCCGTAGCCCGCGGCCATGTCCCGGGGGACTGCCATCCCGTCGGAGGATGCATCGACTCGCAGTTCGGTCCCGGCGGTGTCGTCCATGGACCGGAGGCTAGCGATCGGCCACCTCGGCCGGGCCGGTCACCTTCACGGTCCCCGACACCGCTGACCGCACGACGATCGCTCACAGGATGCCAGCGGTGGGCGACCGTGCGGATAGGAGCGTCCTGTCCATCTCGGCCGTCGTGGTGCCAGGATCCCTCGATGGCCGAACTCCCTCCGCCTCCACTCGGGTCGTTCGCGAGCGACAACGCCGCCGGCGTCTGCCCCGAGGTCATGGAGGCCCTGATCGCCGCCAACGTCGGCACTGCGCTCGCCTACGGCGAGGACGACTGGACCCGGCGTGCCCGGTCGGACCTGCGCGACGTGTTCGACGCTCCGGTGCGGTCGTACTTCTGCTGGGGAGGGACCGGGGCCAACGTCGTCGGCCTCGCGTCGGTCCTCGAACCGTGGCAGGCGGTGCTCTGCGCCGACTCCGCCCACATCGTCGTCGACGAGTGCGGTGCGCCAGCACGCTTCACCGGCGCCACGGTCGTGCCGATCCAGACCGGCGACGGCAAGCTCACACCGGAGCAGATCGAGCCCTGGATCCACTGGCGCGGCAGCGAACACCACCCCCAACCCCGGGTCGTGTCGATCACCCAGTCCACCGAGATGGGGACGCTGTACACCGTCGACGAGATCGGCGTCCTGTGCGACGCGGCCCATGCTCACGGGTTGGTCGTGCACCTCGACGGAGCCCGGATCGCGAACGCCGTCGCGGCAACGGGTGTACGGCTCCCCGAGATGGTTCGCGACACGGGCGTCGACCTCATGACCTTCGGACTCACCAAGGACGGCGCCATGTTCGGCGAGACGGTCGTGTTCCTCGACACCGAGCTCGACGGCGCGGCCCGCTTCGTTCGCAAGCAGGCCGGGCAGCTCGTCTCGAAGAGCCGCTTCGTCGCTGCGCAGGTCTCGGCTCTCCTCGCCGACGACCTGTGGTTGCGCAACGCCGACCACGCCAACCGGATGGCGGCGACGCTGGCGGATGGCGTCGCCGGGATCCCCGGTGTGGACGTCGTTGCGGCGCCGTCGGTGAACTCGGTGTTCGCCCGGGTCCCGCCATCCGCGATCGCCCCGTTGAAGCGGTGGTCCTTCTTCTGGGAATGGGACCTGTCGTACAGCCTCGTGAGGTGGATGACCAGCTTCGCGACGACCGACACCGACGTCGCCCGGTTCAACGCTGGCGTCCGCGAGATCGTCACTCGCCACATCTGACGCCCCCTGCCCCTCCACCGACCCCGGGCACCACACTCCGACCCGACGACGTGCGCCGGATCGGGTCGGCACCGTCGTAGCGTTCCAGTGGTGAGCCACGACGACGGCCCGTCCCCCATCGAGGATTACGCGCTGATCGGCGACACCGTCGGAGTCGCTCTGGTCAGCCGGCGAGGCGACGTCGACTGGTGGGCACCGTCACGCATCGATGCCCCGCCGTGCTTCGCCGCACTGCTCGGGACGCGCCGCCACGGCCGATGGCGGCTCACTCCGGCCGATGAGGTGCTGCACGTCGAACGGCGCTACGAACCCGACACGCTGGTCCTCGAGACCGTCATGACGACGGCCACCGGAACCGTCGCCATCATCGACTTCATGAGCCCGGAGCACGTCGATCCGACGATCCACCGACGCGTCGAGTGTCGATCCGGGTCCGTCAGGATGGAGATGGAGCTGGTGGTCCGCTTCGACTACGGCTCGGTCACCCCGTGGGTCCGATCCACCGGAGACGGTCTCACGATGATCGCCGGGGCCGAGGCGCTCCGGTTCCACAGCCCGGTGCCACTCGTCGGTCGGGACCTCCGCACCTACGCCTCGTTCACCGTCGACGAGGGCGAGGAGCGCTCGTTCTCGCTCGCATGGCATCCCTCGGTCGATGCTGCACCGCACCCGCTCGACACGTCAGCGGCGTTGCACCGGACCCGCGGCTGGTGGCGCACCTGGGTGTCGCATTGCACCTACCGCGGCCTGCACCGCGATCAGGTGGTGCGATCGCTCATCACCTTGAAGGCGCTGACCAACTGCCGGACCGGCGCCGTCGCCGCAGCGGCCACGACCTCGCTCCCGGAGTGGCTCGGCGGCGTCCGCAACTGGGACTACCGGTTCTCCTGGCTCCGCGACGCCACCTTCACGTTGCAGGCGTTCCTCGTGGCCGGGTTCCACGAGGAGGCGACGGCGTGGACCCACTGGTTGCGCAGGGCGGTCGCCGGCAGCCCCGGCGACTTCCAGATCATGTACGGCGTCGGTGGGGAGCGACGCCTGCCCGAACAGGTCCTCGACTGGCTCCCCGGCTACATGGGATCGGCGCCGGTGCGGATCGGCAACGCGGCGTCGACGCAGTTCCAGCTGGACGTCTACGGCGAGGTCATGGACGCGGCAGCGACCGCCCTGCGCGCCGGCATCGTGCCGCAGGACCGCTACGGGATCGACCTCGTCCGGGCGCTCATGCGCCACCTCGAAGGCGTCTGGGAGGAACCCGACGACGGCATCTGGGAGGTGCGCGGACCACGCCGGCACTTCACCCACTCGAAGGTGATGGCATGGGTCGCCTTCGACCGGGCCGTGCGGATGGCCGGGGAGCTCGGCGACGAGGCCCGCAAGGTCGGTGCTGCTCCCTTCGACCCGGACCGGGCCGCCCGCTGGGCCGCTCTCCGGGACCGGATCCACGACGAGGTCTGTCGCGAAGGCTGGAACGACACCGTCGGGTCGTTCACCCAGCACTACGGATCGACCGAGCTCGATGCGAGCCTTCTGATGATGGCGCCGGTCGGGTTCCTCCCACCCGGGGACCGGCGCATCGTCGCGACCATCGAGGCGATCCAGCGCGAGCTGTACGTCGACGGCTTCGTCCGCAGGTACCGGACCGACGACGGTCCCGGCGCCGTCGACGGGCTCCCTCCGGGTGAGGGCGCCTTCCTCCTCACGACGTTCTGGCTGGCCGACAACCTGGCCATGATCGGGCGTGTCGGCGAAGCGACCGAGATCTTCGATCGGCTGTGCGCCCTCAGCAACGACGTCGGTCTCCTGTCGGAGGAGTACGACCCTGCAGCCGGCCGGATGCTCGGGAACTTCCCCCAGGCGTTCTCGCACGTCGGCCTGGTCAACACGGCCGCCAACCTGTCAGCCGCGAGCGGACACCGTCCGGCGGAACGTCGGGCCCACGTGTCCGACGGCGACCGGACCCGACGACACGAGGGGTAGGACGTGGGCATGGACGCAGGCGAGGGAGGAGCACTCGAGGGAGCGTCACGGGCCGTTCGCATCGAACACGACTCGCTCGGAGCGATCCAGGTGCCGGCCGACGTGCTCTGGCAGGCACAGACCCAGCGAGCGGTCGAGAACTTCCCCGTGTCGGGTCGCCGCGTCGAAGGCAGCCTGATCCGAGCGCTCGTCGAGATCAAGCGGACGGCCGCCCGGGTGAACGCCCGACGGGGTCTCCTCGACGATGCCGTCGCCCGTGCGATCGTCGCCGCCGCCGACGAGATCCTGGACGGATCCCACGACGACCAGTTCCCGATCGACGTGTTCCAGACCGGTTCCGGAACCTCCACCAACATGAACGTCAACGAGGTGATCGCGACGTTGGCGTCGCGATCAGGGCTCCTCGTGCATCCGAACGACCACGTGAACGCCGGGCAGTCCTCCAACGACACCTTCCCGTCAGCGATCCGCATCGCCGCCGCCACCGGGGTCGAGCGACGGCTGATCCCGGCGCTCGAGCACCTCGCGGCGGCGCTGCGGCGAGCCGAAGGCCGCTTCGACGACGTCGTCAAGGCCGGGCGCACCCACCTGATGGACGCCGTCCCTGTGACTCTCGGCCAGGAGTTCGGCGGGTACGCCACAGCGACCGACCTCGGAGTCGAACGACTGCGCTGCGTGCTGCCCCGCCTGTGCCGTCTACCCCTGGGAGGCACGGCCGCCGGCACGGGCCTCAACGCTCCGGACGGTTTCGCCGCCGAGGTGATCAGCGAGCTGTCGGAGCGACTCGGGCTCCCCCTCTTCGAGGCGGAGGACCACTTCGAGGCACAAGGAGCCCAGGACGCCCTGGTCGAGCTCAGCGGAGCCAGTCGGGTGGTGGCGATCGGCCTCAACAAGCTGGCTACAGATCTCCGTTGGATGGCGTCGGGCCCGGCGACCGGCCTCGGCGAGATCCACCTGCCCGACCTCCAACCCGGGAGCTCGATCATGCCGGGCAAGGTCAACCCGGTCCTGCCCGAGGCCGTGCAACAGGTCGTCGCCCAGGTCATCGGCAACGATGCGACGGTCGCCTGGTCCGGCGCTGCGGGCAACTTCGAGCTCAACGTCATGCTGCCGGTGATGGGAGCGAACCTGCTCGACACGATCGAGATCGTCTCCAACGTGACGGTCCTCCTGGCGGACCGCTGCATCGACGGCATCACGGCGAACAGGGACCGTGCGCGCCGCTACGCCGAGTCTTCCTCGGCGATCGTCACCGCTCTCGTCCCGTTGATCGGCTACGAGCAGGCCGCGTCGGTGGCGAAGGCCGCCCTCGCCAACGGCCGGACGATCCGCGACGAGGTCCGGGCCCAGGGACTCGTCACCGACGACGCCCTCCTCGACCACGTGCTCGACGTCCTCGCGATGACCCGTGGTGGACGACGCGCGGATTGACGACGGAGCGATCCCCGTCGGAGCGCCATCCCAGGACGCTCCAGTCACCCGCCTCCCAGGACGCTCCAGTCACCCGCGTCCCAGGACGCGACGACCGAGTCGGCGTGGGGACCAGCGACCGTGGGACATGTCGACCACGCGGGCATCCTCGGGGACCCTCGTCCCGGCCCATGCGCGCACCGCCGCAGATCCCGTGAGGTAGACGACCTGGTTCCGCTCCGCACGCGTCACCAGCGCTTGGAGTGCTGCCACAGCGTCGCCGTCGGACAGCGGAGCGAACACGTCGGACAGGACGACGGGCAGCGGGGTCGGCGCGTCGATGTCCATCCGCGACAGAACCGCTTCGACGACGCTGCCCACGTCATGGGTGCTGTAGCTGCCTGGCGTCGAGTCGAGCCTGTCGAGCTCCGAGAGCGTGTCGGTGATGGAGCGCTCCAGGTCACGGATCCGAACGTCGGCCGACACCAGCCTGGATCCGATCGACTATGACTCGGCGGTCTCCCTCCCGAGGATCTCGTCGAGCTCGACGAGTCGCGACGTCAGGGCCTCCTTCTGACGAGCGAGCTCCTCCAGCCGCGCGACGACAGCGCGCTCCTCGTCGTCGAGATCCGAAACCAGATCGCTCTGGGCAACGGCCTGCTCACGCGCCACCTCGATCGCTTCGTCCACCGTCACGGCCATGCGAGTCACAGGGCGAGGGACCTCAGGCACCAGAGCGAGGGCCTCGATCGAGGATCCGCTCGGCCGTTCGCCGAGGAACGCCGTCACCCTCTCCTGCGCCGGTTCCCGCTCCGCTGCCAGCCGCTCCAGTCGGTCTGCTGCTGCGTTGCGGGCATCGCTCAACTGCCCGTCGAGCTCCTTGACCCGTCGGTCGAGGTCCGCGAGCTTCGCCTCGACCGCCTGGCCGACGCTGCGCGTCGACGTGTCGATCGTGAACTCCAGGTACGAGTCGAACCCGTAGCGCTCGAGGATCCGCAGCTCCTCGCTGGATGCCGCCGCCTCCGACCCCTTCGGAGCCTGGAGCACGGCGATGTGCGCCGCGTCGATCTCGGCCTTCGCCGTGTCGCCGAGCACGCCCGACTGCGACAGCTTCATCAACATCTCGTGGTTGACCGTGAGGTCGGCTCGTTCCGAGGACAGGCGACTGACCTCCGGATCCCCCTCGATACCCCGGGCTGCCGCTTCCTGCCACGGCTCCTCGACCGCACGGACCGACTCGATCAGGGAGAGCGCCGCGGCGCTCGTCGCCACGGTTCCGCCCGTCAGACCGTCGAGCCACCGGAGGATCTCGGCCTGCTCGCCACCACGGAGTCCACCCAGGGACCCGATGGTCCCGACCAGATCGCGCAGCTCACCGACGTCCTCGCCCATGCGGAGTGCAGATCCGTCCTCGGCCGGACCCAGGACGGCCGGGATGCGTTCCCGTGCGCCGAGGAGCGCCTCGAGTCTGGCCGTCGCCGCGGCAGCGGCGGCGACGGCGGCGGAGCGCTCGGCATCCAGCTCCTTCGGACGTGCACGGACGCCCGCCAGAGCGGCGTCGAGGTCGCCGACACGGGCGAGTGCCTCGTCACGCTCATCGGACCCGACCGTCGCCCCTGCCACCGTGGCATCACGAAGGCGGGCCAGATCGTCACGCTCCAAGGTCACCTCGGCGAGCACCCCGCGCTCGGAATCGACCCGTTCGACGAGCACTCGCCGAGCGGCTTCGCGCGGTGCGGGGTCCGGCGGCGGGAGCACCGACGGCCCGAGCAGCGTCGGGCCTTCTCCGACGAGATCGAGAGAGACCACGGCCGTGGGGTCGAACGGCGTCAGGTAGCCGCCTCCGTCCACGGTTCCCGTGATCTCGGTCCCTGCCAGCACGTACGCACGTCCGAGCAGGGACGCGAGACGTTCGAGGGTCTTCGCCCCCGCCACCACGACCGTCAGCTTGGGGTGCAGTTCCAGTCGGGTGCCTCTCTCGGCGCCCACCTGGAGGTCCACGAATCGCATCGACCTACCTCCTTCTGCGCACCCATCGGCAGCCAGGAGGCGTTCTGAAGAGAACTCGGTGAAGTGCCTTCGTCAGTCCGAGCGGTCCGTCAGACGGAACGGTCCCGGGTGTCACGGAGGAGCACCTCCTGGGCCACCGTCGCGACGTGGGTCCCGTCAGCGTCGAACACGTGACCGAGCGAGAGGCCACGACCGCCCACGAAGGTGTGACAGAAGAAATCGTGGAGGTGCCACTCGTCGGCACGCATCGGACGATGGAACCAGATCGTGTGATCGAGGCTGGCTGTGAACAGCGCAGCGTGGAGTACCTCGTCGGGCTCGCTGCGCACCGGATGGACCTGGACCACGGCGTCGGTCGGCAGGTCGTCGCTCATGTAGGCCAGGGCGGCGGCGTGGTCGACGCCTCGCTCCCCCACCTGGCCGTTCGCCCGGAGCCACGCCGTCGCCCGTCCTCTGGACCCGCTCGCTGTCGTCGCAGGGACGCGATCGACAGGGACGAACGACCGCTGGAACACGGGCGTCCAGGAGCTCTGCTCGAGAACATCGGGCGTCGGTAGGTCGGGTGGCAGTCCGAGCGCCTCCACGTCGACCGACGTCTCGTCGCGCTGGAAGCTGGCCTCGAGGTTGAGGATGGCGCCGACGGCCTGTCTGGCCACGACCCGCCTGGTCACGAAGGACCTGCCGTCGCGGATCCGATCGACCTCGTAGCGGACCGGCTCGTCGTGGTCACCCCGTCGGATGAAGTACGCCCGCAGCGAGTGAACATCGAGCTCGTCCGACACCGTCGCCGCCGCAGCGATCAGTGCCTGCGCCACGATCTGTCCCCCGTACAGGCCTCCCCACGGATACCTGGGTCCGACGCCCACGAACACGTCACGCCCGTGGTCGGCCAGGTCCAGGATCTCCGACAGCTCCATCGGCCCCCGACGGTAGCCGTGTGCAGCGGAGGCCCAGAGACCGTGACCGGCGGAACGAGCGGCGTCGTCCCCACCGGCCACGGTTCGGGGCCGACGGCCCGTGGAGTGGCTCCACACGCCGCCGTCCGGTGGCATCATCGCCCGGTGGGTTCCGGCCGTGGAACGGGGACAGGTCCCCGTTCCGACCCGGTCGTTCGACCCAGATGCGGAGGAACCCCATGACCGAACCGACAGCGAACCCGGGCCCGCCGGTCGATCTGACACTCCTCGAGAGCGCCGTCGCATGGACCAGGGCGGCGGGTGAGTTGACGCTCGGCTGGTTCAACCACCCGGAGCTGGACGTCGAGCACAAGGGCGACGGGTCCCCGGTCACCGTGGCCGACCGGGCGGCGGAGCATCTGCTGAGGGAGCAGATCATGGCCGAACATCCCGACGACACCATCCGGGGAGAGGAGGAGGAGGACCGTCTCGGCACCTCGGGGCGCACGTGGGTGATCGATCCGATCGACGGGACCAGGGCGTTCAGCCACGGCGTCGGCACCTACTCCAACCTCCTCTACATGGAGGACGCCCACGGTCCGGCGATCGGAGTGATCAACCTCCCTGCACTCGGCGAGACCGTGTGGGCGGGCCGGGGGCGAGGATGCTTCCTCGACGGGTCGCCGTGCGGCGTGTCGGCGCACGACCGCCCGTCCGACGCCTATCTGTGCGCGACCGCTTTCCACGGCTGGACGCCGACCATGTTCGAACGGGTCACCGACGCCGGGTACCAGCTGCGCACGTGGGGCGACGCCTATGGCTACGCGCTGGTGGCGTCCGGCCGGGTCGAGGCCATGTTCGACCCGGCATTGGCCTGGTGGGACATCGCTGCGATGCTCGTGATCATCCCCGAGGCAGGAGGGACCCTCACCTCATGGGACGGGGGTGACCCCCGGGTCGAGAACGTCGAACACCCTGAGTACAGGTACTCCGC
The DNA here is from genome assembly GCA_964575165.1 of uncultured Aquihabitans sp. GTDB lineage: Bacteria > Actinomycetota > Acidimicrobiia > Acidimicrobiales > Microtrichaceae > Dermatobacter. Next base: position 22,876 of record CAZNQK010000012.1, on the reverse strand, counting down.
GATCGCATCGAACGGCCTGTTCCACGACGAGCTCGTGAGGGCGCTGGCTCCCTGATCCGACCCCCCACCCACCCGACCGATCTCGTGTCAGGGTGGCAGGGGTAGGGGGTGTCGAGCGTGGGCTGGCGATCAGCCGGCGGTGACCGCCAGCGATTCGACCAGGCTGACGAACGCCAGGTCGGACTCCGGTCGATCCCGCAACGAGATCCGCTGGGTCGGTTCCGATGCAGCGGAGATGGCGTCGACGTATCGGGCCCGACGCCGGGCGACGAGGCCGTCCGGCACCGGACGCTCCTCGGCCGGGACGTACTGCGCCTCGATCCCCATGCGCAACATGCCCAGGGCCTCGGTCCTCATCTGCGACACCCGGGACTCGGTCACCCCGAGGTAGCGGGCCAGATCCTCCGACGTCCGCTCCTCGATGAAGTACCCGAGCACGATGACGCGGTGCCGCTCCGGCAGCAGAGCGATGGCCTCACGGAGGTAGGAGTGCAGCTCCCGGACCTCCAGCTCCTCGCCCGGCTCGCGCTCGTCGGGATCGGCGAGGATGTCGACCAGGGTGAGCTCCTCGTCGTCGGTGTCGCCGACCAGGTGCTCGAAGGCAAGGACGACGGAGCGGAAGATCCGGTCGCGGAGGCGGTCGAGCTCGTCGCGCGACATGCCCAGGGCATCGGCGGTCTCCCCGATGGAAGGCACCCGTCCGAGCTGACCGGCCAGTCGCTGCTCGACCTGGTCCAGGCGCCGGGCGAGCGTGCGGACCGAGCGGGGCGCCCAGTCAGCGGACCGCACGGCGTCGATGATCGCCCCCCGGATGCGCTGGGCGGCGAAGCGGTTGAACGGCACTCCGCGGGCTCCGTCGTAGCGCTGCGCCGCCTCGACGAGACCGAGAGCGCCGGCCCGGACGAGCTCGTCGCGGTCGACGTGGCGGGGGAAGTGCACCGCCACCTGGAACACCACGTGGTTGACCAGGTCCAGGTGCTCCTCGATGAGACGGGACGCCTCGCGGCTGGCGGCGGACGCCGGTGCCGGCATCAGGTCGTCTCCATGACCGAAGGCCTCGGGTACGTCTGCGAGCCGTCGTTCCCGTCGGGATCCGTTCACCCTCCCGTCGCCTGCGTCGGTCCCATCGCCCAGGTCTGTCTGATCGCCCATGTCTGCATCGCTCCTCACTGCCGGGGTCGGCCCGGGAGGTATCGGTGCGCGGGCGCGCTGGACTTGAGGAGAAATCCGAAAAACATTCGGCCCCAGCCCGTACACAGGTCGATTCTCACTGTCCGTGGCGGTATCGGCCATCACGGCTCTCGACTGAACACCCTGTGCGAGATTCTTCGGGCGGGGTTCGGGTGACACCGAGACCCGCTTTCAAAGCCGCGACGCCTTCATCGACCGCCGAATCCACGGGTTCGCCAGCCATCGGTGACCATGCCGGCACGCAGCAGCACCCGCTACCGGTCGAACACCTCGGGTGGAGGGTTCAACAAGATGTCCGGAATCGGGGGTTCCGGCACAGCACTGGGGAACTGGAAGTACGGCGACGTCATCACCGCCGCCTCTGACCAGTACCTCACGTCCGGTTTGTCCCACGGAGCGAACTCCACGACCAACACGAGGTCATCGCGTTCGGTGTTCCGCCAGACCGGCACCGGGTCCACGCCGGGTGCGACCATGTAGCCGACCAGCTCCCATGGCTCCGTGGACGGAAGGCCGTCCTCAACCAACGGAATGACGTGTCTGGTCATCGGACACCACCGGGACGGGGATCAACGCATCGGGGCGGCTCAGTCCCGGGCAGCAACCGCCGGGGTGAACCCCGCTTCGGAGATCGAGGTGCCGGCACCGTCGAACGCCGCTGCTCGCACGCCCCTGCGGGCGAGCTCACGGAGCACCGGCAGCGGATCGTCGATGGCGGCCGCCCCGTGGCAGCCGGGAGCGAAGTCGCCCGATCCCACGTGCATGGCCAGCACAGCGGCGGTGGCGGCGGCGGCAACCCCCGGACGGTCGAGCACTCCGTAGACGAGAGCCTCCCTGCGGCCTTCACGCACACCACGGAGCTCGACGCGTGCCGCGCCGGGCGCACCCTCCACCGGCGGGCCGATCCAGACCGGCAGAGGCGCTAGCACCCGGTCCATCGGAGAAGCGGCCAGCCGCGCCGACACGCGCTGCACGTCGGAGAACGCGTCCTCGAGCAGAGCGGGCTCGGCCAGCTCAGCGCGGTAGCAGTCACGGGCTCCGATCGGATCCGGGAACCAGCACAGCTCGCGGCCTGAGAATCCGGCACGTCGGACCCAGGCACCGTCCCGCCACTCCTGCGCCGTGCCCCGAAGGGCCCTGAGACGCTGGCGTGCACATGCCGGACCGGCCGCCCCGTCACGAGCGACGTGGATCTCGTCGACCCGATCGAACAGAGCGGCGCCGTGTCGGGCCAGCAGGCAGGTCAACCCCGGCGACATCGCAGCACCGAGCACGACGACACTCGATCGCTCCACGGCCTCGCCGTCCAGCCTCAGCAGATCGCCCACCTCGTCGGGATCGTCACCGGTGGCGACGACGTGTCGCCCCTCCGACAACGCCCGACGGACCACATCGGACTGCTGACGCGGTTCACGTGCCACGACCACGACGTCGGCATCGCCCAGATCCGGTCTGTCACCGACGATCACCGTCACGGACCCGCCGAAGGCACGCCGCAGCTCCTCGGCCCGGTCGCGGCGACGGGTCACCAACGACACTGCCGCAACGCCGGGTGCGCCGTCGGGCCCGGGGACCAGGAGGTCTCTCGCCGCGCGGGCTCCGACGATCCCTCCCCCCACCACGACCACACGGGTCGACTTTCCTCTCAACGGAGATCCTCCCCGCTCAGCTCCCGCCATCCACCGCTCTGGGGAGTGGTCTCGGTCGACCCGCGGAACCTGAGGATGAGGCCGAAAACTCCTCCGATGGCGACCGCCGCCGCCGCTCGTCGCAAACCGCGCACGCAGGGGCCTCCTGGTGTGTCCTTCCCGCCGGTCCGTGCCGTTCGACGACGACCGCATCCGACGGAGTGCTCCGGGTGGTGGGGCTAGCTGGAATCGAACCAGCGACCTCACCCTTATCAGGGGTGCGCTCTAACCGACTGAGCTATAGCCCCGGGGCGTTGGACCGATCCAGGCAAGACATGGGGAGCTCGGCTCCCGCAGGACCACCTGGCCGGCCGGTCACAGTACCCGAGGTGTCAGCGGGCGGGCGAGCCAAGGTCGGCTGTCCCACCTGTCAGCTCCTCGGCTGATCCTTCACCGGACGAGCCGACTCCTCTTCGATCACCGACACCCACACACCGCCGATGATGTCGCTGACGAGGTTGAACACGAGGGTCGCCACGACGATCGCAGCAGCCAGTCCGAGGTGGCCGAGCAGCGAGATCAACCCGAACTGGCGGAACAGGAACTCGCCGTCGAGCTTCCAGTCCTGGAGCTGGAGCGTCGAGTTCACGAAGCTCTCGACGCTCGAGACCGTGCCCGAGCTCCGGGCGACGGTCCACATGATGACGACAGCGATCATCGAGATCAGCCACATGCACAACGTCACTAGGACCGCGAGCTTCAGCATCGACCACGGGTCTATGTGACGCACGAGACGCCTGACCTTGCGAGCCTCGAACCGCTGCCGGCGGTACCCGAGCACACGGTTGGGTGTCGGATCCGATTCGACCTCGACCGCTCGTCGACGGGTAGGCGGCGGCGCTGTCTCCACGACCGGCGAACGGCGGGTCCGGGGCGGTTCGGACGCGATCGGAGTGCTCGCAGGGTCGCCACCTGCGCCGGGTCGGTCGTCGGCAGACGGTCCGTGCTCAGCGGGTGACGAACCCGTATCGGCCGGACGGGTGCTGCTCACGGGGTGTGAGCCTACCGTGCGGCCCGGGCGGCAGAGGTCGATCGGACCCCGGATCGCTCCACGACGACCACCACGGCGTCGTCGACGTGGTCGAGCTCGGTGAGGACGGCGCCGTTGCGCCGGGCCACCTCTGCGGCGTCGGCCCGATCCGTCGTCACCGCTGCCAACGCCACGACGTCGGTGACGGCGTCGAGGTGGGCGCGTTCCGACGCTGCGGCACCCAGCCGCCCGATCCATGCCCCCATCGTCGCAGCCAGCAGCAGCGCTGCGAGGACGATCGGAGCGACGGACCCTCTCTCAGTCCGTCGCTTCTGAGTCCATCGCCGTCCCGGGCTCAGGACCGTCCGACCCCTCTGGGTCGTCGTCGACGGACCCGTCAGCGATCTCCCCGTCACCGATCTCACCCTCACCGTCAGCATCGTCGTCCTCCCCTCCGAGCACCCGGGCGACGGCCGCGACACGGGTGTCGTCGTCCAGGTTCATGACCCTGACACCCGTGGCGTCACGGCCCTGCACCGAGATGGCGTCCACCCCGGTGCGGATCACGACTCCCGAGTCGTTGATGAGGAAGATCTCGTCGGAGTCGGCCACCAGGAGAGCGGCGATCACGCCACCCCGGTCGGCGTGCAGCTTGTGCGCCCGCACGCCCTGGCCACCGCGACCCTGCACGCTGAACTGATCCACCTCGGTGCGCTTGCCGTAGCCCGCGTCGGTGATGGTGAGGAGCCGCAGAGCCGGCTCGATGGCCGCCGCCCCGACCACCTTGTCGTCGGCCCGGAGCTTCATGCCGCGCACGCCGCTCGCCGTCCGACCCATCGGACGGACGTCGGACTCCGAGAAGCGGATGCCCTGCCCTGCTCCCGACACCAGCAGCAGCTCGTCGTCACCTGATGTGGGCAGCACCCTGACCAGCTCGTCGCCGTCGCGGAGGTTGATGGCGATGAGGCCGTCCTGGCGGGAGCTGTCGTAAGCGTTGAACATCGTCTTCTTGACGACGCCGTTGGCGGTCACGAAGAACAGGTAGCGGTGGGTCTCGTAGTCACGCGTGTCGATGATCGTCTGGATCCTCTCCTCGGGCTGGAGCCGCAGGAGGTTCACGAGCGCCAGCCCTTGCGCCGTGCGGTCGCGCATCGGTATGCGGTGCACCTTCAGGCGATAGACCTTGCCGAGGTTGGAGAAGAAGAGCAGGTACGCGTGTGCGGAGGTGTAGATCAGGTCCGTGATGTCGTCGGAGTCCTTGAGCTTCGCTCCGGCGACGCCACGTCCGCCGCGTCCCTGGGTGCGGAACTCGTCCGCCGCCACGTTCTTGATGTAGCCGCGGGAGGTCATGACGACGACGACCTCCTCGTCGTCTATCAGGTCCTCGATCTCGAGATCTCCGTCGTCGTGCTCGAGCGTGGTCCGGCGCTCGGTGGCGAACTCCTCGCGGATGGCGACCAGCTCGTCGCGGATCACGCCACGCAGCTTGTCGTCGTCGGAGAGGATCGCCCGGAGCTCGGCGATCGTGGCGCGCAGCTGGGTCATCTCCTCCTCGAGCCGCTCACGGCCGAGGCGGGTCAGTGTGGACAGTCGCATGTCGACGATCTCGGTCGCCTGGATCTCCGAGAACGAGAACGGCTCGGCCTGGAGCGTCTCGATGGCGGACGCCCTGTCGGCGGATGCCCGGATGGCGGCGATGATCTCGTCGATCAGGTCGAGCGCTCGGAGGAAGCCCTCGACGATGTGGGCACGACGCTCGGCCTTGGCCAGGCGGAACTGGGAACGCCGGGTGATGACCTCGATCTGGTGCGAGATGTAGTGGGCGATGGCGTCACGCAGGTTGAGCGTGCGGGGCACGCCGTCGACGAGCGCCACGAAGTTGGTCGCGAACGTGGTCTGCAACGGGGTGTGCTTGTAGAGGTTGTTCAGCAGCACGTTGGCTGGTGTGTCGCGCTTGAGCTCGATGACCAGGCGCGGTCGGCCCTTCGAGCTCTCGTTGCGGAGCTCCCGGACGCCTTCGATCACACGGCTGTTCGCCAGCTCGGCGATCTTCTCCTCGATCGACTCGACCGAGGTCTGGTACGGGATCTCGGTCACGACGATGCGGTCGCCCTTCGGTCCCTCCTCGATCTCGGCGCGGGCCCGCAGGCGGATGGAACCCCGCCCTGTCCGTGCCGCCATGACGATGCCGGCACGACCCATGATCTGGGAGCCCGTCGGGAAGTCGGGGCCCTTGACGAACTCCAGAAGGTCATCCACGCCGGCCTCGGGGTTTGTCAGCAGGTGGACCGTGGCGTCGATCACCTCGCCCAGGTTGTGGGGCGGGATGTTCGTGGCCATGCCGACGGCGATGCCCTGGCTTCCGTTGACGAGCAGGTTCGGGAAGCGGCTGGGCAGGACGGTCGGCTCCTCCGTCGAGCCGTCGAAGTTGGGGACGAAGTCGACGGTGTCCTCGTCGATGTCGGCCAGCATGTGCATCGCGAGAGCCGTCAGGCGGCACTCGGTGTAGCGGTAGGCGGCGGGCGGATCCGACGGTGAGCCGAAGTTGCCGTGCGGGTCGATCAGCGGGTGGCGCAGGGAGAAGTCCTGGCCCATGCGCACCAGCGCGTCGTAGACGGACTGGTCGCCATGGGGGTGGTACTTGCCGAGCACGTCGCCGACGACCGTGGCGCACTTCTTGTGGTTGCGGTCGGGCCGCAGTCCGGCCTCGTGCATCGCCCACAGGATCCGTCGATGGACCGGCTTCAGCCCGTCCCGGGCGTCGGGCAGCGCCCGGGAGACGATGACGGACATGGCGTAGTCCAGGAAGGACTGCTCCATCTCCTGTTGGATCTCGATCGGTTCGACAGACCCGAACGTGGTGGCCGTCGGATCTCCCCCGTCGTCTGCTGAGGCACCGCGTGCGGAATCGTCGCCGGATCCGGTCGGGTCCTGAGGTGTGTCGTCGCTCATTCGTCCTTCTCGTGTGACGCCCGGGTCGCCGCTCGATCAGATGTCGAGGAACCGGACGTCGGAGGCGTTGGTCTGGATGAAGTGCTTGCGGCTCTCGACGTCGTCGCCCATGAGGATGGAGAACACCTCGTCAGCGATCACGGCCTGTTCGACGGAGACCTGGAGGAGTGTGCGTCGGGCGGGGTCCATGGTGGTGGCCCACAGCTCATCGGCATCCATCTCGCCGAGGCCCTTGAGACGCTGGAACTCGTTGCGGTGGTTCGGGTGCTCGGCCAGGAACGCCGCCTTGGCGGCGTCGTCCTTGAGGTAGATCTTGTTGCGGCCGACCTCGGTCGAGAACAGAGGCGGTTGTGCGATGTAGATGTGGCCGCCTTCGATCAGCGGTCGCATCTGGCGGAAGAAGAACGTGAGCAGCAGGGTCCGGATGTGCGACCCGTCGACATCCGCGTCGGCCATCAGGATGACCTTGTGGTACCGGATGCGGTCGTAGTCGAACTCCTCGCCGACCCCGCCGCCGACCGCCGAGATGAGCGCCTGCACCTCGGTGTTGCGGAGCATCTTGTCGAGACGGGCGCGTTCGACGTTGAGGATCTTGCCCCGGATCGGCAGGATCGCCATCGTCGCCGGGTCCCGGGCGTCCTTGGCGGAGCCGCCCGCCGAGTTGCCCTCGACGATGTAGAGCTCGGACTCACGTGGGTCCTTCGACGAGCAGTCCGCCAGCTTGCCCGGCAGGCCGGCACCGTCGAGGGCCGACTTGCGGCGCGTCGCCTCACGGGCGTTGCGCGCGGCCTCACGGGCCCTGGCCGCCTGGACCGACTTCTGGACGATCCGCTTGGCCTCCGAGGGGTGCTCCTCCAGCCACTCGGACAGCTTGTCGTTGGTGGCCCTCTCGACCAGCGATCGCATCGGGACGTTGCCGAGCTTCGCCTTGGTCTGACCCTCGAACTGCGGTTCGGTCAACCTGACCGAGATGATCGCGGTCAGGCCCTCGCGGATGTCCTCGCCCTGGAGGTTCGGGTCCTTCTCCTTGAGGGTGCCCTGCTCACGCGCATAGCGGTTCAGCGTGTTGGTGAGGGACTTCTTGAAGCCCTCCTCGTGCATGCCGCCCTCGATGGTGGCAATCCCGTTGGCGAAGCTGTGGAGCCCGTCGGCGTTGTAGCCGGTGTTCCACTGGAACGCGACCTCGACCTCCATCGACGAGTCCCCGGTCTCCTCGGACTGCCGGTAGTAGCCGACCTCGCTGAAGAGCGCCTCCTTGGCGGCGTTCACGTGGCTGACGAAGTCGCGGATGCCGCCGTCGTAGCGGAAGGTGACGGGGTCGGCAGCACCGGGCCGGTCGTCGCGGAAGGCGATCTCGAGACCCGCGTTCAGGAACGCCATCATCTGGAAGCGCTCGGTGAGCGTGGCGGCACGGAAGTGGGTCTCGTCGAAGATCGTCGGATCCGGCCAGAACCGCACTGTCGTCCCGGTCCGAGGTTCCCCGTCGGGTCCGACCGGCGCGTCGGCGATCACGTGGATCTTCTCGACCAGCTCACCGCCGTCGGCGAAGGTCATCAGGTGCCTCTTGCCCTTGCGGTCGATCTCGACCTCGACGCGCGACGACAGCGCGTTCACGACCGAGACGCCGACGCCGTGGAGTCCACCGGAGACCTTGTAGCCGCCTCCACCGAACTTGCCTCCGGCGTGCAGGACCGTCAGCACGACCTCGGCGGCCGACATCTCGGGGTACTGGACCGAGGGGTCCACCGGGATGCCACGTCCGTCGTCGCGGACCTCGCAGCCCCCGTCGGGGAGGAGCCGCACCTCGATCGTCGTGGCGTGACCCGCCATGGCCTCGTCGACGGAGTTGTCAACGACCTCGTAGACCATGTGGTGCAGACCGGCGGGCCCCGTCGACCCGATGTACATGCCGGGTCGCTTCCGGACCGCCTCGAGTCCTTCGAGGACCTGGATCGACTCCGCGCCGTACGTGGTGGGTTCTGCTGACAAGCCCGGCCTCCGAGGGTGGATCAGTGCTCGCTTCGGGCCCGGAGAAGGTGCGTCCAGACACGTCCGACGCTGTGGACGAGCTGTGGACAACCAGGTTCGGGAGTACCGTCGAACGGAGGCTCAGACTACCACTCCCGGGGCGGTGCCCAGGAGCCACCCGACCGGGGATCGCTCCCCTCTCCGCTGGTTGCCTCCGACGTCGCTACCCCGGTCGGTCGCGCCGGGCGACGACGATCCGGACCTCGTCGACCGCGTCGCATCCACACAGATCGTTCGCCGCGGCGGCGAGGTCGCGGGCCTGCCAACGGAGGTGCTCGGCGACCGCGGGGTCGTCGACCTCGACCACCAGCTCAGAACCCCGGATCGACTGGACCCGGCACACTCCGGAGAGTCGTGAACCGACGAGTTGGGTCCAGGCCTCGGTGAGGATGCGCACCGTGTCGGGTCGGGCCAGTCCGAGGGTGCGCTGGAGGTGTTCGAGGGACCCCGACAGCGTGTGGACGGTGTTCCGCTCGCCCGGCAGAGGTTCGATCGCCACCCCGTCCACCCTATGCGGCAGCGCTGATCGAGCCCGTGTCCACATGGAGGACCAGCTCCGGTGCGATCCCCTGGGGCAACCCGGCGGCGGAGGACAGCAGGGTCTGCCCCTCGGGGAGCGACCTCAGCAGAGCAGCGCTGCGGTGTGGATCGAGCTCCGAGAACACGTCGTCGAGCAGGAGGATCGGCGGACTCCCGTAGGTCTCGGACAGCACCCGGTGTGCGGCCAGCCGCAACGCGAGTGTGAAGGAACGCTGCTCCCCCTGCGACGCATGGGTCCTCGCCGGCAGTCCGCGAAGGGTGAGCTCGAGCTCGTCACGATGGGGACCGACCAGGGTGGTCCCTCGACGGATGTCGTCGCGTCGCGACATCGACAGCGCCGCAGCCAGACCGGTCCCGACCTGCTCATCGGTCGAACGCCAGGGTGCGAGGTACTCCATCCCGACCTCGAGAGCCTCCTCGGCCACCTCGCGGTACGCCCGCGTCACCACCGGAGCGATTCGCTCCACCAGGTCGGAGCGCAACGATGCGAGCGTGTCCCCCGCGACGGCCAGCTTCTGGTCCCAGACGTCCAGCGTCACCAGGGCCGACTCGTCCGGGCGACCCGCCATCTGTCGCAGCAGTGCGTTGCGCTGACGCAGCGACCGTTCGAACTCGACGCGAACCACGTCGTGGCGGGGATGCACACCGACGAGCAGGTCGTCGAGCAGTCCCCGACGCCGAGCAGGTCCGCCCTTCACCAGGTCGAGGTCGTCGGGCGAGAACACCGTCACCCTCATCACCTCGATCAGGTCCCTCTGGCGCGCCAGTCGTTGCTTGTCGAGCAGCACCCGGTTGCGACCCGTTCGGCCGATCTCGGCCTCGATCAGGTGGTCACGGCCGTCGGTGTGCACCTCCCCTCTCACCACCGCACGTTCTGCTCCCACCCGGAGGAGCGCATCGGACGGAGCCCCTCGGAAGGACCGCAGCGTCGCCAGGTAGGAGACCGCCTCGAGGAGGTTGGTCTTGCCACGACCGTTCGGGCCGACGACCGCAGTGACCCCCGACGGGAGCTCCAGCTCGACCGTCGGGTACGAGCGGAAGTCGGTCAACCACAGACGTCTGAGGTGCACGAGCGGGACGGCGTCGGGACGTTGGATCCGCTGCGACGCCGGATCAGGACACCCGAACGGGCATCAGCAGATAGAGGTAGTCACCACCGCCCAGCGAACGCAGCACCGCAGGTCGCTGCGCGTCACGGGTCTGGAGGATGACCTCGTCGCCCTCGGTGACGTCGAGCCCGTCCATCAGGTACTCGGGGTTGAACGCCACGGTGAGCTCCTCGCCTTCGTACTTCGCGTCGATCTGCTCCACCGCCTCGCCGATGTCCTGGGTTATGGCACGCAGCTCCAGCCCGTCGGAACCCATGGTCAGCCGGATCGGGCTGTTCTCCCGGGCCATCAACCGCACGCGCCGGATCGCGTCCTGGAGGGTCAGCCGCTCCACCGTCAGGACGTTGGGCATCTCCGTCGGGATGAGCTTCTGGTAGTCGGGGAAGTCGCCCTTGATCAGACGGGTGACCAGCTGGATGCGGCCGACGTCGAACAACGCCATCTGATCGGAGAGCACCAGGCTCACATGGTCTGCGTCGCCGAGAGCTCGTGCCAGCTCCTGGAGCGCACGGGACGGGATGAGCACGTGCTGGCCCTGCTCCAGGAGACCCGCCCCCGGGAGGTCCCTGTAGGCGAGGCGGTACGAGTCGGTGGAGACGAGGCGGAGTCCACCCTCCTCCGCTGCGAGCAGGACACCGGTGAGGATCGGGCGGGACTCGTCTCCCGACGCCGCCCCGACCACCTGACGGAGTCCCTCGGCGAGGTGGCTCGCCTCCAACTCGACCGAGTCCCCTGTCGGCACCTGGGGATTCGGGTACTCGTCGGCGGGGAAGGCGGTCAGACGGAACTCCGAACGCCCGGCCCGGATGTAGGGAGCGTCACCCGAGGTGTCGATCTCCACGGCCCCCGGTTCGAGCGCCCTGACGATGTCGACGGCCAGCTTCGCCGGGAGAACCGAGACGCCGTCCTCGGATCCGGCCACCTGGAGCTCTGTCGTGATCGTCAGGTCGAGATCGCTCCCTGTGACGCGGAGCCGGTCACCGCTCAAGGCGAGCCGCAGACCCGACAGGACCGGAAGCGCGGCCCGACTGGTGGTGGCCCTATGGGCGGTGCTCAACGCCTCGACGAGGACGTCTCGCTCACAGCGGAACTTCACGGTGACTCGCTTTCCCCACCGCTGTCGCCGTCTTGGTTGTCCAACCAGTGGGAGTAGTAGTAGGGCCTGTGGACTGTGGGAAACCTAGCGCAGCCCTTGTGGCGTTTGGGGAGTGCAGACCACAGGAGTTCACAGTGATCCCCGTTGCATCGTTGGAATTCCATCCGTGTCTGTGGAGGAGTGGTCTCGACGTCCGTGTGGTGCACAGCGCGATCCCGCTCCCGTGCACGTCGCGATCCACCTCCCGCGATGTGCGTGTCACGAGATGGGTGTGAGGACGTGAACCGGTCGGCGCTGTCCGCCAGGAGGAACGTCACCGCTCGGCGAGGAGCGACTTGACCAGTGCGTCGACCGAGGCCCATGTCTCGTGCTTCTCGGTCATCTGGTCGGCTACCTTGTCGTAGGCGTAGATGACGGTGGTGTGGTCACGTCCGCCGAACTCGCGACCGATCTGCGGATAGGAGAGGTCGGTGAGCTCACGGCAGACGTACATCGCGATCTGGCGGGCGTGGACCAGGTTGCGTGTGCGGCTCTTGCTCCTGAGCTGTTCGGCCTCGAGTCCGAACATCTCGGCGGTCTGGTCGATGATCAGCTCCGGAGTGATCTGGCGGGGCTTCACAGCGCTGATCGTGTCGCCGAGGATCTCAGATGCCAGCTCCACCGTCAGGTCGACGTCGTTGAGCGATGCGTAGGCGGTCACCCGGACCAGTGCGCCCTCGAGCTCACGGATGTTGTAGGTGATGTTCTCGGCGATGTAGCTCAGCACCGGGGACGGCACCGGGACTCCTGTCTGATCGCTCTTCTTGTCGAGGATCGCCAGGCGTGTCTCGAAGTCGGGTGGCTGGATGTCGGTGATCAGACCCCACTTGAAGCGACTGCGCAGGCGGTCCTCGAGGGTGGCGATCTTGTCGGGAGAGCGGTCCGACGACAACACGATCTGGCTCTGGGCCTCGTACAGCGTGTTGAAGGTGTGGAAGAACTCCTCCTGGAGCTGCTCCTTGCCCTCCATGAACTGGATGTCGTCGACGAGCAGGACGTCGATCTCGCGGTAGCGACGCTTGAAGTCGGGCTGCTCGTTGTTGCGGATCGCGTCGACGAACTCGTTGAGCAGGGTCTCGGTCGAGATGTAGCGGATCCTGTGTGACGGGTAGTTCTCGCGCACGTAGTGGGCGATCGCCTGGAGGAGGTGCGTCTTGCCGAGTCCCGCTGCGCCGTAGACGAACAGCGGGTTGTAGCTCCGGGCGGGCGTCTCGGCGACCGAGAGGGCGGCAGCGTGAGCGAAGCGGTTGGAGGGGCCGATGACGAACGAGTCGAAGGTGTAGCGGCGAGGGGCTCCGCCGTCGGACGTCGGTGGAGGGGTTGCCTGGGTCTCGACCGGGTCTGTGACGTCGAGGTCGATCGTGTTCTCGGCGGGATCGGTCAGGTCCACGGTGATGCCGCCACGGAGATCGGGGCGTCGGTCGTCGATCTCGACCTCGAGCACGAGCTGCATCTCCGGGAAGCCGGAATCCGACAGCGCTGCCTCGAGGAGAGGGAAGTAGCGCTGCTCGACGCGCTGGCGCACCAGTTGGCTGGGGACGACCAGGGTCAGGACGTCGTCGTGGATCGGACCCGGGTGGATGTCCTGGAATGTGGACGCCCAGACTGTGTCGCTGACCTGGGACATCAGCACTTCGGCGGTGCGCTGCCAGACCTGTGATGCGTCCGCCGTCACAGCAGCTCCTCGGTGGTCATCCTCCGGTCCGCCGACAGCGGACCGCTACTTGTCCACAGATGATCCACATCTGTGGATGACCGACGGGGTACCGTTCGGCTGAGGCGCCGGACGGTGTCGTGTCGTTGGTCGGGGCGTGCATCGGTGCGTCGCGCCCGGGCGGCGACCGTAGCGACGATCGTCACCGAACCGCAACCCGAACGTGTGACGGGTGACGCAGTCAGCCGGAGCTCCGGAGCTGATCTGAACGCTCAGGGTGGTGAGAACCCCGCCAAGAGTCGTGGATGGACAGGTTGCCTGGGGCGGATGTCGTCGGTCGACGGCAGGCGGAGGGACCGGTCGTGCTTGGCACGGGGGCGCCGGAGGCTCTAGCGTGGTCCGGTCAGACACCCGACCGGTCCCCGACGGATCGGACACAGGGTGTCCCCGACGGCCGGTCAGGGCGGAGCCTCGACCGGACGGTTCGTCGTTCGGCGGGCGGGAGATCGCCCCGGTCGGCGACCCCTGGCCACCGGCCGACCAGACGTCTCGTGGAGTCAAGGTGAAGCGTACCTACCAGCCCAACACCCGGCGACGTGCCCGCAAGCACGGATTCAGGCATCGAATGTCGACGCGCGCGGGTCGCTCGATCATCAAGTCCCGCCGCCGGCGGGGCCGTCAGCGGCTGTCGGCCTGAAACCCGTCTCGCGGATCGTGCCCACGCACTGCGTCGGAGCGAACCGGTGCTTCAGCGGATCTCACGACGCGCCGTCTTCCGTCGGTTCGCTCCCCCGGCACAGCGACACCGTTCAGGTCCTCTCACTCTCGTGGCGATCGATCGCGCTCCCGACGAGGGTGCAGGGGCGGGTGTGGCGATGGCTGTCGGCCGTCGGGTCGGCTCCGCCGTGCACCGGAACCGGCTGCGCCGCCAGATCCGTGCGATCCTGTCGGAGCTCGATGCCGTCGATCCCCTTCCGAGCGGTTGGTACCTCGTGATCGCGCAGCCGTCGGCCCGAGGGTGCAGCTCGGCGGAGCTCCGCACCCACCTCGTGCGGGTGTTGGCGAAGGCCGGAGCATCGACGTGAACGCAACCGACTCCTCCGATGTGACAGATGTCACGCCGACCTTGCCAGCGCGCTGCCTGACCGGGGCTGTGCGGATCTATCAGCAGGCAGCAGCAGGTCGACCGTCGCCGTGTCGTCATGTGCCGAGTTGCTCGACCTATGCGGTCGAGGCACTCGAGACGCACGGAGCCCTCCGCGGTTCCTGGCTGGCCGTGCGACGGCTGTCGCGCTGCCACCCTTGGGGCACGCAAGGCTATGACCCGGTCCCGTCACGTCGTGAGCGGGACGATCGAAGGAGCGCAGGACGCGGTCGTGGCACGACCGCAGCGGGGCGCGACACGGAGGCAGACTGATGTTCGAACGGTTCTTCGAGGCGTTGGGGAGCGTCCTCAACTTCTTCTACACGTTGATCCCCAACTACGGCATCGCGATCATGCTGCTCACCGTGCTGGTGATGGTGCTGATCACCCCGCTGACGGTCAAGAGCACCCGGTCGATGCTGCAGATGCAGCGCCTCCAACCGGAGATGAAGCGACTCCAGGCGAAGTACAAGGACGACCGTGAGCAGCTCAACGCCGAGCTCATGAAGTTCTACAAGGAGAACAACATCAACCCGCTCGGTGGCTGCCTTCCGATCCTCGCGACCATGCCGGTGTTCTTCATCATGTACTCGCTTCTGCGGGACCTCACCATCCGACAGGGCGGACTCGGCTCGGGGGTCGGCCACATCGCCGGGCAGGTGCAACAGCGCGTCGAGTTGACTCCCTGGATCGCCACCGATCAGCTCTTCCAGCCGAAGCACCTGAACCACGCCTCGGACCTCTACCAGTCGCTGTCGTCGACGAACACCATGAACTTCTTCGGCATGGACCTGGCGATGTCCGCCGCCCAGGCTCTGAAGCTGGGTCTCCTGATCGCCATCCCCTACCTGCTGCTGCTCCTCGTCATCCTCGGGACGGGGCTCTACCAGAACCGTCAGCTCCAGGCACGCAACAAGTCGGCAGCGGCGGCGAACCCCCAGCAGCAGATGCTGATGAAGATCATGCCGTTCTTCCTGCCGGTGTTCTCCTTCGGGTTCCCGTCGGGCCTCGCTCTGTACTGGGCGACGCAGAACGCGTGTCGGATCGGGACGAACGCCTACATCACCCGGAGCGTGTACAAGAAGGAGCACGCCAGGGACGTGATCGACACGACCGCCACCGAGAAGGGGACCGGATCCAAGAAGTCGAGTGACGCCAAGCAGGGCGGTGCCGCTCGGCCCGCGTCCAACAAGGCCGGCCAGGGCAGGGCCGGCCAGAACAAGGCCGGCCAGGGCAGGGCCGGCAAGAACGAGGCGGCAGGTCAGGCGAAGGCGACCGGTGATCGCAAGGCATCGTCGTCGATCGGACGCGGTGGTGCCCGGGCCAGGTCGGATGCCGACGACGCTCCGACGACCAGGACCCCCGGCTCGTCGGTGAAGAGCCAGAAGGCCAGGGAGAACGCAGCGAGCGGCGACTCACGTCGCTCCGGTTCCGGAGGGAAGCGATCGGTCAACCAACGACGGTCGGGTGAGACCCGGGGCAGTCGTCGGGGTTCCGACGGGTCGGACGCCGAGAGCGGCGACGACGTGAACGAGAAGGAGTGAGTGCCACCGTGGAGTGGGTCGAGACAACAGGTAAGACCGTCGAGGAGGCCAAGGAGGCCGCACTCGACCAGCTGGGTGTCGACGAGGCCGAGGCCGAGTTCGAAGTGCTCGAAGAACCCCGAGCGGGTCTGTTCGGGCGCACCCGGGGGGTGGGTCGGGTGCGCGCTCGCATCCTCCCCAAGGCCCCGCGACCCAAGCAGGAGCGACGACGCAAGACCAAGGGAGCCTCCTCCGAGCGGGGTGATGCAACGTCGACGGAGAGCGACGACGCAGGTTCCGACGCCGGAGCAGGGCCCAGAGGGAACGGAGGGTCCGGCGGAGAGTCGGGATCGAACCGGAACCGGAACCGTCAACGTCGGGGTGGCTCGGGTGACAGGTCGAAAGCTGACAGGCCGGCAGGTGACAGGTCAACAGGTGACAGGACAACAGGAGAGAAGAGCAGCCGTGACAGCGGTGCAACGGATCAGGACAGCGATCCGAAGAGGAACAAGGAGCGTGAGTTGATGGATCCGACAGCACAGTGCGAGGCCGTCACGTCCTTCCTCGATGGGATCGGGACCGCTTTCGGACTCGAGGTGACCACCACCGCGATCATGGACGACGACGTGCTGCGGGCGACGATCGACGGGTCCGAGGTCGGACTGTTCATCGGCCCCCGTCTGGGTACGCTCGACGCGCTCCAGGAGATCACCCGGAACGTCCTACAGCGACACGCCGACGGACGGGAGTACGCGAAGGTGGTCCTCGACGTGTCCGGTGTCCGCGAGATGCGCCGGACCGCCTTGTCGACATTCGTCGCAGATGCCGCCCGGACGGTGCTGGACGACGGTGTCGAGGTGTCGTTCGAGGTGATGTCGAGCCCCGACCGCAAGGTCGTCCACGACGCGGTCTCGGACATCGAGGGAGTCGTCTCCGCATCTGTGGGCGAGGACCCGCGCCGTCGGGTGGTGCTGCGACCGGCGTGATGGACGAGGCGACCGTCCTTCCTCTGCCGATCTGATGGCAGGACGCAAACCGGAGCGACACGGGCACCCCGATGGGGTGCCTGTGTCGCGTCCGTCGTCGGGCGACTGGGTGCTTGGTGGATGGGTGCCCGGTGAATGGGTGCCGGACGAGTGGGTCGAGCCTCTCGACCGGGTCCTGGAACGGTCGAGGGCTCTCGGATTCCTCGGGCCCGGCTCGACGCGGACCCACATCGAGAACGGGCTGGCGTTCGTCGATGCACTGCGCGGCGCCCGACCAGACGGAGCGACTGGAGGGGACCGCCCAGATCGCTCGGAGAACGAGGCTCGCTCTGACGATCCGGCCCGATCCGCTGAGCCAGATCCCGGAGATCACAACAGAGATGTCTCCGTTCTAGAGGATTCGTCATCGCCGCGACGCGGGTCGAGGTCGTCGTCGCCTCGTCCGTCTCGGACGTTGAGGATCCTGGACCTGGGTTCGGGAGGCGGTGTACCAGGGCTGATCATCGCCTGTGTGATGACAGATGCCAGCGTCGTTCTGCTCGATGCGGCCGAGCGGCGGACGTCGTTCCTCGTTGACGCCACCGAGGAGCTGCGGCTCGGACCCCGCGTTCGTGTGGTTCGGGGAAGAGCAGAGGTTGTTGCTCGTGACTCGGAGTTCCGTGGGGTCTTCGACGTGGTCACAGCGAGGTCCTTCGCTCCCCCGCCCGTGACAGCCGAGTGCGCCGTCGGCTTCCTGAGCGGTGCCGGCGCCAGGATCCTCGTCAGCGAACCGCCACAGAGAGGTTCGGATCCGACGATCGACGGTCCGGATCGATGGCCTGCGGCTCCGCTCTCGGAGCTCGGACTCCGACCCGGGCCGCTCTGGCGTCGACCTGGCAGCACGATCCAACAGCTGGACGTGATCGGACCCTGCCCCGATCTCGCACCTCGCCGTGTCGGCGTTCCGTCCCGTCGACCCTGGTACTGATCACGAGCAGTGGATGACCGGATGCCTCGTGCGTTCCACGTGGAACGCTTCGAGGGACGGGTTAGAGGGACGGGCAAGGACGGGCAAGGACGGGGAGGGCCGGGGAGATGGTGAACCGTCGAGTCCGCCGTCCCGATCGCGACCGAGCGCTCCGAACGTGCCGCTCGAGAGCGGTGACCGCGTCGGAGCCGACCCGGAGGACTGTCGCAGCGAGACGCAGGAGGTGACGAATCGCGAGTGCGATGTCGCGAGCGGCATACGAGAGCCAGAGGGGCGCCTGTGCTCAGCCGGGAACATCCTGAGCTCCAAGGACCAACGAGCTCTGCCCGCTCGGCGGACGATGGTTCTGCCCGGACACGGCCAACGGAACTGCCCGGTGGTGGCCAGGTGCCCTGCCCGGATGCTGAGTGGGCAAGGGAGCTGCTCCCGTCGTCGATGGCGGCTCGGGCGCAGCTGCGCATGCTGTCGGGGGACGCCCTCGTGATCCCGGTTCGCGAGCCCCGCTGTTGGCGGTGATGACGGGATGGATGAGGGGCTCGTGCTGGCGACGATGGGCACTCGAGAGCCGTCTGCTCGGATCGTCACGGTGAGTCGTTGGCGACGTCGTCGTGCGTGAGCGGCTGGATCACCGGGTGGCCGGGGTGAAGGGTCGGGAGGTGAAGGTGCCAGGCGTGAGGTTCGTGAGTCGTTGGCAGACCCCGCGACGGGATCTCCGCAACGGGGCCCGGCATGCCTCCCCTCCTGCCTGTCCCCTCCGTCTCGACTGCCCCTTCCGTCTCCGACCGCCCCTTCCGTCTCCGACTGCCCCTTCCGTCTCCGACCGCTGCTCCCCTCCCGATCGTCCATCCCCTCCCGTTGTCCCTCTCCCCACTCTCCGTTCGTTGCTCCTACCCGTTGACCGGTCCGGCTGCCCTGCCCCGGACCTCGTCGACAGCATCCAGCGCGGAACCTGGGGTCGGAGCATCTGACAACAGGCGGCCGAGATGGTGTGTGAGACCGAGTACAGGCGAAAGGAGGACCGACGGTCGGGGTACAGACCGGACAGAAGGCTGTGATCGGCTCGGCACGAGTGAGAGCCAGAGAACCGCAGAGGGCCGATCTGCTGCGGCGACGCGCATAGGCGCCACGAGGCGGAAGCTGCGGAACGGGAACGTGCAACGGCACGGCGCACCTGCAACTCCAGTCGAGAGGTGAACCCGGCGATTGGGAGCCGGACGGGATGTTTCACGTGGAACTGTCCGGACGAGGGTCCTTGACCTGAGTGGTCTCGGACGGAAGGATTGGGTTCCGCAGCGCCGGTCGACGCATCGCTGCGTTCCCGCGGGAGTGGAGCACGAGATGACTGACCTTCCCCCCGAGCCTCGCGTGGCGGAGGACGATGGTGGCGAGCCTGGATCGATGCCGTCCAAGTGGATCGATCGACGATCGACGCCATCGGACACGACGTGGACCGATCGATCGGATGCGCTTGAGTCGCGGGCCCGGTCCGCTGGCACAAGCGGCGACATGGCGAGCAGCGAACCGCTACGTGGTGAGCCACAGTCTCCCGAGTCCCTCGACGAGGATCCGGACGGGGATGCAACTGGAGAGCCGTCCTCCGGTGACATGACGGCAGGCCCCGCTTCGACAGGGACCGTTCCGGACTCGGCGATGGTCGACGCCGGGACGGTCTCAGTGACACCGGAAGAGCAGTCCAGGTCGGTGTCGGGTCGACCGCTCCCTCGGGTGATAGCGGTCGCGAACCAGAAGGGCGGAGTCGGGAAGACGACGACGACGGTCAACATGGGTGCGGCCCTTGCCGAACTGGACTACCGCACCCTGGTGATCGACCTCGATCCTCAGGGCAACGCCACGACCGGTCTCGGCATCAACTACCGCACTCTCGACAACACCATGTACGACGTCCTCCTGCACGATGTTCCTCTGGAGGACTGCATCGAGCCGACCGAGGTGAAGAACCTCTTCGTGGCACCGGCGAGTCTGGATCTCGCCGGAGCGGAGATCGAGTTGGTCCCGGCGTTCAGCCGTGAGTCGAGGCTCAAGCGGGCGGTCGCCGAGATCATCGACGACTACGACTACCTGTTGATCGACTGCCCTCCGTCGCTCGGCCTGCTCACGGTCAACGGACTGGTCGCAGCGACCGAGGTGATGGTCCCCATCCAGTGCGAGTACTACGCGTTGGAGGGTCTGGCGCAGCTGACGAGGAACGTCGATCTCGTCCGGACGAACCTGAACCCGGAACTGGAGATCAGCGGCATCGTGATGGTGATGTACGACAGCAGAACCCGTCTGGCAGAGCAGGTGGTGACGGAGGTCCGTGCGCACTTCGGCCCGAAGGTGTGCCGCAACATGATCCCACGCAACATCCGTCTGTCCGAGGCGCCGTCCTTCGGGCAGCCGATCACGACGTTCGATCCGAGCTCCCGTGGTGCCGTTGCGTACCGGGAGCTGGCCAGGGAGGTGAGTGGTGGCTCGTAAGGGTGGTCTCGGTCGAGGCTTGACGTCTCTGATTCCGGCCGGTGCCGGTGAGGATCCCGAGAGCGCAGCGGTGGCTGGGCTGGTCGAGGTGGCGATCGAGACGATCAGCCCCAACCCGAACCAGCCCCGCCGCTCGTTCGATGAGGAGTCGTTGGAGGGCTTGTCGGACAGCATCAAGGAGCTGGGGGTGCTCCAGCCCGTGCTGGTGCGAGAGCTCGACGACGGCTACGAGCTCATCGCCGGGGAGCGACGTCTCCGCGCGGCCAAGCGGGCAGGCTTGCGGGTCATCCCGGTCGTCATCCGCTCGGCGGACGACGTGTCATCCCTGGAGCAGGCGCTGGTCGAGAACCTCCACCGACAGGACCTCAATCCGCTCGAGGAGGCAGCTGCGTACCAGCAGCTGATCGAGGACTTCTCCTACACCCAGGAGCAGGTCGCCCAGCGGGTGGGTCGGAGCCGTTCCGCGGTGACGAACCTCCTCCGGTTGTTCCAGCTGCCTCCGACCGTGCAACGCCTGGTGGGGGAGCAGCTCATCAGCGCCGGGCACGCTAAGGCGCTGCTCGGTCACCCGGATCGCTCGTACCAGGAAGCGTTGGCCAAGCGGACCGTGGCCGAGGGTCTCAGCGTCCGTGATGTCGAACAGCTGGTGCGGGAGCGCCTGGAGCTGGAGGCCCGCCTGGATGCGGAGGGTGAGCCGAGCGAGGACACCGGACAGGACGCATCTCCCGCCCCGACGCCGACACCGTTGCGGCCGCCCGGCCTCCTGGAGCTCGAGGAGCTCCTTGCGGAGCATCTCGACACGCGGGTGTCAGTCACGATGACAGCGAAGCGCGGGAAGGTCCAGATCGATTTCGCCAACCTCGAGGACCTCGAACGCATCTACCGGCTGATCATCTCCACCGGCTGAATCAGCACGCCCGAACATCACGGTCAACTCGAGGTCGAGATGTAACCTGAGTTATCCACAGTCTGGGTACAAGTCTGTGGGCAACGAAAACCTGAACTGCAGGATGACCGCGGTCACAGTTGCCGATCCGAACCTGAACGTCGACGTCAGATCGAGCGGTAGGTCTGGTGGATCGGGGTCCCCATCCGAGGTTGACGCGCGGTCGACCACGGCGGACGTGGTCGGATCTCACGGTTCCGAGGGTGCCGGATCGGCGGCCCAGGATTCGAGCGCCTGTTGCAGGGATGCCAGGACGAGCTCACGGCTCTGGTCCACGGCATCACGGTCGCCCAATTGCACGAGCACGGCCGAACTGCGGGTCTCGCGGAGTATCGGAAGGCGCATGCCGGTCACGACGCCGATGTCCCAGCCGGGTGAGGCGGGCAGCTCCTCGACGACCAGCTCGGCGAGATGACGGCCACCGATGGACGCGAAGCCGGGAACCTCGAAGTAGCTGGCCTGAACGACGGTCGTGTCGGAGAGGGTCAGTCCGAGGTACACGTCGGCGTCGAACTCGTTGGCGCCGATCGCCTGGGCTGACCAGTCGCCGTCGAGGAGCAGCGTGGCCACCGACGCCCGTTGGAGGCTTGCGACCAGTTGCACAGCGATCTCGTGGAGATCGGCGTCGGAGCCGATCGCGACCCGTAGGCTCGGAAGGGATCGCATCGACCGTCGGAGCCGTTCGCGTTCCCGGACGGCGGTGAGGGTGGCCTGGCCGGCTCGGCCCTCCAAGCGGAGGAGGGCTTCGACGGTGTCGGGACCGCAGACCCCGTCGGTGACGAGTCCGGCGTTGCGCTGGAACTCGCCGACAGCCGACAGCGTCTCCGGGCCGAAGATGCCGTCGACACGTCCTGCGTCGAAACCCATGGCGCCGAGTCGCAGCTGGAGGTCGGCGACGTCGTTGCCGCGCATCATCGGCGAGCGGTAGAAGAGCATGCGGTCGCCGATGCCGAACTCCGACTCCACCAACGCCGCCCATGTCGAGGAGTCGCAGACGCCGTCGCTGACGAGTCCGGCTTGTTCCTGGAACCCACGGAGCGCGGCCTCGGTCGACGCTCCGAACTCGCCGGTCGAGTCGTCATTGCCGTGCCCGGCGACGCGCAGACGTCGTTGGAGGTCGGCAACGGCGGGCCCGGCGTCACCGGACCGCAGGGGTAGGACCGAGAGGGTGATCGTGGTCTCCGAGATCAGATGACTGCGTCTGGACGGTCGACGATCGTAGCCGCGGACGGACTTTGCGAGCCACGGCCGGCCGGTCAGCCTGTCAGCCGACTGGTCGGTGGTGTCGTCAGAGGTACGGCGCCAGTGACTCCAGCAGGGCAGGCTTCCCGCGTGCTCCGACGAGCCGCTGGTCCTCGGACCCATCTTTGAAAACGATCATCGTCGGGATGCTCATCACATTGAACTTCATCGCGATGTTCGGGTTCTCGTCGACGTTGACCTTGGCGATCCTGACCTTGCCCGCCTGCTCCGTGGCGATCTCTTCCAGGATCGGGGCGATCATCTTGCAGGGTCCGCACCACTCGGCCCAGAAGTCGACCAGCACGGGCTCAGCGGCGGAGCCG
>CAZNQK010000011.1:29139-45123 GCA_964575165.1 uncultured Aquihabitans sp. | reverse complement strand
GCTCATCGATCCCACCACCCGGTGCACCTGATCGGCCGCGTCCTCGGCGGCCCGCTGTTCGGGATCGTCCGGATGACCGTTGTTCGCGACCGGGTCGTGCTCTGTCCGGCGCGGGGCCCAACGTCGTGCCGTCTCCAAGGTCGCCAGCAGCCTGAACGCCGACACCAGGATGCGTGGATCGACGTCGTCCGGACGGTCGTCGTCGCCGGTGGGAGCAGCCCCGTCCAACAAGGGGACCGCAGCGACCCGATCCGCGAGCTCGAGGGGGGTCTCCGAGGGAGTCGGCACGATCCCGATCGTCGACAGGTCCGTGAGGGCGCCCGCCCACGCGGCGGCGATCCGCCCGCCGTGCGCATCCCGTCGGAGCGCCGACCGACGGCGTCGCCGTCCGAGGGCCAACAGCGCCATCGAGACGGCGGCGAGGGTGACTGCGAGCAGGATCGACTGCCGCCACCACGACGAGCCCCCGTCGTCGGTGGCGTCGTTGCCGCGGGCCCCGACGGCGTTGACCTGGCCCGACGGCACGGTCGTGGCCGTGTCGGCGTCGATGGGGAGAGTCGTGCTCGTGGTCGTCGTGGTCGTCGTGGCTTCCGCCGCCGGCGCCTCGGCCTGGTCCGGCTCGACGCCCGTGTAGTCGACCGCCTGGGGGTTGCCGCGGCCCGTCGTCGGCTCGAACGGCACCCACCCGACCCCGTCGAAGTGGACCTCAGGCCAGGTGTGAGCATGTCGGCCCCTCACCACGTAGGTCGTCGATCCGTCCGTGCCGTCGACGGCGTCGCCCTGGGTGAATCCGACCGCCACTCGCGCCGGCAGGCCCAGCGACCGGGCCATGAGGGCATACGCCGAGGCGAACTGCTGGCAGAAGCCCTCCCGTCGGTCGAGGAACGCCGCGACGGGATCCGCGTCCGAGCGGTAGTCGACATCGGTCTCGTAGGTGAACTCGTCGCGGAACCAGTCCTGCAGGGCCAACGCCTGCTGATAGGGCGTCGTCCGACCGAGGGTCGCCCGACGTGCCGCGGCAGCGACCGATCCCGAGACGCCGCTCGTGTCGAGGTAGCGGGCGGCCAGATCGTCATCCATGCGACTCGCGTTCAGGTCCGTCACCGTGATCGCCGGGATGTCGGACGCGATCTGGAACCGGTCTCCGGCCGCCAAGTCGTCTCCCCGGGTGATGATCGACGATGTGGCCGGATCGAAGCTGACCTCGATGTCGCCGTCGATCGAACGTGGGACGAACGCCGCGGGAACCCACGGGCCGCCGAGACCAAGGATCTCGTACTCCTGGTCGATGAGACCGTCGGAGGTCGGACGGCTCGGGCGGTCACCGGCGTCCGGGTCGAGGCGGCCGTCCGCCGTCTCCCCGTACGTCCCCTGCGACACCCAGATGTCGCGACCGACGTCGTAGCGACCGAGCGCTGTCAACCGCCAGTACGACGGGACCGGGCTGCGGACCGTGAAGACGACCTGGTCGCTCTGGGGACCCAGCAGGGCCCGGATCCCGACGAAGGGGCTCACCACGGTGCGGGTGCCGCCCCGGCGACCCATCGACCGGAGGTCGACGACGGCCTCGGTGTCGCCGGGCAGGAGGGGGCCGACCAGGAGGCCAGCGACGAGCGCGCCGCCGACGATGGCCGTCGCGGAGGCCACGACGGCCCCGGTGCCCCTGAGGGCGAGTCGCTCCGGCCAGTTCCAACGACTGGCGGTCAGCGCCCGCTGCGTCACCGCGTAGATGGCGATGCCGATGCCGAACATCGCCGCGGCTCCCGTCCTGCCGCTGTCGCGTGACAGCACGCCGACGGCGATGAACGCCGAGCCGTAGGGGATGACGGCCTGCACCGGGCCGCCGTAGCGCAGTGCAGCAGAGTCGGCGAACCAGGTGAACGCCCAAAGGACGGCGGCCAGGACGACCAGGAACCCGTCCGATGCCTCGACCGGGGCCACGAGTCGGGAGAAGTCCGTGAACGAGGCACGCATCGCATCGGCGATGGCCTCCGCCGTCGAGAGGGTGGGGATCCCGGCCATGGTCGTCGCCGGTGCGAACACCCAGCTCAGGACGAGGATCGCGGCGACGGCGGTGATCGCTGCCGACGCGGTGACGCCCAGGCGGGTCCGACGGGTGAGGACCGCCAGCGCCCAGCTGGTCCCGACCGACAAGCTCAGGGTGGCCAGGAACCCCCAGCCGAGGAAGAGCCGCGCGCATGCCGCGGCCGTTCCGAGCCCGACCGCCAGGAGTCCGAGCTCGGCGGCGACGAGCGCCGGTCGTGTGAGGTCGGGATCGCTCCTGTCGCTCACTGCGCCATCACCGATCCGGCCCGGCTCGGTGTGGCGGAGCGGTCCATCGCCCGGTTCCACGTCTCGGAGAGGCCCCGCCCGCCGTCCCAGTGCACGACGACCGTCGAGGCGACCCCCACCGGTGCGGACCGCGACGTGCTCACGAGGACGAGGAGTCCGACGTCGCCCGTGCTGCGCTCCCACGCCGAGAGCTCCGCCCCGTCGATCCTGGCCGACACCGTCACGAGTCGTGAGGTTCGGCGCGGTGCTCCGGCGGAGGCGGCACCGAGGGTTCCGAGCGCAGCGGCCATCGACGAACCCGGGTCCCCCCGGACCGCCGCCAGCCGGTCGAGCAACTCGTCGAGCCTGTCGGCGGCGGCGACCTCGCCGCTGTCGAACCCGCCCCCGTGGTCCGCGGCGCCGGGCAACAGCAGTCGGACGACCTCGTGACGCCGGGCTGCCAGCTCGACCACGCTGGCTGCCGCCGAGACCGCTCGTTCGAAGGCGCTCGGG
Source organism: uncultured Aquihabitans sp. (assembly GCA_964575165.1). GTDB lineage: Bacteria > Actinomycetota > Acidimicrobiia > Acidimicrobiales > Microtrichaceae > Dermatobacter. Next base: position 42,339 of record CAZNQK010000011.1, on the reverse strand, counting down.
TCCTCGGCGTCGGATCGCGCATCCAGGACGACCGTGCTGCGCCGCTGCCAGGGGAGGTCGTACTGGCGGACCATCGGCCGTCCGACCCGCGCCGTGGTCCGCCAGTGGATCCGGCGGATGTCGTCACCAGGCTCGTAAGGTCTGATGGTCGCGAACTCCTCCTCGACCGTGGTACCGGTCATCAGGTGTCGCAGGCCCGGTTCGGCGTCGTCTCCAGGAGCGGGTGGCATCGGGTGCAACGGCCACGTGCGCGGCAGCACGATCACCCGGGCGACGCCACCCATGCCGACGGTCCGTCGGAAGAGCCCGAAGGGATCCTCGGACTCGATCGTCAGCGGACCCACAGGGTGGAGGCCACGACGTTGAGTGGGCAGGGCGTAGGCCACCTCCTGCGATCCCGATCGGCGCAGCGGCGCCAGGTGCAACACGGCGCGACCGAACGGACCGACGTCGTCTCGCAAGCGGAGGACGCTCGTCCGAGAGCGGCCGTCGTTGCGGAGCTCCAGGCTGACGTCGCACGGATCGCCGATCGTCACGCGGGCGGGACGGATGGAGCGCCGGAGCGCCAGAGCAGGCCGACGGCGGACGGACGCCGACGATCCGATCATCACCGCTGTGACCGCTGCGGCGGCGACGGCGAGCTCGGGCTGACCGAACAGCCACGCCAGCGCGACGAGGACGGGGATGCTCAGGAGCGCCGCCACCCCGGTCCGCGTGAGCCGGAGCATCGTTCAGCCCGGGATCGGTGTCGCCCGGAGGAGCTCGACCACCGCCTGGGCCGCCGTCCGGCCACGCAGCTGCGAGTCCGGAGCCAGCACGACTCGGTGCGCGAGCACCGGCACGGCGAGCTCCTTGACGTCGTCGGGCGTGACGAAGCCTCGACCGCTCGCGGCAGCGCGGACGCGGGACGCACCCAGCAGACCCAACGCCGCCCGGGGCGAGATGCCGAGGGTGAACGCGTTGGAGCGGCGGCTGCGGTCCGCCAGGTCGACGAGGTAGCCGGCGACGGCGTCCGAGACGTGGACGCGCTCCGACGCCGAGCGCATCGCGAGCACCGTCGCGGTGTCGACCACCGGCCCGAGACTCGCGAGACGCTCAGCGTGGTCCTCCTCGACCAGGAGCGCCCGTTCGGCGTCGGGGTCCGGGTAGCCCACCGACAGGCACATGAGGAAGCGGTCGAGCTGCGACTCGGGCAGCGGGAACGTCCCCTGGTGCTCGATGGGGTTCTGGGTCGCCACCACCATGAACGGACGGGGGAGCGGGTAGGTGACGCCGTCCACGGTGACCTGACCCTCCTCCATGGCCTCGAGCAACGCCGACTGGGTCTTGGGGGACGCCCTGTTGATCTCGTCGCTCAGCACGAGGTGGTGGAACACAGGTCCGGCCCGGAACTCGAACGTGCCGCTCGCCTGGTTCCAGACCGATGATCCGAGCACGTCGGACGGCAGCAGGTCAGGGGTGAACTGCACCCGACCGAAGGCTCCGTCGACCGAACGGGCGAGGGCCTTCGCGATCGTGGTCTTGCCGACTCCCGGGACGTCCTCGATCAGGAGGTGGCCGCCCGCGACGAGACAGGTGACGGACAGGCGGATGACGTCGTCCTTGCCGTGGACGGCCCGGGCGATGTTCGTGCAGATGGCGTCGAACACCCCGGAGAACGACGTCGTCGGGTCCCGAACGGTGCCTCCGGCAACCGACGCCGCCGGGGTCGTGGAGCCGGTCTTCGGCTGGTCGGTCCCTGTCTGCGTGGGTCCGGTCGTGGTCATGGGCCGCAGGATCCTCCGGGCTCTGGGACTGACGGCGACGAGGCCGACCGCATGGCTCCGCAGTCTGCCACCGCGGCGCGGGTCGGAGGATGTCGGTCGCGGGCGCTGGGGTACGGTCGGGCGGGATGGGTCCCGCCACGACAGCCCCGGCCGTGCTGGCCCTCGACGTCGGCGGCACGAAGCTGGCCGCCGCCGTGGTCGGTGGGGACGGCTCGATGCTGGCGACCGATCGCCGGCCGACGGTCGCGTCCGACGGCGATGCGCTGTTCGACGTCGTGACGGACCTCCTGGGATCGGTCCGGGAACGAGCTGTGCAGGACGGTCTCGATCCCCGCTCGATCGCTGCCCTCGGTGTCGGGTGCGGGGGACCGATGACGACCCGATCGGGATCGGTGGGGATCACCGTCTCACCGCTGAACATCCCCCAGTGGCGCGCGTTCCCACTCGAGGACCGACTCGCCGACTGGTCCGGAGCGCCGACGTTCGTCGACAACGACGCGAAGGCTCTCGCACTCGGGGAGGGGTGGATCGGTGCGGCGGTCGGGAACCGCAACTACCTCGCGATCGTCGTGTCGACGGGGGTCGGAGGTGGGATCGTGCTCGACGGTCGACTCCTCGACGGCGAGGCGGCCAACGCAGGCCACATCGGCCACATGATCGTGGACCCTCTCGGGCGCAGCTGTCCGTGCGGCGCGCGCGGGTGCCTCGAGGCGCACATCTCCGGGACGGCGATCGCGTCGGCCACCGGTCGACCGGCTGCCCAGGCGACAGTCGAGGAGCGGATGGTGGCGGGCCGGCTGCTGGGTCGGGCGGTCGCATCGGCGTGCAACCTGCTCGACCTCCGCCTCGCCGTCGTCGCCGGATCGGTCGCCCTGGGCTTCGGAGCCGTCTTCTTCGATGCCGCCAACGACGAGCTCGCACGCTGCGCCCGCCTGGAGTTCGCCCGTGGGGCGCGGGTCGTGCCTGCCGGCCGCGGCGCCGACGGTCCGATCGTCGGAGCCGCTGCGGTCGGCCTCAGAGGCCTCGGACTCCCGCAGGTGCCGGCATGACGGGCATGCGTCCACGTCTCCCGGCACGAGCGCTCGGCCCGCTGCTGCGGAGACCGTTCCTGTGGCCGACCGCCGTCCGCCAGGCCGTCGTCCTGGCTCCCGACGGGTGGTGGAGGACGCCGCCGCACCTGCCCCTGCCCTCTGCCGACTACCTCCGGTTCCGGTTGATCACCGCGTTCGGCGGTGACGGCTCCCTCGACGACGTGGACCCGTCGGACCTCGGAGCCGATCTCGTCACCTACCTGGAGTGGTGCCGGACGAGGCCGCTGGGATGAGCGGTTCCGGCGACACGACACCACGAGCACGGCGTGCCGTGTCGGCGCCAGATCGTCACGGCGTGCCGTGCTCGCGCCAGATCGTCACGTGGTGCTCGGCCGGTGTGATGTCGATCGGGGTGTCCGGCCACGGGTCGGTGGTGAGCGCCTCGATGAACTCCACCATTCGGTACGGGATGGTCCTCGGCTGACGGCTGAGGACCTCGTCGAGGCTCCACCAGCGCTGCTCCCCGAAGGCGATCGCTTCGAGGTGCTCGAGGCCACGTGGTCCGCTCGAGGTGCCGTCGCACCGTGCCACGTGGATCCACTCGTCCTGCTCGAAGCGCCAACCACCGAACGTGTAGCTGACCTCCTGGGTCCACACGCAGGGGCCGATCTCGGCGTCGGCGATCCCCGCCTCCTCCCACAGCTCGCGACGTACGGCGTCCTCGATGTCCTCGCCGCGGTCGACGCCACCGCCGGGGATCTCCCACCATCCGCCAGCGTTGTGCCCGGCAGGGTCGCGCCCTTCGATCAGCAGGATCCGATCGTCGGGATCGAACACGACGACCCTCGCTGCCCGGCGTCGTCCCCATGGGTTCACGCGGCGCACTCCTCCCGTTCGGGTCCCGGGCGATCCGGCCAGGACCGCCTCATGGAACCCCGGCCAGAGTAGGCGGCCGCGGTGTCCCCGGGTCGTTGCGTCGGCGGGGGAGACTGTCGCGGTGACGAGCAGCTGGCGGGTGGTCCGACGTCGGGGGAGCGCTCAGGAGCTCCACGATCACGCCGTCACCGACCCGATCGAGCGACGCACCGTCGTCGTGCACGAGGTGACCGCGCCCGCACTGGTTCTCGGGAGCGCCCAGGACCCGACGGCGATCGACCGCGGCGCGGCCGACGCCGCCGGCATCGACGTCGCCAGGCGTCGTTCGGGTGGGGGAGCGGTGCTGCTCGGTGACGGCGACCATGTCTGGGTCGACCTGCTGGTGCCGGCCGGTGATCCGCTCGCCGACGACGACATCGAACGGGCGACCTGGTGGGTCGGCGAGGCGTGGGCCACCGCGCTCGGAGCCTCCCCGGGTTCCCACGTCGGGATCCGACCTCGTGGCGTGTCGGACCGCGAGGCCGGCCGGATCGCCTGCTTCGCTGCGGTAGGACCCGGTGAGGTGGTGCTCGACGGTCGCAAGGTGGTGGGCATCAGCCAGCGTCGGACGCGTGCCGGGGCCCGATTCCAGTGCGTCGCCTACCGGCTGTGGGAGCCGGACCGGCTGATCGCCCTGCTCGACGCGGGCGCTGGGGTCGGGCGGTCGGCGGGTGCTGACGTCGGCGCTGGTGTCGGCGCGAGGGAGCTGCGAGATGCGCCCGGTGGGGCGAGGTGGGTCGGTGGGGGGATCCCGGTGCGCGTCGGTGACGCTCTGCGATCGGCCGCGGGGGCGGTGTTGCGGGCGGACTGGACCGTCGTGAGCGACCTGCTGCCGGTCCTTCCCTGACCCGCGCTCTGCGGAAGGGGACGCAAGCTTTCGCGCGCTTCGCGCGAATTACAACGCTGTGAACGTTGTCTCGTGTGCCTCGGTGGCATAAGGTGGCTCGAAGTGGAGGAAAAGGGGGCAATGTGGCTCTCTGGGGTGTGAAGTTCTCACGTCCCTTTCCTCCCGATCGGCACACGTCCGGAAGCAGCACGCGTGGACTTCTACGGCACCTTCGAGCACAACATCGACGGCAAGGGCCGTCTCGTGCTGCCGTCGTCGCACCGTCCCGCCTTCAGCGCCGGAGGTATGGCAGCCCTGGTGGAGGACTACGCCGCTCTGTTCACCCACGATGGGTGGGAGATCTACCGACACAGGATCGAGTCCTCGGGGCACTTCGACCGCGAGGACCTGCGACACCTCTTCTCGATCGCGTCGCCTGTGGAGCCCGACGGCCAGAATCGCATCACCCTCCCGCAGCGGTTGCGCGACGAGACCGGGCTCGATCGTGAGGTCACGGTGGTCGGCTCGGTCCGCTACGTGTCGATCTTCGACCGCGCCGACTGGGCCCGACGGGAAGCGGCGCTGGCCGAGAAGGCGGCCTCGTCGGGCCGTTCGCTCGCCGACAAGTTCCGAGAGCTGGACTTCCTGTGATCCCCGTCGACGAGGCAGCGCCGCGTGCGATCGACGCCGACGCGTCGGCCCCTCCGCCGCTTCCTCCTCCTCCACCACCACCACCGGAGTCCCCGGTGGCCGATCCCCCGGCCGACGCGAGGGTTGGCCCACAGCTCCGTCCGCGTCCATCCGTGCCGACCGGGGAGACATCCCGGCGGCGGTCGCGTCGACGGGGGATCGGCCGCCCGGGATGCCGGTCGAAGGTGCTCGGCGCCGGTCGATGCGCGGCCGGCGCCCGCCCCATCGACAGCCGCCCCGGCTCCGGGACAGGGGCAGGGGCAGGTGGATGATGAGCCGATCCTTCGCGGTGACGACCAGATCGGCCCGCGTCCGTTCTCGCACCAGCCGGTCATGGTGGATCTCGTCGTCGAGCTCCTCCGCGACGTCCCCGACGGGATCTACATCGACGCCACCCTGGGAGGTGGCGGCCACGCAGAGGCGGTGCTCGACGCCAACCCCGGACTCCGTCTCCTCGGCCTCGACCGCGACGACGCGGCGATCGATGCAGCTACCCGTCGTCTGGAGCGGTTCGGTGACCGGGTGGAGATCGTCCGCGCTCCGTTCGCCGATCTGGAGCGGATCGTGACCGACCCACGCCGTCATCGGCGTCCAGCCCGCCCCGCGGAACCGGCCGCCCCGGCGGCCCAGCCAACCCCACGAGCCCAGCCAGACCCACGAGCCCAGCCAGACCGACCGATCGCAACCGAAGGAGTCACCGCCGTGCTGTTCGACCTCGGAGTGTCCTCGCCGCAGCTCGACGAAGCCGATCGCGGCTTCTCGTACCGCTCGTCGGCACCGCTCGACATGCGGATGGACCGCCGTCAGGCCTTCACCGCGCTCGATGTCGTGAACGACTACGGGTTCCCGCAGCTGGCCAGGGTGATCGGGACCTACGGCGAGGAGCGCTTCGCCGGGCGGATAGCCCGGGCCATCGTGGACGCGCGTCCCATCCAGAACACGGCGCACCTCGCCGAGGTGGTCAGGGCCGCGGTGCCCGCCGCGACCCGCCGAACGGGCGGACATCCGGCGAAGCGGACGTTCCAGGCGCTGAGGATCGAGGTCAACCACGAGCTCGACCAGCTCGCCGAGGCGCTGGAGAGCGCCCTGGCAGTCCTGGCTCCCGGTGGCCGGATGGTGGTGATGTCGTACCACTCCCTGGAGGACCGCATGGTCAAGCAGGCGTTCCGGCAGGCGGAGACGGGCGGTTGCGTCTGCCCGCCCGGGCTTCCCTGCGTCTGCGGTGCGGAGCCCACGGTCCGACTGCTCAAGCGGGGTGCATGGAAGGCGACGGACGAAGAGGTCGCCGCCAACCGCCGGGCCGAGAGCGTGCGCATCAGGGCCGTCGAGCGCATCCGGGAGTCGGCGTGACGGCCGTCCGTACGGCGCTTCCCCGCCCTTCCCGCGGTCCGATCCGGACCGCTCGGTCGTCGGCCCGGCCGCTCTCACAAGATTAGGCAGGGCCGCCCCAGGGTGCGGTGGCGCGCGGTGACCCCCATGATATCGCCTGGCGGGCCACGGGTGTGCTCTGCCGCGTGGGGACCAAAGCCGCGCTCGTGGCGTCGGTCGCGATCCAGGGGCAGAGGATCGCCCTCCAGGAGGAGGCCGACCGCGTCGCTGCCCGCACCGTCGACGCACTGGACCGCAACCGCGATCTGCGCATCGACGTCATCGAGGCCGAGTCGCCGGCGCACGTGCTGGAGGTCGCCCGGTCCTCCGGCCTCGTCGAACCCGGGCCGATCGCCGTCGTGCCGGCAGCGCTCCCCGTGACGTCCCGGAGCGGGGCCGGATCGCCGACCTCCGACCAGGACGCGCAGGACGATCGGGCAGCGGCCTCCCCGGCGGCATCACGGAAGCGGGCCACCTCAGGATGACCTCTCGTCGGGGGAAGGGCCCGACCCGGTCGACGCCGCGACGTTCGAGCACTCCGCGACGTTCGAACGGCCGGCGGCGGGCTGCCCCGCGAACGGGTGTCGCCCGCGTCGGCGCCGACGCCCGACCCCGTCTGTGGACGATGGTCGTCGCCTTCGGAGTGCTCGCCATCCTGCCCCTCGTCAAGTTGGTCGGAGTCCAGTTCGCCGACGCCGCAGCGATCGCCCAGGAGGGCAGGGAGCAGCGTCAGCGCACCGTCGCGATCCCGGCCCTGCGTGGATCGATCCTCGATCGCACCGGCGTCGAGCTGGCTCTGTCGGTCCCTCGCAAGACGGTCGCCGTGAGCAAGGTCCGCCTCGCCGACGCTGGCATCACCGACGACGCCATGCTCCGGGAGTTCGGCGCCCGACTGGCCACGCAGCTCGACCTCGACCCCGCGGCGATCGGGCAGAAGCTGGTGGACGCCGATCCTGGTTCGAGGTGGATCGTGATCGACCGGTACGCGGACGCCGATCTTGCCCGTGCGGCGGTGGAGACGACGGAACGCCAGGACATGGCGGGCGCCGTCCTCCTCGACGACGCGTCCGAACGGGTCCATCCGGGCGGTGAGTCCGGACTCCGGGTGCTGGGCACGCTCGGTCCCGACGGTCCGGGTCCTCGCGCGGGGATCGAAGCCCAGTACGACGACACCCTCCGAGGCCGGTCGGGTGAGATGGTCGTGGAGCGCGGGAACGGCGGTCACACGATCACCGACACCGAGCACGTGGTGAAGGAGCCGCAGCCCGGCCGTGACCTGCAACTCACCCTGGACCGGACGTTGCAGTACGAGACCGAGCAGGTCCTCTCCAAGGGGGCGACGAACGCCCGGGCCGCAGGAGGCATCGCGATCGTCGGTCGTCCCTCCACCGGTGAGCTGCTGGCGGTGGCAGGGGTGGAGCGTGACGACGACACCGGTGAGATCCGCCTCGCCGACGGTCCGCTCGCACTCTCGAACGCCTATCAGGCCGGCTCGGTGTTCAAGCTCGTGACCACCGCGGCCGCGTACGAGGCGGGCGTGATCGACGATCGGTCGACGTTCTCGGTCCCCGATCACATCGAGGTGTACGACCGGACGTTCTCCGACAGCCACGATCATCCGGTCCAGGCGATGAACGTGGACCAGATCGTTGCCGAGTCCTCCAACGTCGGCACCATCCAGATCGCGCAGCGCCTGGGCAAGGAGCGACTCCACAGGGCGCTCGTCGACTTCGGGTTCGGTCGGGTCTCGGAGTTGGGCAACCCTGCTGAGAGCTCGGGCCTGCTGCCCGATGCAGGGGACTGGACGCCACCCGACACCGCGGCGGCGGCCATCGGGTCCTTCCAGTCGACGACGGTGCTCCAGCTGTGGTCGGCGTACAACGTGATCGCCAACCAGGGGATCTTCGTGCCGCCCCGACTGGTGGAGGGGACGATCGGCGCCGACGGGAAGCTCGACGTCGCCGCGGCGGCACGCACCCGTCGCGTGGTGTCGGCGACCACGGCCAGCCGGGTCAGCCGTGCGCTCCAGGCGGTGATCCAGGAGGGGACGGGCCGGCAGTGGAGCCTCCCCGGCTATCCGGTCGCGGCCAAGACCGGCACGGGCCGCATGCCGAGTCCCGAGAAGGTCGACGGCGACGACGCCTACGTCTGGAAGGACGGCACCTACCACTACGTCACGACCTTCGCGGGCTACCTGCCGGCGGATCGCCCCCAGGTGTCGATCACCGTGATGCTGTTCGACACGGCGCAGGGCCTGACGGGTTCGACGTCCGCCGGACCGGTGTTCTCCGATCTGGCCCGTCTGTCCATCCGGGAGCTGTCGATCGCTCCCGCGGCGGCCGAGGAGAGCGCGGACACGGATCAGACGAAGCTCGTCCGATCGGCTCCGGCCGGTGTCGCCGTCGCCGCGACCGACAAGGCGCTCGTGGACTCCTCCTCGTCGAGCAGCACAGCCACCACGGCGAGAGGTGCGTCCCGGGCCCGCTCGAGATCAGGTGGAGGCTCCACCAGTTCGGCCGTCACGTCGACCACGATGGCGGCTACGGGGTCCGCCCGGGCCCGCCCGGACACCGGGTGACACCTGACGGTGACGGACGGAAACGGTGAGGTGACGGAGGTGTTCGAGGGCCCTGGGACGACGGTCGGTGCGCTGGCGTCCGATCTGGGTGCCCGTGTCCACGGCGGAGTCGACGTCTCCGATGGCGTGGTCGTCACCTCGGCGACCCACGACTCGCGACAGGTCGTCGCCGGGTCGCTCTACTGCTGCGTCGTCGGAGCGAACGTGGACGGTCACGACTTCGCGGGTCGGGCGGTGGCATCCGGGGCGGTCGCTCTGCTCGTCGAGCGGCCGGTCGATTCCGCCGACGTGCCCAAGGCGGTGCCTCAGCTCGTCGTCGACGACGTGCGTGCCTCGATGGCCCCCGCCGCGGCGGCCGTCTACGGGCGTCCTGCCCGCCACCTCCGCACCGTCGGGGTCACGGGCACGAACGGCAAGACGACCGTCGTGTCGACGATCGCGCACGTCCTGCGCTCCGCGGGGCGCCAGGTCGAGTCGATCGGCACCCTGAGCGGATCGCGGACGACGCCCGAGGCGACGGACCTCCAGGCCCGGATGGCGGAGCTCGTCGCCGACGGGGTCACCGACCTCGCCATGGAGGTGTCGTCGCATGCCCTGGTGATGCACAGGGTCGACGCCGTGGTCTTCGACGTCGCTGTCTTCACGAACCTCGGTCGGGACCACCTGGACTTCCACGGGACCCCCGAGGAGTACTTCGCAGCGAAGGCGAGCATGTTCGAGCCCGGACGGTCACGGATGGGCGTCGTCGACGTCGACGACGTCCACGGCAGGTTGCTCGTCGACGCGGCCGGCCCCGACCAGCCCATGGTGGCCGTGACGCTCGAGGACGCGGGTGAGATCGTCTCCACGTCGATGGGTTCCAGCTTCACGTGGCGTGGCCGCCGGGTGACGTTCCCCATGCCAGGTCGCCACAACGTCGCCGACGCCCTGCTGGCGGCCGAGGCGTGCGTCGCGTTGGGCGTCGACGTCGACGTGGTGGCGACGGCGCTCGCCGGGCTCCCCGTGGTCCCCGGTCGGTACGAGTCGGTGGACGCCGGCCAGCCGTTCTCCGTGATCGTCGACTACGCGCACACGCCCGACGCGCTCGAACAGGTCCTCCTCGCTGCGCGGGCCACGGCCGGCGGTCGCCTGTCCGTCGTGTTCGGGTGCGGAGGTGAGCGTGACGCCGGCAAGCGCCCGCTGATGGGCGAGGTCGCATGTCGTCTCGCCGACGTCGTCGTCCTCACCGACGACAACCCACGTCGCGAGGACCCGCTCCGCATCATCTCGGAGATCCGCTCAGGATGCGCGGGTGAGCCTCTCGTCCTGTCCGACCGCCGCACCGCGATCCGTGCTGCGCTCGCCGCTGCCGGACCGGGAGACGTCGTGGTGATCGCCGGCAAGGGCCACGAACAGGGTCAGGACCTCGGCGGTGTCCTCACGCCGTTCGACGACCGAGCCGTCGCCGCGGAGCTCCTCGTCGAGCTGGGATTCCCGGGCGCCGGCAGCGAGTTCACGAGGTCGGTGACCGGATGATCCGACTCCTGCTCGCCGCCGGCATCGCGACGATCGTCGCCGTGGTCGGCACCAAGCTGTTGATCGTCGCGCTCACCCGTCGACACATCGGCCAGCCGATCCACTCCGACGTGCCCGAGGGCCACACGGTCAAAGCCGGCACGCCGACCATGGGCGGGATCGCCATCGTCGCGGGCAGCGTGGCCGGCTACCTCGCCTCCAACCTCTACGACGGCGTGTTCACCTGGACTGGGCTCGCCACCATGGGCGCCATCGCCGGTGCGGGCTTCGTCGGGTTCCTCGACGACTGGATCAAGATCGCGAACGAGCGCAACCTCGGACTCAACAAGCGCTCGAAGACCATCGGTCTCCTGGTGGTCGCTGTGGGTTTCGCTCTGGTCATCCTGTGGCGGACGAAGGTGCACACGACGATCAGCTTCGGCCGCTTCGATGACCTCGGATGGGCGCTCGGCAAGTGGGTGTGGGTGGTGTGGGCGGTGCTGGTGATCTTCGGGTCGTCGAACGCCGTCAACCTGACCGACGGTCTCGACGGCCTCGCCGCCGGATGCTCCATCCTGGTCTTCTCCGCCTACGTGATCATCGGCTACTGGATCTTCCGACACCCGGAGATGTACGGGATCAGCGTCGGTCTCGACCTCGCTGTGGTCGCCGCCGCGATGATGGGCGCATGCGCCGGGTTCCTCTGGTGGAACGCTGCGCCGGCGCAGATCTTCATGGGGGACACGGGATCCCTGGCGATCGGCACCGGACTCGCGGCGCTCGCTCTGAGCAGCTCGACGGTGGTGTTGCTGCCGATCCTCGGACTGGTCTTCGTGATGGAGACGGTCTCGGTGATCGTCCAGGTGGCGTCGTTCCGCACGACCGGGAGGCGAGTCTTCAGGATGGCGCCGATCCACCACCACTTCGAGCTCCTGGGTTGGCCCGAGACCACGGTCATCATCCGGGGCTGGATGGTCACGGGGGCCACCACCGCCCTCGGTCTCGGCCTCTTCTACCGTGAGTTCATCCGGGCCGGCGGGCTGGCGTGATCGACCCCACCTCGTCTCCGGGACCTCACGCCACTCTCGCGGAGCGGCGTCTGCTGCTGCACGGTCTCGGGATCACCAACCGAGCGGTGGCGGTGGCCGCCGTCGCGCGCGGCCTCGAGGTGGTCCTCTCGGACGACCGGGATCCGCCGGGAGCGGAGCGGTTGGCGGCCGAGCTCGGTGCCGACCTCCACCTGGCGCCCTCGCTCGACCAGCTCGGCGACCTGGTCCGCTCAGTCGACGCGGTGCTGCCCGCGCCGGGACTGTCCGAGTCGCATCCGCTGTTCGGACTCGCAGCCCGGATCGGTCGTCCGGTGCTCAGCGAGTTCGACCTGGCCGCAGCCTGGGACGGACGGCCGGTCCTCGCCATCACCGGCACGAACGGCAAGACCACCGTCACGACTCTCGTCACCTCGATGCTGGAGCACTCCGGTGTCGCCGCTGCAGCGGTCGGCAACCTCGAGACGCCGCTCGTGGAAGCGGTCGGTCGCGACGACCTGGACGTGTTCGTGGTCGAGGCGTCGTCGTTCCGGCTCGCTCACAGCCGCAGGTTCGCCCCGGCGGTGGGCACATGGCTGAACTTCGCCCCCGACCACCTCGACGTGCATGCCACGCTCGAGGACTACCGGGAGGCCAAGGCGAGGATCTGGGCCGACCAGCGCGCCGGTGACCTCGCGGTCGTCGCGGCGGACGACCCGGTCGTGGACGCTGCCGCGACACGGATGCTCGAACGGGCGGCGGCCGACGGGTTCGACCCGCCGAGCGTCGTGCGCTTCGGGGTCGGTGACGCCCTCGACGCGGAGCGGGTGGCGTACCGCCAAGAGGGCGACGTGCTCGTGGTGGACGATCCCGCGCTTGGCGCCATGACGGAGCTGATCTCGGTCGCGGACCTGTGGAGCGCGCTCCCTCATGACCGCTCCAACGCCCTCGCCGCGGCCGCCACGGCCCTTGGTGGAGGAGCGACCCTCGACGGCGTGCGCGCCGCTCTCCACTCGTTCCGGGGACTGCCGCACCGGGTCGAGCTGGTCCTGGAGCACGACGGCGTCCGCTGGTACGACGACTCCAAGGCGACCGCTCCGCACGCCACCCTCGCCGCGGTCGTCGGCTTCGACTCCGTGGTGCTCGTCGCCGGCGGACGCAACAAGGGTCTGGACCTCGGCGAGCTGGGCGCCGCCGCCGACCACGTCCGGGCCGTGATCGGCATCGGGGAGTCCGCTGCCGAGGTCGTCGCCGCCTTCCCGGACCGACCATCGAGCGTCGCCGCGTCGATGGCCGACGCTGTCGACGCAGCGGCCGGGCTGGCAGGACGGGGCGATGTCGTCCTGTTGTCGCCGGGGTGCGCGTCGTTCGACTGGTACGGCTCGTACGCCGAGCGGGGCGACGACTTCGCCCGCCTGGTCCGTGAACGGGTGCTCGCTGCGGGGGACCGATGACCGCGACACGTCGCGCCCCGGCCCGCTCCCGTCGATCGCCCTCCAGGTCGTCC
>CAZNQK010000011.1:23113-29039 GCA_964575165.1 uncultured Aquihabitans sp. | reverse complement strand
CCACCAGGTCGCGCCGTGCCGAGGTCGAGGTGATCCGCCGTGGTCCGAGTCCGTCGACGGTGGTGATCGTCTCGGTCTCGCTCCTGTGCGCGCTCGGTCTGGTGATGGTGTACTCGGCATCGTCGGTGACGGCGGTGCGCCAGGGCGGACCGAGCTGGTCGATCGTCGCACGCCAGACGGCGTGGCTCTGCCTCGGACTGGTCGTGGCGTGGGCGGCGTCCAAGGTGGACTGGAGGACGTGGCGTGACCGCGTCGCCCTCCCGCTCATGGTGATCTCGGTGGGAGCGCTCGGCTACGTCGCCGTCGGAGTGATCGCGCAGAAGGCGGGCGGATCGCTCCCGTTCGTGATCACAGTGAACGGCGCCACGCGCTGGATCGGTGCGGGCTCCATGCAGTTCCAGCCGTCGGACCTCGCGAAGCCGGCTCTGATCCTGTGGCTGGCGAAGCTGCTGTCCGAACGCCGCCGCGACCTCCGGAGCTGGGAGGGCCTGCGACCCGTCCTGATCTGGAGCGGTCTCACGTGCGGGCTCGTCGTCCTCGGCGACGACCTGGGGACCACGATGCTGCTGGGCGCGATCACCGTGGCCATGGTGTTCATGGCGGGTGCGCCGGTCCGCAAGGTCCTGACGATCTGCGGCGTCGCCGGAGGGCTCGGCCTCGCGGCGATCTTCGGACTGGAGCGCTTCCGGGTCACCCGGATCCTCGCGTTCCTCGAACCCGACAAGTACCGCCAGGGCGCGGGATGGCAGCTCTGGCAGTCCCAGATCGGGTTCGCGTCGGGTGGTGTGTTCGGCACCGGTCCGGGTACTGCACGCTCCAAGTGGGGTTTCCTGCCGGAGGCCCACACCGACTTCATCCTCGCGGTGATCGGGGAGGAGCTCGGCCTCGTCGGGAGCCTCGTCGTCCTGGGACTCTTCGTCGCGTTCATGGCGGCCGGATGCTCGATCGGCATGCGCTGCACCAACGTGTTCACCCGCCTCGTGGCGTTCGGCGTCACGACGTGGATCGGAGTGCAGGCGCTCATCAACATCGGCGTCACCGTCGGCACCCTTCCGACCAAGGGGATCACCCTGCCCTTCGTCTCCTACGGCGGGTCGTCGCTGATGATGTCGCTGTTCGGTGTCGGGATCCTGTTGTCCGTCGCCCGCTCCGTGAAGGCGTGATCGTGCCGTGACCGGTGATCTCGGAGGCGCCACTCCGACGTGGGCGATCGTGGCGGGCGGTGGGACCGCCGGTCACGTGCTACCGGGTCTCGCCGTGGCCCGGGAGCTGGTCCGTCGGGGTCGTGATGCGTCGTCGATCCTGTTCGTCGGAGCGGAGCGCGGGATCGAGTCGCGCCTCGTTCCGGAGGCGGGCTTCGAGGTCGAGCTGCTGCCGGGGCGGGGGATCGAACGGCGCCTCAGCGTTCAGAACGTCGTGGCCCTCTGGGGGCTGACGACGGCGCTGTGGCGAGCGGTGCGCCTGGTGCACCGACGTCGACCGGCCGTGGTCCTGGCGCTCGGCGGGTTCGCGAGCGCTGCCTGCGCCCTGGCCGCTCTCCTGTGGCGGGTGCCGTTGGTGGTCGCCGAGCAGAACGCCAGGGCCGGGGCAGCGAACCGGCTGGTGGCCAGACTGGCTCGTGCGTGCGCTGTGCCGTTCGACGAGACGGATCTGCCGAAGGCGGTCGTCACCGGCAACCCCGTCCGTGACGAGGTGCTCGCCGTGGCCGCCGACCGTGACGTCCTCGCTGCCCGCTCGGAGCTGGGGCTCCCGGAGGACCGGACCGTGGTGGTGGTCTTCGCAGGATCCCTCGGATCGCGACGGATCAACGAGGCGGTCTACGGGGCCGTCGGTCGTTGGGCTCACCGTGACGACCTCGCGATCCATCACGTGATCGGGACCCGGGACTGGGAGGACCGTCCGGCCGTCGCCCGCGATCTGGACGAGGCACGCGACGGACCGGATGGACCGGCCGTTGGGCTGGTGTACCAACCGATCCGCTACCAGGACCGGATGGACCTGGTGCTCGGAGCAGCGGACCTGGCGGTCTGCCGTGCCGGAGGGACGACGGTGGCGGAGCTGGCCGTAGTCGGAGTCCCGGCGGTGCTGGTGCCGCTGCCAATCGCGACGCGCGACCACCAGACCGCCAACGCCGGTCCTTTCGTGCGATCCGGTGCTGCCGTGCTGATCCCCGACGGGGAGCTGGATGTCGACAGGCTCGTCGCGGAGGTCGAGGCTCTGGTGGGAGACCCGTCGCGGCTCGCCGAAATGGCGGTCGCAGCGCGCGGTCTCGGCCGACCCGACGCCGCAGGCGCGGTCGCGGACCTGGTCGAGTCGACCGCTCGGAGACCGTCGTGAACGCCGACAGCCCTGGCGAACTCGGGTCATCGCGCGCCGACATGGGGCGCGAGACGACCCGAGTTCAGGGTGCCGACGAACTCGACCTGACCTCGCCGCGTCACGTCCACCTGGTGGCGATCGGTGGGGCCGGGATGAGTGGGATCGCCACGCTGCTCGCCGAGTCGGGTCACAGGGTGTCGGGCAGCGATGCCGTCGACTCACCGGCGCTCGAGCGGTTGCGGGACCTCGGGGTCACGACGTGGGTCGGCCACGATGCGACCCACGTGGGTGAGCTCGGCCGTCCCGACGTCGTGGGTGCCAGCACCGCCGTCGCGGAGGACAACCCCGAGCTGCTCGCCGCCCGCGAGGCGGGGGTCCCTGTGCTGCGGCGGACCGAGCTGCTGCCGGCCCTGGCGGCCGTGCGTCCCCTGCTGTCGGTCGCCGGGACGCACGGGAAGACCACCACGACCTCGATCCTGGTCGCGGCGCTGCGTGGAGCGGGCGAGGACCCGTCGTTCCTGTCCGGCGCTCCCGTCGCCGCTCTCGGAGGTGCCGCAGCGGCGTGGCGTTCCGGTCCGTGGCTCGTGCTCGAGGCCGACGAGAGCGACGGCTCGTTCCTGTCCGGCCCGAGGGCCGGCGTGGTCGTCACGAACGTGGAACCGGACCACCTCGAGCACTGGGGAGGGTGGGAGCAGCTCCTCGATGGCTTCCGTGAGTTCCTCTCCGGCACCGATGGACCTCGTGTCGTGTGCGCGGACGATCCGGTCGCGTCCGACCTCGGGGCCGAGGTCGGCGCCGTCACGTACGGCACGGCGACCGGAGCGACCCACCGCATCGTCGACCTGGCGCTGGGGGCAGACGGTTCACGGTTCCGACTCGTCGGGCCGGGTTCGGACGTGGCGGTCGCCCTGCCGCTGCCCGGACTGCACAACGCTCTCGACGCAGCGGGCGCCCTCGCTCTGGTCGCCGAGCTGGGCCTCGACGTCGCGGCCGCAGCAGCCGGCCTCGTCGACTTCGGAGGGGTCGCCCGTCGCTTCGAACGCAAGGGGACCGTCGCCGGCGTGACCGTCGTCGACGACTACGCGCACCTGCCGACCGAGGTCCGCGCCGCTCTGGCGGCCGGGGCCAGCGGGGGGTGGAGGCGTGTGGTCGCCGTGTTCCAGCCCCACCGGTACTCCCGGACGCAGGCGTTGTGGCAGGAGTTCGGTGACGCCTTCGCCGACGCCGACCTCCTGGTCCTCACCGACGTGTACCCCGCGGGTGAGGCGGCTCGAGCTGGTGTGAGCGGCAAGCTGCTCGTCGACTCGACGCTCGATCGTCACCCGGGGCGTGCCCTCGCGTGGATGCCGTCGCTCGACGACGTCGTCGCGTACCTCGGCTCGACGTTGCGATCGGGCGACCTGCTCATGACCATCGGGGCTGGGGATGTAACGACCGTCGGTCCTCGGGTGCTCGACGCTCTCGCCGCCCGCGTGCCGGCTGTGCCGCGAGGGTCGACCCCACAGGCACTGCCAGGACCCGGGGTGTCGTCGTGAGCGCTGCGTCCTGGATCGCAGATGCCCCGATGGCGCCTCTCGTGACCTACCGGGTCGGAGGTCGGGCAGCGTGGCTCGTGACCGCGACGGGGATCGAGGACCTCCTCGAGGTGGCGCGCCGGCGTGCAGGCCGTGAGGTCCTCGTGGTCGGGCGTGGATCGAACCTCCTGGTCGCCGATGCAGGCTTCGACGGCATCGTGGTGCAGCTGGGGGAGTCGTTCGCGTCGCTCGAGCGTTCTGGTGACGCAGTCGAAGACGCCTCCGGTGGCGCCGACGTCGTCGCCGGTGGAGCCGCACTCCTGCCGGTCGTGGCGCGTCGGACCGTGGTCTGGGGTCTCACCGGGTTCGAGTGGGCCGTCGGCGTCCCGGGCTCGATCGGCGGCGCGGTCAGGATGAACGCCGGTGGCCACGGTTCCGACATGGCCCGATCGCTGGTCGGGGTCCGCGTCGTCGATCTCGCCTCCGGCGAGGATGTGGAGGTGGCAGCCCCGGACCTCGACCTCTCCTACAGGCGATCGAACCTGAGGGCCGATCAGGTCGTGGTGCGGGCGACCCTGCGGCTGTTTCCGGGCGACCCGGAGGCGGGGGAGGCCCAGATCGCCGAGATCGTGCGGTGGCGTCGTGAGAACCAGCCGGGTGGGCAGAACGCCGGATCGGTCTTCACGAACCCGCCCGGTGACTCGGCAGGGCGGCTGATCGACGAGGCCGGCTGCCGCGGGTTGCGGGTCGGTTCGGCCGAGGTCTCGACCAAGCACGCGAACTTCATCCAGGCCGACGTCCACGGGCTGGCTGACGACGTCTTCTCCGTGATGGTCGAGGTGGCGCGGCGGGTCCGGGACGTCCACGGCGTCGATCTGCATCCCGAGACGCGACTGGTCGGGTTCCCCGACTTCGCGACAGCCGTCTCGGGCGGCTGGCCGGAGGTGCCGTCGTGAGCGGCACGATCACCTCGGAGCGTGTCGCCCGGTGGCGTGAGAGGCAACGAGGCCGCTACGGGTCATCGCAGTCGGGCCGCTCGACGATCGCCGAGCGGAGTTCGGGACCTCTCCGCTCGCCGACGGGCGCTCCTGACGATGGCGAGGACCCGCGCATGGAGCGTCGTCGTCTCGACGTACAGGCAGCGCTCAGGACCCGGCGGCGTCTCGTGCTCCTGGTCGCGGTCGGCGTGGTCGGACTCGTCGTCGCGGTCGTGGCGGTGCTGCGGTCGCCTCTCCTCGATGTCGATACCGTGCTGGTTGCCGGGTCGACGACGGTGGACCGCGCCGAGGTCGCCCGGGCGAGCGGCGTGCGACGTGGTGACGCGATGGTCGACGTCGATCCGGTGTCGGCCCGGGCAGCGGTCATGGCCCTGCCGGGGGTGGCGTCGGCCCGCGTCGAGCGCGACTGGCCGGGAAGGGTGCGCATCTCGATCACCGACGAGGTTCCGATCCTCGTCGTCGAGTCGGCGGGCTCCGCCTGGGTGGTGGGCCGTGGCGGTCGGGTCCTGGAGAGCGTCGGCGTCGACCCCTCGACCGGCCAGCCTCCGCCGGCCGAGTCCCCGACGGACCAGGACCGGTCGTCGTTGTTGAAGGTGTCGGTGGACCCCTCCGTGCTGACCGACGGTGCTGATCCTCTCCGTCCCGGTCAACAGGTCCCGCGGTCGTTCGCGGGCACCGTGCTGGTGGCGGAGCAGATGTCGACCACGTTGCGGGAGAAGCTCGCCGGAGTCGAGGTCGCGGGGGACGGCTCCCTGACCCTGGTGCTGCACGACGACGCCGGTCGGGTCGCGTTCGGGCGCCCCGAGGCCGTGCCGGCCAAGTTGATGGCGATCGACAGCGTGCTCGCCGGTGTGGATCTGACGTGCATGGACGTCCTCGACGTCAGCGAGCCGAGCCGGCCGACCGTCAGCCGCCGCGACGGCTGCCGCGTGAACCCACCGACCGTCGGCGACCCCGCTCCGAGCGGCGCCGCAGGTCAGCCCGCCGCCGCGGGCGCGCAGTCGCGACGGACAGCTGCCGGCACTGCCGGAGGCACAGCGGGCACTGCCGGAGGCACAGCGGGCACTGCCGGAGGCACAGCGGGCACTGCCGGAG
>CAZNQK010000011.1:17574-23013 GCA_964575165.1 uncultured Aquihabitans sp. | reverse complement strand
GCCGGAGGCACAGCGGGCACTGCCGGAGGCACAGCGGGCACTGCCGGAGGCACAGGTGCCGGTTCCCCCGAAGGTTCCGTCACGGGGTCCCGGGGGAGGGCGTCGGGGTGACGGTCGTTGCTCCCACGGCCGCCGTCGCCGTAGTGTCAGGTCCCGCATCGCCGGGCCACGAACGCGCCCCGGTTCCTGGAGGTGTCTGAGACCGATGGCCCACAACCCGCAGAACTACCTCGCCGTCATCAAGGTGGTCGGCATCGGTGGAGGTGGCTGCAACGCGGTCAACCGGATGATCGATGCCGGACTGAAGGGCGTCGAGTTCATCGCGATCAACACCGATGCCCAGGCGTTGCTCATGAGCGATGCCGACATCAAGCTCGACATCGGACGTGAGCTGACCCGTGGTCTCGGCGCCGGTTCTGATCCCGAGGTCGGTCGTCAGGCCGCCGAGGACCACCGCGCCGAGATCGAAGAGGTCCTCCGCGGTGCCGACATGGTGTTCGTCACCGCGGGCGAGGGTGGCGGGACGGGAACGGGCGCTGCGCCTGTCGTCGCGGAGATCGGCAAGTCCCAGGGTGCGTTGACGATCGCGGTGGTGACACGCCCGTTCAACTTCGAGGGCCGACGTCGCTCGGTCCAGGCCGACCAGGGCATCAACAAGCTCAAGGAGAAGGTCGACACCCAGATCGTCATCCCGAACGACCGGCTGCTCACGGTCGCCAACGACAAGACCTCGGTGCTCAACGCCTTCAAGATGGCCGACGAGGTGCTGCTCCAGGGCGTCCAGGGCATCACCGACCTGATCACCACACCGGGTCTGATCAACACCGACTTCGCTGACGTCCGGATGATCATGAACGACGCCGGCAGCGCTCTGATGGGCGTGGGCTATGCCACCGGTGAGGGCCGGGCGTTGCAGGCCGCCCGTCAGGCGATCTCCTCGCCGCTGCTCGAGGCGGCCATCGACGGCGCCCGCGGCATCCTGCTCAACATCTCGGGCGGGTCCGACCTCGGCCTGTTCGAGGTCAACGAGGCCGCCCAGGTCATCCACGAGGTGGCGCACCCCGAAGCCAACATCATCTTCGGTGCGGTCATCGACGACGAGCTCGGCGACGAGGTCCGGATCACGGTCATCGCCGCCGGCTTCGAGCGTTGGGACGACACCAAGGCTCCCCGTCGGCCCGCGTCGAGCTCGACCGGGTCGCCCCGCGACGACGACCGACCCAACTCGATCACCGACGTGTTCGCCGACGGCGAGGACGACGACGAGCTCTTCGGAGGCGACGACGAGTTCGACGTCCCCTCCTTCCTGAAGTGACCGACGTCCGCGTTCGAGCCTGACCGTCCCATCCGACGTGTCGCGACGCGAGGACCTGATCTCGGCGCACCTGCCGTCGGCTCATCTCGTGATGACCGACGCGTCCGACGGTGATCTCAGCTGCCCCGAGCCGGGTGCCGCTGTCACGGCCGAGCTCGAGGCCCGACGTCGTCGCATCGTGGCGCACCCGTGGACGTGGCTGCGGCAGGTGCACGGCGCACGTGTGGTCGAGGTCGACGCCCCCGGCGAGTGGTCCGGCGCCGAGGCGGACGCCGCTGTGACGACCACTCCCGGTGCCGTGCTGGCCGTCCACACCGCCGACTGCGCGGGGGTCGCTCTGGTCGGCGACGGCGAGGACCCGGTGACCGGTGAGCCCGTGCGCGTCCTCGGGGTGGCACATGCCGGCTGGCGTGGGTTGCAGGCCGGCGTCCTCGAGGCGACCGTCGATCTGATGCGTCGTCTCGGAGCCCACGACGTCGTCTGGGACCTCGGCGCGTGCATCTCTCCTGCCGCGTACGAGTTCGGGGAGTCCGACCTGGACGAGCTCTGCGACCAGTTCGGAGCGGAGCTCCGCTCCAGCACCCTCGACGGGGCCCCGGCTCTGGACCTGCGCGCGGGGGTGCGTTCCGCTCTCGAGCGATGCGGGGTGCGTGGTCCGGGACCCAAGGTCGTGCCGTGCACCGCTCTCGACGACGGCTTCTACTCGTGGCGCGCTCGCCGGGACGTGGGCCGACAGGCCACGGTCGGATGGCTCGAGAGCGCCGTTCACCGACTCCGGTGAGCCAGGTGCCGCAGGACGGGCCCGCCGGGACGATCGTCGTCGACCCGGGCCTCGTGGATCGGATCGCCGGACGTGGCGATGTGCTGCGGCGCCGGATCGCCGAGCGGACCGATCGCGACGTCAGGATCGTCTGCGTCACGAAGGGACACCCGCCGTCGGTCGCCGCTGCGGCTGTCGAGGCCGGGTTCGTCGATCTGGGAGAGAACTACGCCCAGGAGCTCCGGGACAAGGCGCCGCAGATCGCCGCTGCCGGCTCGGCCCCCCGATGGCACTTCATCGGACGACTCCAGACGAACAAGGTCCGGACGGTGGCCGAGCTCGTGGACCTGTGGCAGTCGGTCGACAGGGCGTCGCTCGCCGAGCAGATCGCCCGGCGGGCTCCCGGTGCGTCGGTCCTGGTGCAGGTGGACCTGGCCGGGATCGAGGGTCGCGGTGGCTGTCGACCCGAGGAGGTCACCGACCTGGTGCATCGCTGCACCGCTTTGGGTCTGGACGTCCGTGGCCTGATGGGGGTCGCCCCGCCGGGCGACCCGGAGACCTCCCGCACCGGCTTCCGGCTCCTCGACCGCGCCGCATCCGACCTCGGGTTGGTGGAGCGGTCGATCGGGATGAGCGCTGACCTTGACGTGGCGGTCGAGGAGGGGGCGACGATCGTCCGGGTCGGTTCGGCGCTGCTGGGAGCCCGACCTCGATGAACGGTCGCCCGGCACTTCCGACCTCCTTCGTGGTCGAACGGTGGCGACCGTGCCTGTCGCGAACGCCCCCACCGCTACACTCCGCGGCCGAGGAGCCTGAATGTCGAACTTCATGAAGACCGCCCGCTCGTGGTTGGGGCTCGGGCAGGACCCCTACTACGACACCGAGTACGGGGACCCGCCCCTCGACGACCAGTGGATCGACGACGAGGTCGACGACGACGTCGTCGACGTCGCGCCGGCGCGGCCGCGTGCGGTGCCGCAGCAGCGACGCTCGTCGTCCGGCCCCGTCCGTCCCGTTCCCTCTGACCGCAGCACCGACGACGAGGGCGACGGCGGCGTCCGGGTGATCGCAACGACCTCGAGCGGCGGTCCCGACCCTGGCTCGGACTCCGGGCGGGGCGTCGTGCGGCCGCTGCCCGGCGCAGCCCGACCGCACGTGGTCACCCCGCAGAGCTTCAACGACGTCCAGGAGGTCGCGGACGCGTTCAAGCGTTCGCAGCCGGTGATCCTCAACCTCCAGGGCGTGGAGCGGGAGTTGTCGCGGCGCCTCATCGACTTCGGCAGCGGGCTCTGCTACGGCCTCGAAGGCGACATGGAACGGGTCACCGACCAGGTGTTCCTGCTGACCCCCCACGGCGCACAGGTCTCCGACGACGATCGTCGACGCATCCGCGAGGGTGGCCTCACGGGCGAGGAGCGTTGAACGCCCCGTTGGTCGCGGCCCAGTCCGGACCGCTCGTGATCGTGTACTGGATCATCACCGCGCTGATCGTCCTGCTGATCGTGCGTGCCGTGCTCAGCTGGTTCCCTCCCGGCGGGGAGCTGTTCGAGACGGTGAACCGCTTCACGGTCAACGCGACTGAGTGGATGCTGGCCCCGGTCCGACGGGTGATGCCGCCGCTGCATCTCGGTGGGATGGCGCTCGACCTGTCGTTCATGGTCGTGCTGCTGGTCCTGATCGTGCTCCAGGGCCTGGTCAGCTGACCGTCCTCCTCCGGCATGGCTGTCCTCCTCGGCTGGCCGTCCTCCTCCAGGGGTCGATCCTTCCCGAGTCGTCGAACCGGGGTCGTCCATCAGGGTTTCCGGGCCGGCGCAGACGAGGGGACTAGCATCGCTGCCATGGATCTCACGCCGGAACTGTTCGAGAAGACCGAGTTCGCCGAGCGTCGCAAGGGCTACGACATCGAGCAGGTCGAGACCTTCATGGAGGACGCAGGCACCGCGCTGGCGCAGCTTCTCGTGAAGGTCCGCCACACCGAGGAACGCGCCGCTGTCGCCGAGGGTCGACTCTCAGAGGCGGAGTCGCGCGCCGTCGCGGCCGAGGAGAAGGCCGGGGAGGCGCAGGCGCGGGCGCAGGCCCAGGTCGCCCAGGCACAGGCCAGCGCCCGGTCAGCCGCCGCGATGAGCGAGGAGGCCGAGGTCGAGCAGGCGGCCCGGACGCTGCTCATGGCTCGTCGTACTGCCGAGCAGATGGAGCTCGATGCCCGAGGCCAGGCCCAGAGCCTGCTCGCCGAGGCCAAGACCCGTGCCGACCGCCAGCTGGCGGAAGCCCAGGCCGAGGCCGAAGAGCTGATCCGTCGGGCGCGGACCCAGGCTGAGAGCGAGTTCGCCGACCGTCGTGAGCGCGTCGTCGAAGAGGTGCAGGTCCTGGAGAGCCGTCGTTCTCAGCTCGCCGACGTGATCACCCAGCTCGAAGCCCGTCTCGCCGGCTACCGCGAGGACCTCACCCGGACAGCGGAGGAGCTGACCCTTCTCGCATCCGATCCCGACCGTCTCGGTGCCCGCCCGACCATGTCGATCCCTCCGGACGAGGTGCTCAGCCCGCACCGTCCGCTGGACCCGGAGCCCCGTCCGACGGCGACGGCCGCCGACGACGCTGCACACGTCGACGAGGTCGTCGATGTCCAGGCCGTCGCCACGCCGTCCTCGGAGGACCGGCCCTCCGGTGGGTCCGGTCCAGAGACCGTGACCGGTTCCACCAGCGGGGGATCGTCGGCAGGAGCGTCCGCGAGCGCCGCTCCCACGGCGTCCGCGGGTGCTTCGACGACAGCGTCGGCCGCCAGGTCGGCCACAGGTTCGACAGCGACCGCCCAGGCCGAGCGGGTCGTCGACTTCGAGCGCGGCGCGGATGACCGGACAGGATCCGATCCGGCCGCCGATGACGAGTGGGGTCCGGGAAGCTGGTCCAGGCTGGAGTCCTCGGGATCTGCCGGGGTCGAGGAGACGATCTCGCTCGCGGACGATCCGGCCCGTCAGACTGCGCCGCACATCATCGCCGAACCCGTCACCGGGAGCGGGAAGGACCGCTACCTCCAGGATCTCGACGATGCCGTCAACATCGCGGACGAGGAGGACGACGAGGCCATGACCGCGTTCTTCGAAGGGTCCGGCGAGACGCGCAACCGCCGATTCGGCTGGCGACGCTGAGGTCACGCAGTTCATCGCCGGTCGAACAGCCCTCGCCGGCACCCGGTACGGAGGAGCCGCGGCTAGTGTGCGTCGACCATTTGCGGAGGTTCCGAGCCTTCGCTCGACTCGCACAGGGAAGGAGCCCGGTGATGGCGACCAAGCGCGCCGGATCGACCCCCACCAAGAAGGCCGCTCCGGCGAAGAAGGCCGCTCCGGCGAAGAAGGCCGCTCCGGCG
>CAZNQK010000011.1:2194-17505 GCA_964575165.1 uncultured Aquihabitans sp. | reverse complement strand
GGCGAAGAAGGCCGCTCCGGCGAAGAAGGCCGCTCCGGCGAAGAAGGCCGCTCCCGCGAAGAAGGCCGCTCCCGCGAAGAAGGCGCCGGCCAAGCGTCCGTTCGACAAGGCCTTCCTCGACGCCCAGCGGGCGTTGCTCCTCGAGGAGCGCCGGACCCTCACCGAGCAGGCCGAGACGCTCAAGGCCGAGGCCGATGCCCTGGTGTTCGACCGTGAGCCGGGCGACGTCCAGTTCGACGACGAGTCCGGTGAGGGTGACACCCTCGCGGTCGAGCGCGACATGGACCTCGCTCAGGCCGCTCGAGCCCGTCAGACGATCGCCGAGATCGATGCTGCTCTCGATCGGATCCCCAAGGGCACGTACGGGATCTGCGAGTACTCGGGGGAGCCGATCCCGAAGGAGCGCCTGGAGGCGATCCCCTGGGCCCGTGAGCGGGTCGAGTACAAGACGCGCAGCTTCCGCTGAGTCTCCGTCGCACCCTCGCCGGTCCCGACCCTGCGACTACCCCGACGCTGACGGCCCACGACTCGTGCAAGAACCTTACCCGATGACACCTCTCCGCCGATGGTCGACCGTCGGGGTGACCGCAGCGGTGGTGCTGCTGCTGGACCAGCTCTCCAAGAGCTGGGCCGTCGATCGACTGCGGGGCCAGGCGCCGATCGACCTCGTGTGGACCCTCCGGCTCAACTACGCCGAGAACACCGGCATGGCCTTCTCGAAGGGCAGCGGCGCGGGACGCTGGATCGCTCTCGTCGTCATCGGGATCGTGATCGCCCTCGTAGTCCTCGCTCGGAACGTCCGCACGACCGTCGGGCTCGTGCTGATCGGCGTGGTGATCGGTGGCGCCTTCGGCAACCTCTGGGACAGGGCGTTCCGGGCCGTCGGCGGCGGCTTCCTCACAGGCGCGGTGGTCGACTTCATCGACGTGCAGTGGTGGCCCATCTTCAACATCGCCGACGCCTCGGTCGTCGTCGGTGGGATCCTGCTCGCGCTGTACCTGTTCCGCGAGCCCGTGGAACCGGAACCCGGACCGGGCGATCCCGACCCCGGTCAGCAGGTCTCGGGTCAGCAGGGTTCCGACCGGCAGGGCATCGACGAGCAGGTTCCCGGTCGTTCGGAGTCCGACCCGGACCCTGGCGCCGACGGGTGAACGACGACGGCGCCTTCCTGGACGCCGCCGTGCCCGACGTCCTCGACGGTGAGCGGATCGACAGGGTCCTGGCCACACTCGTGCCCTGCTCCCGCGCCGAGGCGGTCGCTGCGATCGTCGCCGGCACCGTCCGGATCGCCGGCGTCGTCGTCACGAAGGCGTCGCATCGGGTCCTGGGTGGGGACCTTCTGGCGGTCGCCGAGGATCCGGTGCGTCACGAGGATCCGCTCGCAGCGGACGACAGCGTCGAGTTCGGCGTCGTCCACGTCGACGACCACATCATCGTGGTCGACAAGCCGGCGGGTCTCGTCGTGCATCCGGGACCGGGTCACCGGGGTGCCACGCTCGTGCACGGTCTCCTTTCCCGCTTCGAGGACCTCGACCCCACCGGTGGGAACCTCGTCGGTGAACCCGAGAGGCCGGGGATCGTCCACCGACTCGATCGGGGCACCTCCGGATTGCTGGTCGTCGCCCGCACCCCCGAGGCCTACGTCTCGCTGGTCGAGCAGCTGTCCACGCACGCCGTCGAGCGGACCTACACGGCGTTGGTCCGGGGTGCGCCGGAGCATGCCCACGGAGTCATCGATGCACCGGTCGGGCGATCCCGTCGCGATCCCCTCCGCATGACCGTGGCGACGGACGGACGTCCGGCGCGAACCCACTACGACGTCGAGCACCACTTCGACACCGACGCCGCAGGCCGGCCCACCGACGTCACGCTCGTCGCGTGTCACCTCGAGACGGGACGGACCCACCAGATCCGGGTGCATCTCGCCTCGATCGGACATCCCGTCGTCGGCGACAACCTCTACGGCGGGCCCGACCGGCGGCCCCACATCGATCGTCCTTTCCTGCACGCCCGGCGGCTCAGCTTCGTGCACCCGAGCACCGGCGAGACGGTCACGTTCACCTCCGACCTGCCCGCCGACCTCGTCGCTGTGCTGGGGGACCTCCGTCCCACGTTTGACCGCGCCGTCGGCCAACCGTGAGCATGGGGCCCATGCGAGCACTGGTCATCCACGAGAGCCTCACCGGCAACACCCGTCGTGCCGCGCAGCGGATCGTCACCGAGCTCCGCGCCGAGGGTTGGGAGGCGGGGGAGTGCACCAGCAGGCAGGTCGACCTCGCGGCGCTGCAGCAGAGCGACGTCGTCATCGTCGGGACGTGGGTCGACGGGCTGGTGCTGTTCGGACAGCGTCCCGGAGGTGCCGGCAAGCTCGCCAAGCTCCCGCTTCTCGGCGGCAAGCCGACGTACGTGTACGTGACATACGCCGTGAACCCCGGCCGCACCCTCGACAAGCTGACCGCAGAGATCGGCGGTCGCAGCGGCGACGTGCGTGGAGGGATGGTCATCAAGCGCAGCCGACTCGACGACGACAGCGTCGAGTTCGCCCGGCGGGTCATCGACGCAACCGCTGCGGCAACGACCGCCTGATCTCGCACACGAACCCCGTACCTCGTTCGTCAGCTCTCAGTTGGATTCGCCGGGCCAGGCCCTCTCGCCTCGCGTGACCTGGACGAGCTGCGCCAGCGTGTAGGCCTCGAGCACCTCGCGCATGTGGTCGGCCACCTCGTGCCACACCGCCAGGAGCACGCACTGGCCCTCGTGGTCGCAGGCACCGTCGGTGTGCGGCTCGCCGAACGACCCCGCCTGGATGGGGCCGTCCACGGCGGACACGATCTGGGCCAGGTCGATCTCCTCCGGCGGACGGGCCAGCTCGTAGCCCCCGCCGACTCCACGTTTCGAGCGCACGATCCCCGCTCCCTTGAGCGCCAGCAGGATCTGCTCGAGATACGGCTGCGGCAGGGCAGTCCGCTCGGCGATGTCACGCACAGACGTCGGGCCGCTGGTGCGGTGCAGAGAGAGCGACAGGAGTGCTCGGCAGGCGTAGTCGCCCCGGGTGGACACGTTCACGACGGCCCATCGTACAAACGGGGGCGATCCTGCCGGGGCTCCTGTTCCGGGAGGTACCGGCTCAGGTCCCACCGGGGAGGTGAGGGGTGCCCGGGAGCGAACTGAAGCCTCGTCAGGGTTTGACCCTCGGACCCGTCGACGGGCAGCTACCGTTGGAGGTGGTGACCTACGAGGAGCCAACGGTGGGCGAAGATCCGGTGCTGCCCGACTACGAGGGCGCGTGCACCAGCAACGTGATGAGGCCCTTGGTCGAGGATCCCGACCGCGTTCCCGACTGGTTCCCCGACGGTGTCGTCGGAGCGGATCAGGTCGTGCTCTGGGTCCTCGATGGTCTCGGGTGGGAGCAGATGCAGGCGCGGATGGCGGGGCTCAGGGGCATCCCGCTGATGAACGCGGCTCCGATCACCACGGTCGCTCCGACCACGACAGCGACCGCCCTGACGTCGATCGCGACGGGGATGACCCCCGGCGAGCACGGCGTCATCGGCTACCGCATGGCCGTCGACGGTGGGGACACGCTCAACGTCCTTCGTTGGTGCACCACCCGGGGTGACGCCCGCGAGTCGATCCCGCCCGAGTCGGTGCAGCACGAGATGGCTTTCGAGGGCCACCGACCTCCTGCGGTCGTGAGGGCGGAGTTCCGCGACTCCGGCTTCACCCGCGCCCACCTCGGCGGGTGTCGCCACGTCCCGTACCGGATGCCGTCGACGCTGGCGGCCGAGATCGTGCACCAGGTCCAGGCCGGCGAGCCGTTCGTCTACGCCTACTACGACGGGATCGACAAGGTCGCACACGAGTACGG
Source organism: uncultured Aquihabitans sp. (assembly GCA_964575165.1). Taxonomy (GTDB): domain Bacteria; phylum Actinomycetota; class Acidimicrobiia; order Acidimicrobiales; family Microtrichaceae; genus Dermatobacter. The sequence goes on along the minus strand of CAZNQK010000011.1, from coordinate 13,637 downwards.
ACTCGGGACCGTCTACGCGGCCGAGTTGATCTTCGTCGACCGAATGATCGAGTACCTGCTGCACCATCTGCCGGCAGGCGTGGCGCTGGTGATCACATCCGACCACGGCCAGGTGGACGTCGGCGATCGGGTGTACCCGCCGCACCCCTCGGTCCTGAGCCACACGGAACGGCAGTCGGGCGAGGGTCGCTTCCGGTGGTTCCATGCCCTTCCCGGTGCCGAGGCGGCTCTGTACGACGCAGCGCTCGAGCACCACGGCGACATCGCCTGGGTCGTGACCCGTGAACAGGTCCTCGACGAGTGCTGGTTCGGTCCGAAGGTGCTTCCCGGACCGCTGGCCCGGCTGGGAGACGTCGCCCTCGTCGCCCGTGAACCCGTGTCGTTCGAGGATCCGCTCGACACCGGCCCGTTCCACCTCATCGCTCGGCACGGTTCTCTGACCTCTGCCGAGGTGCACGTCCCGCTGCTCGTCGCACGGACCTGACCCCGATGACCGGCGGTCGATCCCCCCGGTCGGGCCTGCTGCGCCCCGGGTCCGTCGGAGTAGGGTCCGAGCCATGCCAGACGACGCTCGCACCGACTCCGAGGTGATCTCGCCCGACGCTGTCGAACCTCCCGACGGTCCACATTCGTCCCTCTCCGGTGCTCCGACGACGTCGGGAGCCGCCGGGATCGGTGCGGCCCCGTTGGTCGACGGAATCGACGGCCCCGACGGGTCGGCCCCCTCGACCGACGCCGGTGCAGGTGGTGTCGACGAGGAGCCCGACATCAACTCTCCGGCGAAGATCATCCGCATCGGTGCGATGGTGAAGCAGCTCCTCGAGGAGGTCCGCAACACCTCGCTCGACGAAGCCTCCCGCGGTCAGCTCCGCGACATCTACGAGCGCTCTGTCTCTCAGCTCAAGACCGCTCTGTCGCCGGAGCTCGCGGACGAGCTCGAGGAGCTGAGCTTCGACTTCGCTGAAGGGTCCGTCCCGTCGGAGGTCGAGCTCCGGATGGCTCAGTCGCTGCTCGTCGGCTGGCTCGAGGGGCTGTTCCACGGGATCCAGGCGGCACTGATGGCTCAGCAGATGTCGGCCCGCCAGCAGCTCGAGGGCATGCGGGGTCAGCTTCCCCAGGGGCCCGGTGCTCCGCAACAGGGTCCCGGACCCGGCTACATCTGACCTGTTCCGTTTCCCTGCTTGCTTTGTTCCCGTTTCGTGGCGGAAATCCGCCACGAAACGGGAACAAAGCGGTGAGGGTTCGGAGGAGCGGGTCGCCCGGGAATCGCGCGAGACTGTCGCTCGAATCACAGGCGTGTGGTTCTCCAGTCAGTCAGCCAGCCGATCAGACCAGTCGTTCGTAGCGTCGCCGTTCGTGCCGGGGCGCTGCACGGAGCCCAGGGGAGCCCATCCGAGTGCCGGACTCGTTCGTCCACCTGCACCAGCACACCGAGTACTCGATGCTCGACGGTGCCGCACGCATCGGCGACGTCGTGTCAGCCGCGGTGGCCGACGGCCAGCCGGCGATGGGGATCACCGACCACGGCAACATGTACGGGATCCTCGACTTCTACAAGGAGTGTCGCAAGCAGGGGGTCACCCCGATCCTCGGCACCGAGGCGTACATGGCGCACGACTCGCGCCACGAGCGTCCGCCGCGGCGGGGCAAGGTCGACGACTCCGGCGGCGAGGTCGAGGGCGGCCGCAAGCTCTACTACCACCTGACCCTTCTCGCCGAGGACGCCGTCGGCTACCGCAACCTGATCCAGCTCGCCAGCCGCGCCTACATGGAGGGCTACTACTACAAGCCCCGCGTCGATTGGGAGACGCTCGCCGAGCACAGCGAGGGCGTGATCGCCACGACCGGGTGCCTGGGCGGTCACGTCCTCCAGTCGCTCATGAACGAGGGGTTCGACGCAGCGCTCCAGAAGGCCGCTCGGCTCCAGGACATCTTCGGGCGCGACAACCTCTTCGTCGAGATCCAGGACCACGGGATCCCCGAGCAGCACCGGACCAACCCGCAGCTGCTGGAGATCGCGAAGAAGCTCAAGGCACCTCTGCTCGCGACGAACGACAGCCATTACGTCCACCGCGACGACGCCCTGGCCCACGATGCACTCCTGTGCGTGCAGACGGGATCGCTGGTCAGCGATCCCGACCGCTTCAAGTTCCACGGAGACGAGCACTACCTGAAGACAGCGCAGGAGATGCGCCACCTCTTCTCCGAGGTGCCGAGCGCGTGTGACAACACCCTGTGGATCGCGGAGCGCTGCAACGTCCAGATCGAGTTCGGCAAGCCGCTGCTGCCCAACTTCCCGCTACCCGAGGGCTTCGTCGATGATGCCGCCTACCTCGAGCACCTGACCTTCGAGGGCGCCCGCAAGCGCTGGGGCGAGCAGCTGCCCGACGAGGTCGTCGAGCGGCTGAGCTACGAGCTCAAGGTCATCGGCGACATGGGGTTCAGCTCGTACTTCCTGATCGTCTGGGACCTCATCCGCCACGCCCGCGACGCCGGCATCCGGGTCGGTCCCGGTCGTGGGTCCGCGGCAGGGTGCGCCGTGGCCTACACGTTGTGGATCACCGACCTGGATCCCATCCGCTACGACCTGCTGTTCGAGCGGTTCCTCAACCCGAGTCGCATCTCGATGCCCGACATCGACATGGACTTCGACTCCCGCTACCGCGACGAGATGATCCGCTATGCCGCGGAGCGCTACGGCCGGGACCGGGTCGCCCAGATCGTCACGTTCTCGACGATCAAGGCCCGCGCCGCGGTGCGTGACGCGGCCCGGGTGCTGGGCAAGCCGTACATCGTCGGGGACCGGGTCGCCAAGTCCATGCCGCCGCTCATCATGGGCCGTGACACGCCTCTGTACGCCTGTCTCGAGGAGCACCCGAAGTTCGTCGACGGCTACAAGATGGCCGCCGAGCTCCGTGAGATGTACGCGACCGACCCCGAGACCAAGGAGGTCGTCGACGTCGCCAAGGGGCTCGAGGGGCTGCGCCGCCAGGACGGCATCCACGCCGCGGCGGTGGTGATCACCAAGGACCCGCTCACCGAGTACCTGCCGATCCAGCGCAAGCCCGAGTCCGGCGTCCCGATCGAAGATGCGCCGGTCGTCACCCAGTACGAGATGCACGGCGTCGAGGAGCTGGGTCTGCTCAAGATGGACTTCCTGGGGCTGCGGAACCTCGACGTCATCTCCGACACGCTCGAGCTGATCCGTCGCACCAAGGGGATCGACGTCGACATCGACGACGTCGACCTGACCGACGGACCGACCTACGAGCTGCTGCGACGTGCCGACACCATTGGCGTGTTCCAGCTCGAGGGCGGTGCCATGCGCTCGCTCATCCGTTCGCTGGCGCCGACCGAGTTCGAGGACGTCGCCGCGCTCGTGGCGCTGTACCGACCCGGCCCGATGGCGGCCAACATGCACACCGACTACGCGGACCGCAAGAACGGCCGCCAGGAGGTCACGTTCCTCCACCCCGACGCCGAGGAGATCCTCGGCGACACCTACGGGCTGTGCATCTACCAGGAGGGCATCATGCGGATCGCGCAGCGGTTCGCCGGATACTCCCTGGCCGACGCCGACAACCTCCGCAAGGCGTGCGGCAAGAAGGTCCGTGAGCTCATCGCCAAGGAGCGCACCAAGTTCGTCGAGGGCTGCGAGACCACGGGCTACGGCGCCGAGCTCGGCACGGCCTGGTTCGACATCATCGAGCCCTTCGCGGACTACGCGTTCAACAAGTCCCACAGCTACGGCTACGGGTTCGTCGCCTATCAGACCGCCTACCTCAAGGCGAACTACCCGGCCGAGTACCTCTCCGCCCTGCTGACCAGCGTCAAGACCAACCTCGACAAGGCGGCCGTGTACCTGGGGGAGTGCCGGGCGATGGGAATCGAGGTCACGGTCCCCGACGTCAACCGCTCGCTGTCGGACTTCTCGCCGGTGGCAGATGACCCCGACGTCGGTTCCGAGAAGATCCTCTTCGGCCTCTCCGCGGTGCGCAACGTCGGCTCCGGTCTCGTCGAGCTGATCGTGGAGGAGCGTGACGCCGACGGACCGTTCACCGACTTCTTCGACTTCTGCCAGCGGGTCAACACAGCGGTTCTCAACAAGCGCACGATCGAGTCGCTCATCAAGGCCGGCGGGTTCGACTCGATGGGTCATCCCCGCCAAGGCCTCCTGGCGGTCTTCGAGCAGATCGTCGACGCGACCATCGCACGCCGCAAGGAGCACGACATGGGAGTCATGTCGCTCTTCGGCGAGTCGACCGACGGCCCGGCGTTCGACGAGCGGGTCGCCATCCCGGCCATCGAGTTCGACAAGAAGCAGCGGCTCGCCTTCGAGAAGGAGATGCTGGGCCTGTACGTCTCGGACCACCCGCTGCTCGGCGCCGAGCAGGCGCTCAAGCGCAAGGTCGACTGCACCATCCCCGACCTGTCCGACCTCGACGACGGCGTGCAGCGCACGATCGGCGGTGTGATCACGGGCCTCCAGCGCAAGTGGACCAAGAAGGGCGACCTGATGGCCGTGTTCGTCCTGGAGGACCTCCAGGGCTCGGTCGAGGTCATGGTGTTCCCCAAGACGATGGCGCAGATCGGTCACCTGCTCGTCGAGGACGCCGTGGTCGTCTGCACCGGACGGGTCGACAAGCGCGACGAGACGCCCAAGTTCATCCCACGGGAGCTCGAGCTGTTCGAACCGCAGCTCGACGAGCACCCCCCGTTGCGGCTGCACCTCCCTCCCGCCCGTCTCGACGACTCGACCATCGACAGGCTCCAGGAGCTGATCGGTGACTTCCCCGGGGAGTCCGAGGTCCACATCCTGCTCGGTGAGAAGCAGGTCCTCCGACTGTCCGACGAGCACCTGGTCAACCCGCGCAGCGGCCTGATCGGCGAGCTCCGGGCGTTGCTCGGCCACGAGTCCGTCGTCATGTGACGATCGAGGGGGCACGCCCGCTCGGTCATCTCAGGCTGCGTGCGGTTGGGTGCTCCCCGACTTGATCCGGGGCGCTCGGGGGACTGAACTAGTGGGACCACTTCTGCACCCTGTTGCGAGTCCGCGACCCGCAACAGGGCCGTTCGACATCGGAGGAGAACCCGCATGGCGCTCGACGTCACGACCAAGGACTGCACCGCTCTGAGTGATGCGGAACTGGCCGAGATGGCCGACCTCTGCGCCGAGGGAGGGATCCGCTACGAGGTGGGTCTCCTGTCCAAGCAGGCCGGGACGTGGGTCCTGGTGACCCAGGTCCGTGAGGGCAACCTCCTTCGCGGATTCTCGTTCTCGACCCTCGAGCGCATCGGCGGCACTCCCGCCGTGATGATCGGTCTCGCGGGGATCAAGCGGACGTCCAAGCGGGACTCGGTCCTGAAGGCGATCGTGTCGGACAACCTCCGGAGGGCGCTGATGGCGTTCCCCGACGAGGACGTCCTGTTCGGCACCCGGATGGTCGACCCGGGCGCGTTCGAGGCCTACAAGGTGCTCGTCGACATCATCCCACGTCCGGGGCACAGGGTGTCGGGCGAGGAGCGGGCGTGGGGTCGTCGCATCGCCAAGTTCTTCGAGATCGAGGCGGCGCGCTACGACGACACGATCTTCACGGTCACCGGCGACGGCGGCCCGCCCCTGGCCTTCGACCACGTCTCGTTGAAGCCCGACAAGATCGACGTGGAGATCGTCGCCCAGTTCGAGCACCTCGACGTCGAGCGGGGCGACGCCCTGGTCACCTTCGGCTGGGTGATGGCCGAGGAGCTCCTCAAGTACGGGTGAGCCGACCGCCGGATCCCACCGATCACCACCGATGCACCGATCCTCCGTTCTCGGAGGTGCTGGCCGGTCGTCGGATGTGCCGGGACTTCAGCGACGATCCGATCCCGCCCGAGGTGTTGCGTCGGGTGTTGGCGGCTGCGTTCCGTGGACCGGCGGCGGGCAACACCCATGCGCTCGACCTCGTCGTGCTCGTCGGGTCCGACACGTCCCTGCACTGGGACGTCACCCTTCCCGAGCCGCGACGCGGCAGCTTCGCCTGGCCCGGGCTGCTCCACGCCCCGGTGCTGGTCGAGGTGGTCGTCGATCCGGACGCCTACCTCGAGCGCTACTCGCGTCCCGACAAGGTGTCGTCGGGTCTGGGTGCCGACGTCGACGCCTGGGACGTGCCCTACTGGTTCGTCGACGGGGGAGCGACCGTCATGGCCGTGCTGCTCGCCGCCGAGGCAGAGGGTCTCGGGGCGCTCCTGTTCGGGCTGTTCGGCAACGAACGTGCCGTCCTGTCGGCACTCGGAGCCCCACCGGGCCGTCGTTGCGTCGGGACGATCGCGCTTGGTCGATGTGCCGCGGGCGGCCGAGGGCCGTCGCGGTCGTCGCTCCGCGGTCGCCCGGATCCCGGTGAGCACATCCACTTCGGACGCTGGTCCGGCGGCGGGTGACCAGCTCTGCGCCGCCGAGCAAGCGGGTGCGTCGGCGGGCACGCGGGTGCGCAGGCGGTGACCGCCAGGCGGTAGCGTCGCCCGCGTCGGCACTGGGACCGGCGGATCATGGGATCGGGGGGGAACCCCGATCGCCTCGAGCAACGGAGCGCTTCGCATGATGCAACGGTTCTGGTCCTGGCTGGCGGTCAACCTCGGCAAGCACGCGGTCATCGTCACCGCGGTGCTGCTCGGGTTCACCGTCCTGATCGGCACCGGCGTGACCCGCCTCCAGTTCGCCACCGGGCAGGACAGCTACCTGAACGCCGACGATCAGGTCTACAAGGACAACGTCGTCTACCAGAAGCTGTTCGGCGGCGAGGCGATGCTGTCGGTCGTCACGATGGCCGAGGGGCACACCATCGACGAGCTCTTCACCGAGGAGGGCGTCGGGACGCTCCAGGACGTGACCTCGAAGGTCGAGTCCGTCGACGGCGTCCAGGGCGTCATCGCTCCGACCACGGCGCTCCAGTTCTCGGCCGATCTGGTGAAGACCCCCGAGGGAGGCACCCCGTTCGACTCGGTCGCAGCGAAGGCGCTGCTGCACGCGTCCGAGGTGGCGGCCGAACAGGGCGACGCGGCGAGCGTGGCCGCGCGCGAAGCCGACACAGCGACCACTGCCCAGAGGCTCCTGGCGGTCCCGCCCGACCAGCAGACGCTGACGAACCCGGAGTGGGTGAAGTTCCTCCTGTACGACAACCAGGGTGAGGTCCGCAAGGCGCTGCGGCCGTTCTTCCCCGACAAGACCCACGCCCTGATGATCACCCGGCTCGACGGGAACATGTCGATCGAGGACGAAGGCGCTGCGTCCGACGCCGTGGTGGCGGCGACCAAGGCTCTCCAGTTCCCCGACTCCGACACCGTGACCACAGGTGCTCCGATCCTGCTCAAGGAGATCAACGACTACCTGAAGGGCGGGATGATGACCCTCGGCGGGATCGCGGTGGTCGTGATGATCGTGATCCTGCTCCTGTTCTTCGGCGTCCGGTGGCGGCTCCTGCCGCTGGCCGTCGTCCTCGTCGGCGTCGTGTGGGCGTTCGGCCTGGCGGGCTACATCGGCATCCCCCTCACTCTGGTGACGATCGCCGGACTCCCGGTCATGTTGGGCATCGGCATCGACTACGCGATCCAGATGCACTCCCGGATCGAGGAGGAGGTGATCATCGACCAGTCGCCCCATCCGATCCAGGAGGCGGCGCGCGGCCTCGGCCCGGCGCTGCTGGTCGTGACGTTCGACGCCGTGTTCGCGTTCCTGGCGTTGCAGATCTCCCGTGTGCCGATGGTGCGGGCGTTCGGCTGGCTGCTCACCGTCGGGATCGTCGCCATCTGCGTCAGCTCGATCCTGAACCCCCTCGCCATCCTCGGCATGCGTGAGTACCGCAGCCCGACCCGTTCCGGGGACTTCAGCGAGGGGCGCCTCGGTCGTCTGGTCGTCTGGATGGGCAGCCTGCCGGGTGGGTTCGCTCTGCCGCTCGCAGCGGTGTCGGTGGCGGTGTTCGTGGTCGGCAGCGTGGTGGAGCCCGACATCAAGCTGGAGACTGACCCTGTCAACTGGGTGAACCAGCAGAGCCAGGTGGTCAAGGACCTCCACAGGGTCGAGAAGGAGGTGGGTGGATCATCGGAGCTCGGGATCTTCGTCGAGTCGAAGGCCGACGGGTCGCTGTTCACCGACGACGTCATCTCCAAGCTGGACGAGTTCGGCCGCGACCAGATGGAGCAGCACCCCAAGGTCCTGCTCATCGGGACGGGGATCATCCCGACGGTGTCGGACCTGACCGACGTCGAGGGTGCGGCGCACGTGTCGCCGACCGCCGAGTCGGTGAAGGCCGCTTGGGACATCGCGCCTCCGGCCATCCAGGCGTCGACCGCCGCCGAGGACGGCAGCTCTCTGAACCTTGTCTTCATGACCAGACCCGGGCCGCTCGAGAGGCTCGCGGGGGTCGCGACCGACATCCGCGACGATCCGTCCGTCGCTCCGCCGGGTGCACGCCTCACACCGTCCGGCCTGGCGATCGTCGGGGTGGGGTTGCTCGAGAACCTCGAGGCGAACCTGGTCCAGCTGACCTGGCTCGCCGTCGGCCTGGTCTTCCTGTTCCTCTGCGTGCGCCTCCGCTCCTTCACGCGCTCGTTGCTGTCGATGGTCCCCGTGCTCGTCGCCTCCGGCGTGGCGACGATCGCCATCTGGGCGCTCGGCATCTCGTTGAGCCCGATGACGGCCATCGGCGGTCCGCTCGTGGTCGCCACCTGCACGGAGTTCACGTCTCTGATCCTTCTGCGCTACATCGAGGAACGGCGCAAGGGGCTGGAGCCACGTGCCGCGATCGACGTGACCGCGGCACGGACCGGACGGGCGTTCATCGTCTCGGCGATGACGGCGGTGGCCGGCGTCGCGGTGATCTCGTTCTCGTCGCTGCCACTGTTGCGCAACTTCGGAATATTCATCGCTCTCAAGGTGACGATCGCGCTGCTCGCCGCCCTGATCGTGCTGCCGCCGCTGATCATCTGGGCCGACAAGCGGGGCTGGGTGTCCAAGGGCATGCTCGACCACGAGGTCGAGCCGTACATCGAGGTCGCCGACCACAAGACCGACGCAGCGGCCCGTTCCTGACCGCTCCCGTCCCACGCTGAACTCGGGTCGTCTCGCGCGCCCCATCTCGGCGTCAGGTGACCCGAGTTCGAAGGGAATGGGCCAGTTCGGCGGGGTCCGTGATCGGTGCATCGCAGGTCCGGTTCCGACACACGTAGGCCCGACCGTCAGCTCTCGGTTCGTCTCGCCCTTCCCAGAGGGGTCCGTCGTCCCGCTCGCCCCACACCAGCACGGCAGACGGGGTGAAGGCGCCGTGAGCGACCTCGACCAGGTCGGGTCGGTCGCCGCTCACCACGATCTCGGTGATGCCGACGGCGTCGAGCTCGACGGCCCACAGCATGTACCCGAACCCGAGAGGGTGGCGACCGACGAGCGAACCGAGCGACGTCACGATCCGGCGCGCGATGCCGGTCCAACCGTCGTCTCCCGTGAGAGCGCCCAGGCGCAGGAGTCCCGCCGCAGCGAGGCTCGCTCCCGAGGGCGTCGCGTTGTCCATCACCTCCCGGGGTCGGACGAGCAGGGCCTCGGCATCGCTGCCGGTGGTGAAGACGGTGCCGTCGTCGTCGATGAACAGACCACGCATCTGGCCGGCGACGGCGATGGCCTCGTCGAGCCAGCGGAGTCGCCCCGTCGCCTCGTACAGGCAGATGAAGGCATCGAGCAGCGCACCGTGATCGGCGGCGTAGGCCAGGTGCCTGGGGCCGCTGTCCGCCTGCCAGGACCTGAGCCAACGTCCATCGTCACGCCGGAGCGCCCGTAGGAGGAAGGCCCCGGTGCGCTCCGCCTCGACGATCCAGCCGGCCGTTCCCGTCGCGGCGCCGGCGTCGGCCAGCGCGGCGACGAACAGGGCGTTCCACTCCGTGAGGACCTTGTCGTCGAGACCGGGTCGGGGTCGTCGGGATCGGGCTGTCAGCAGTGCCCGACGCCCGGACTCGATCTCAGGTGGGCGGTCCGATGCCCCGTGGCTCGGGGCGGAGCGGGCGTGCAACCGGTTCGGGATCGACGCTCCCTCGAAGTTGCCGTCGACGGTGATCCCGTACCACTCGCAGACGGCCTCCGCGTGCTCGCCGAGACCTCCGGCGTCGAGCGCGTCGGCCACCTGCTCCGGGGTCCATGTGTAGAACGCTCCCTCTTCGGGATGGGTCCCGGGGGCTGCATCGAGCGGCATCGAGTCGGCGTCCTCGGCCGAGTAGCGGCCTCCGTCCGGGTGTGACAGGTCACGCAGCACGTACTCGACGGTCGATGATGCGACATCCGAGAACCGCTGCTCGCCGGTGACCTGGAACGCGTGGGCATAGGCCCTCAGCAGGAGAGCGTTGTCGTAGAGCATCTTCTCGAAGTGGGGGACGAGCCACTGGCGATCCACCGAGTAGCGGCTGAACCCTCCGCCCAGGTGGTCGTGCACACCCCCGGCTGTCATCGCGTCGAGGGAGGTGACCGCCGCTGTGAGCGCGGTGGCCGATCCGGTGCGGTGGTGGTGGCGCAGCAGGTGATCGAGGCTCATCGACTGCGGGAACTTGGGGGATCGGCCGAAACCGCCCCACTCGCCGTCGAAGGCTGACAGCAGCCCCATGGTTGCCTCGTCCAGGTCGGCGAATCCGACCTCCGATCGAACTTCCGACGCAGCGGTGCTCACGGGACGGCGCAGAGCGTCGGTGATCCGCTCAGCCTGTTCCATCAGGCCTTCGCGGCGGTCCGTCCATGCCTCGTGGACCGCCTGCAGCACCTGCCTGAACCCTGCCTGGCCGTGGCGTGGCTCGGGCGGGAAGTAGGTCCCGCAGAAGAAGGGGCGTCCGTCGGCGTCGGCGAAGACGGTCATCGGCCATCCGCCGTGGCCGGTCATCGACTGCGTCGCCTCCATGTAGATCGCGTCGACGTCGGGTCGTTCCTCGCGGTCGACCTTGACCGGGACGAACCACTCGTTCATGAGCGATGCGACGGCCGGGTCCTCGAAGCTCTCGTGGGCCATCACGTGGCACCAGTGGCAGGACGAGTAGCCCACCGACAGCAGCACGGGTCGGTCCGTCGTTCGGGCGAGCTCGAACGCCTCGTCGCACCACGGCCACCAGTCGACCGGGTTGTCGGCGTGCTGTCGGAGGTACGGGCTCGTCTGGTCGGCGAGTCGGTTGGCCATGGCGCTCAACCTACGACGCGGTGGGAACTTCGCCGCCAGAGCAGGTTCTGTGTGCATCGCATGTCGTGGGGCGACGTGAGATGCACACAGAACGCGGGGTTCGGGGTGACATACGGTGCCGTGCATGGAGATCCGTCTGGACGGGAAGGTCGCCCTGGTCACCGGAGCCTCACGTGGGATCGGCGCCGCGATCGCCGCGGGGATGGCGGCGGCCGGGGCATCGGTGATGCTGTCGTCACGCAAGGAGGACGCTCTACGTGCTG
>CAZNQK010000011.1:0-2094 GCA_964575165.1 uncultured Aquihabitans sp. | reverse complement strand
GCGGCCGGGGCATCGGTGATGCTGTCGTCACGCAAGGAGGACGCTCTACGTGCTGCGGCGGCAACGATCGCCCCTGCCCGCGATGCCCGTGTGGAGGTGTTCGCGGCCAATGCCGGAGACCCCGATGCTGCCGGTGCGTGCGTGGCCGCGACCGTGGAACGCCTCGGTGGGCTCGACATCCTCGTGAACAACGCCGCGACCAACCCCTACATGGGGCGCATGATCGACATCGACCTGCCGAGGCTCGACAAGACCTACGACGTCAACCTCCGGGGAGCGTTCGTGTGGACCCAGGAGGCCTACCGGCAGGCGATGTCCGACGGCGGTGGGAACGTGATCAACATCGCGTCGATCGGCGGGATGTCGGTCGAGGTCGCGATCGGTCACTACAACGTGACGAAGGCGGCGCTGATCCACCTGACGAAGTCTCTGGCCAAGGAGCTCGCCCCGGCCGTCCGCGTCAACGCGATCTGCCCGGGACTGGTGAAGACCGACATGGCCCGAGCCCTGTGGGAGCGGGATGAGCAGGCGGTCGCCGAGCACGTCCCCCTGCGACGGCTCGGGGAGCCAGTCGACATCGCCAACGCGGCGGTGTTCCTGGCGTCGGACGCCGCGTCCTGGATCACCGGCACCGCGGTCGTGGTGGACGGCGGCATGTTGCTCTGACCTGTCCGGTCCGGGCTCCCTCAGTTGAGGATCGCGCCACCGCCGGCCCCGGGATCGACCGTCAGGGTCGAGCGTTGGACGCCAGCACCAGGCGGGTGCCCAGCATCTCGTCGCCGTCGACGACCCAGCGGTTCTCCGCCACCTTGCGGGCACCGGGGACCGTGGATGGCTCGTCGAAGTTGAAGAAGATGTGTCGCAGCCGACCGGAGCGGTCGCCGACCCACTCAGCGATCTCGGCGTGTGCGGCCTCGAGCAGTCGCAGCCGACCCGGCCCGGCCCAACCCAGCTCGACCCAGTGGTTGCCGTCGACCGCTGCACCGCTCGACATGACGCGGCCGCCGAGGACGTCCCGGAACAGCCCCAACGCCCCCTCGAGATCGGCGACCGCGTGCACGACCCGGCCGATGGAGGCGACCGGGTGGTCGTAGGACACATGAGGGAACCCCTCGGGCTCCGCAGGGGCCGGCGCCGGGTCCGGTCCGACTTGGGCGAGTTGGACGACGATCCCGTGGGCCTGCGAAGGGCGCAGGAACGCCTCGAACCAGGCCGGGTCGCTCCGGTCCTCGTCCACCGCCTCGAGGCCGGCGGATCGGACCCGCGTCAGTGCCGAGCTCAGGTCGGGCACCTTGAACGTGAGGTGGTGGGGTCCGGGCCCGTAGCGGTCGAGGAATCGGTTCAGGAAGTCGGAGCGATCGGTCTGCTCGGGGTGGATGCCCTCCACGATGAACCCCTGGGCGAAGCGCACCTGCGTCCACCCGAACCCCGGGTTGATGCCCCGGTCGTGGTACGTCCCGCCGAGCGCGTCGGCGAACAACGGCCACGGGTCGGTCATGCGGTGCACGGCGATGGCGACGTGATCGAAGCAGACGCCGTCGATGGGTGCCGGGTCCTCCTGGCCTGTCATGTCAGAGGTGCCGGCGATTCAGGAGTCATGCGGGTCCGCCTTTCGGGTGCCCTGGACGAGGGCGCTCCGCATGATCTTGCCCAGTGGGGTGCGAGGCAGCACATCCACGAGCCGCATCTCCTTCGGTGCAGCAGCGACGGGCAGCTCGGAGCGAACGGCCGAGCGCAGGTCCTCGAGCCTGGGAGGAAACCGGGGGTCGGATGGAACGACGATCGCGACGACCCGCTCGCCCCACTCCGGATCCGACACTCCCACCACGGCGACGTCGTCGATGCCCGGCTGGGTGCGCAGCACCTCTTCGACCGGTGCCGGCCACACCTTCGAACCGCCGCTGATGATCAGGTCATCGGAGCGACCGAGGACGTGCAACGAGGCGTCCGCCCTCACCACGCCCAGGTCACCGGTGGAGAGCCATCCGTCCGATCCACGAGGATCGGTCCCTGCCGGATCGGCCGAGCCGTCGGGGCCGTGCCGGTAGGCGCGCAGCGTCGTCGGCGATCGCAGCTCGATCGGACCGATCGCCG
>CAZNQK010000010.1:48280-60393 GCA_964575165.1 uncultured Aquihabitans sp. | reverse complement strand
GAGGTCTGGACCGACAGGACCGAGCCGTTGAGCGCACGGACTCCGTAGGCGCTGTTGCCGGCGCCGACGGGGGTGCCGCTGTTGACGTCGGAGTTCTTGATCGTCGCCGACACGCCGGCACCGTCGACGAGGAGGCCTGTGGCGTCGACGCCGACACCGCCGTTGACGACCAAGGAGTCGAGCAGGAGGCCGTTCACCGCGCCGTTGACCAGCACACCGGCGGTGGTCTGTCCCGCTCCGGCCGTAGCGCCCTGGACGGTGAAGCCGAACACCGTGGTCGGTGCCGTGATGTTGTTGGCGCGGATCGCCCAGTTGGTCGAGCCGTCGTAGGCGCCGCTCACCGTGGAGATGTCGGCCGGGCCGCGAGCGGTGAAGGTCTGGTTCCAGCCGCCCTCGAGCGTGAGGCCCGAGCGGACGGTGAAGGCGCCGTAGGAACCACCGGCGACCCGGACACGGGTGATGCCGGGCGTGGCAGCCGCGCGGCTCTGGCCGTGGTCGATCGTCTGGCACGGAGCCGTCTTCGGCCCGCAGTTCGTGTCGTCGGCGCCGTCGACGGCCCGCACGAAGAAGGTGGTGTCGGGCGGAGGTTCGTTCACCGTGATCGTGACCGACTCGCTGGTGCTCGTACCGCCCGGCGCGGTGAGCGTCAGCTTCGCTGTGAACGAGCCGACGTTCGAGTAAACGTGGGAGGTCGAACCGACGTTGGTGCTGGTGCCCTCACCTGCTCCGAACTCCCAGAGCCACGTGGTGTCCTCGGGGACCGTCGACCCGGTCGATGTGAACGACACCGAGAACGGCGCTTCCCCACTGGTGAGATTCGCCTGCAACTTGGCCACCGGCGCTGTTGCCGGCGCCGGCGTGCACGCCGCCGCGATCAGGACCAGCACGCCGACCAGGCATGCGGTCACTCCGGTCTTCCGGACCATGACATCTCCCCTTGAATCGCCACTCACCGGACCCCACGTCCGGTCCGACGACTGTAATGCACGTCACGCACGATGTGAAGAGCGTTCGGAATTCCGACGCCCGGGGCCCGTACACTCGCCGCCGTGGAGCAGCCGGTCCTGCACGTCCCCAAGCCGGCTCAGGCCAGGGCCACCGTGCGGGGCGTCCTGCTCCTCCAGGTCCTCGCCAACGGCCTTGGCCTGGGGGCGATCGTCGCCTACTTCAGCTTCCTGTTCCCCGACGCGGCCGCGGGCGACCTGGAGTCGCGGACGCTGAACGTCGTCGCGTTCGGGATCTACCTCGGCGTGATGCTCGTCGTCGGTGTCCCGATCAACGCCGCCATGCTGCACCGAGCGGTGTCGTGGGTCCGTCTCGGCACCCCCCCCACCGACAAGCAACGCCGGATGCTGTTCACGTTGCCGACCTACGAGACGTTCACCGCGCTCGTGTCGTGGTTCGGCGCCGCGATCCTCTTCGGGATCATCAACCGGGGTCTCCAGCGGGTGTCGTTCGCCCTCGCCCTGGCCGGCATCATCACCTGCACCCTCCTGTACCTGCTGCTCGAGGGCCACTTCCGACCGCTCTACGCGCTCGCCCTGGCAGACGCTGAGCTCCCCAAGGACCGACGGGACGTCCTGCCCCGATTGATGCTGGCATGGCTCATGGGAAGTGCCGTCCCCCTGATCGCCATCGGCCTCAACCCGCTCATCGCCCCCGTCCCGCTCGACCCCGGTCGGCTCGCGTGGATCGCCGTGTTCGGTGCGTTCATCGGCGGAGTGGTCATGGTGGTCGCAGCCGTGTCGGTGTCCCGCCCGCTCAACCGGGTACGTGACGCCCTGAGGCGGATCGAGCACGGCGACCTCGACGTCCACGTCCCCGTCGACGACCTCGGTGAGCTGGGCCGCCTCGCCGAGGGCGTCAACGACCTCGTCGCCGGGATCCGCGAACGTGAAGCGCTCCGCGACCTCTTCGACCGGCAGGTCGGACAGGCGGACCTCGCCGAGATGGCCATGGGTCGCGACGAGCCGACCGCGGCCGGCGAACGGCGCGAGGTCACCGTCCTCTTCGTCGACCTCCGCGACTACACCCGCTTCTCGGAACGTCACCCACCCGAAGACGTCGTCGCGATGCTCAACCGCTTCTTCACCATCGTCGTCGGCGTCGTCGCGGACGAGGGCGGCTGGGTCAACAAGTTCGAGGGCGACGCAGCCATGTGCCTGTTCGGCGCCCCGCAGGACCAGCCCGACCACGCCGGCCGCGCTCTGGCCGCAGCGGCAGCCATCCCCCGGGAGCTCCAACAGGCGGAAGGGTCGCTGCGCGCCAGGATCGGTGTCGCCACCGGCGAGGTGATCGCCGGGTTCATCGGCACCCCGGAACGGTTCGAGTACACGGTCATCGGCGACGTCGTGAACCTCGCCTCGCGGCTGTGCGACATGGCGAAGGACCAGCCGTCTGAGGTGCTCGCGTCCCGCGTCACGTTCGACGCCGCCGGTGGACCGCCCCCCTGGCACCCGGCGGGACGACTCACGGTCCGGGGACGACGGGAGAAGGCCGACGTCTACTCGCTCCCCGGGCACCGCCCCCCGTGGTGGTCTCGGCTCAGCCCCCTCGCCCCGAGAGCCGAGCACAGCGCACCGTAGGCATGGGCTCCCAGGTGGTGCCGCCACAGCACGAGCAACGCCGACACGAACCGCTCTCCGTGACCGGGGTCGCTCGACCACCGACCCGGGTCCCGGAACGATCCCGTCGCCACGTGAGCGAGCTCGTGGACGACCGTCACCGCGTCCCACGAACCGTCACGGATCCAGATCACGGCGTCCCAGCCGTCGCCGGTCACGTGCGCACCCGACGCCGTCGCGCTGTGGGATCGACGGACGACCTCGGCGCTCACAGGTGCGTCGGGGAACTGCTCGGCCCAGAACGGCTCCGACAGCGCGTGGTCCACGAACGCGACCAGGTCCGCGAACCGACGGAACCGGCGACCACCGTCGGGCAGCGCCTCCTCCTCGGCCGCGTACACCGCCGCAGCGTCGGGATCGCCGGACCCTGCGGCGTCGATGTGGGAACCGTCAGCCGCCACGGGGCAGCGATTGGGTCCCGCCGATCGTGCGACGACCGAACGACGCCTCCCGCCCGGCAGCCCGACCCGCGTGGTGACCGGCCCTCGAACCACCCGTCGAAGCGCGGGTGGTCTGCGTGTGGGGGAACCGGCGCCTGAAATCGTCGCGGACGCGCTCGGAGCGCTCCACCAGGACCAGCGACACGGAATGATCACCGCTCGCGTCCCGTCCGGACGCCATGTGCTGGTCGGCGTCACGCGTCGCGACCTCACGATCGAGCTGGAGGCGCGCCGCGACCTCTTCTGCGAAGCCGACGATGAAGCTGCGACGCCACCCGGCGGACTGCGACGCCGTCAAACCCCTCGGCGCACGAGCCAGCATCGCCGAGGTGAGCTGCACCATGAGGCTGGTCACCAGCGTGTCGACCCAGCGCAGGTCGCTCGGGAATCCGACCACGGCGACGACCTCGCCGTCGCGGGCCGAGCCGGCTCCGAAGCGGATCGCCCGGCACCCGTGCGCCGTCGCGACCCGAGACACGAGCACGGCCTTCTGCGCGAGGTACGGCGGGTGCAGGACCATCCGCAGCTCTGACGGCTCCTCACGGGCGGCGGGCCCGTACGACCACAGAAGCGCCTCATCGACCGCGTACCGGGCGATGAGCTCGGACGCCTTGTTGAAGAACGCCTCGGCCTCCTCGGGGAACTCGGTGGCCTCGGCCTTGGCCAGGAGTCCACGGATCGTGGCGAGACGGCGGTCGTCGAGCTGCGGATCGGAGAGATCGATGGTCTCGTCGTCGCTGCGGCGGCTCTCATCAGGCATGTCCGACACTCTGACAGACGACCCCGACGGTGGTCACCGGGGACCGCGACCCGGTCCGACCCTGGTCCTGCCCTCTCCTACGAGCTCCTATCCGCTTCTGGCTGTCGTTCTGGTCGTCGCCCCAGCGGCCGAAACGACAGCCAGAACGCGGCGGCGGAGCTTGGGGCGGTCGAAGTCGGACCAGGCGTCGCAGCACTCGGCGTGGGCGGCCTCGGCATCGCGGTGCAACGAATCCGCGACCACCCCCGCAGCGAGCGCGGCACGACCACCCTCGGCGACCCCGACCGACTCGACGATCGACGCCTGCACGTGGTGGTCCTGAAGTCCGCCGAGGACGTCCTGAAGTCCTGACAGACCATCCAGCACCCGGTCGAAGGAGCCGTCCGGGTACATCGGCTCGAACGCCGAGACCAGGTAGCGGAACCGCTTGATCGCCTTGCGGAGGTCGTGCCAGGACTCACGGTCGTCTGTCCGCATCGCCGTCCGACCCCGTCGACGCATCCGCTTCCAGCTCTGCATCAGCAACCCATCGACGACCTCACCGGCAGGCCGGCGGGCGTCCGGGCCGGGCTCACCACCACCGACTCGGTAGACCGACGACATCACCGTCCACCGGCGCAGCAGCACCGGGTGGCGGTCGTCGTCGAGCGCTCCGATCAGCGCCGAGAACGACTCCTCCCGTGCGTCTTCCAGCGACGCCGCCAGTCCAACGAACCCGTCGACCAACTCGGGCACGATCCGCTCACCCAGTCTCGGCAACTCGTCGAGCAGCACGTCGAGGTCCCGCACCGGCGAGGTGGCCTCGGCCATCCATGCCGACAGTGCGCGCAGCAGGACGAGCTCCTCCTCCGGGAAGACCGCGCCACCCACAGCCAGCAGCGATCGGGCCCTACGCAGGCTCACCCGGAACTGGTGCAGGCTCTCGGGGTCGGCATCGCCACGAACTCCCGGCTCGTGGGACCGGAACGTCGCGAGGTCGGCGCCGAGCACGAGTGCCAGCACCCGACCCGCCGCCTGCTCGCGGTCATCCGGGCCGAGCGTCCAACCGTCCACCGGGTCGTCTCCCATGACGTGCAGTCTCGCAGGACGCCGGCCTGTTCCGTCGCGACGAGGCCCCAGAACGCAACTGGCTGTCGCATTCCCGGCCAGGACCGGGAAAGCGACAGCCAGTTCGCAGAAAGAGGGGGCTCGGCGAACCGTCGGTCAGACGGTGGCCTCGTCGTCGCCGAAGGAGGTCGACTGCGACTTCGAGTAGATGACCGAGCCGATCACCACAGCGAGGGCCGCAGCGGCGATGAAGTAGCGGGCCACGTCGTTGTCCGACAGCGACAGGATCGCCGGCAGGACGAGCAGCGACACAAGGTTCATCACCTTGATGAGCGGGTTGATCGCCGGGCCGGCCGTGTCCTTGAAGGGGTCGCCGACCGTGTCGCCGATCACCACAGCCTTGTGGACCTCGGAGCCCTTTCCGCCCAGGTTGCCCTCCTCGATGTACTTCTTGCCGTTGTCCCAGGCGCCGCCCGAGTTCGACAGGAAGTTGGCCATCAGGGCGCCGACGACGATCGTCGCGGCCAGGTAGCCGCCCAACGCGTAGGCGCCCAGACCGAAGCCGACGACCACCGGCATGAGCACGGCGAGCAGCGCCGGCGTCGTGAGCTCGCGGAGGGCCGCACCGGTGCAGATGTCGATGACCGGCCCGTAGTCGGGCTTCTCCGTGTAGTCCATGATCCCCGGCTTCTCGCGGAACTGGCGGCGAACCTCCTGCACCACCGTCCCCGCCGTGCGGCCGACAGCGAGGATCGCCAGCGACGAGAACAGGAACACGACCGTGCCGCCGATGAGCGCACCGGCGAAGGTCTTGGGATCCGCGATGTTGATCGACACAGCGTCGAACGCCGCCGCGACGTCGAGCTCGCGGAGCGCCTCGCCGACGCCCGTGGTGGCCGTCGACGCGATGGTCTCGCGGAACGAGGCGAACAGGGCGACCGCAGCGATGACCGCTGAGCCGATCGCGAACCCCTTGGTCACGGCCTTGGTCGTGTTGCCCACGGTGTCGAGGCCGTCGAGGATCCGCTCCGTCTCGCCCTCGAGCTCGCCGGACATCTCTGCGATGCCCTGGGCGTTGTCGGCGATCGGACCGAAGGTGTCCTCGGCGACGACGATGCCGGTCGTCGACAGCATGCCGATGCCGGTCAGGGCGACCATGAAGAAGGCGAACAGCGAGCTGCCACCGCCGAGACCGAGACCGACCAGGATCGCCACAGCGATGGCGACCACGGCCCAGACCGCGGACTCCATGCCCGACGAGATGCCCGACAGCACCACGGTGGCCGGACCGGTGCGGCCCGACTCGGCGATGTCGCGCACCGGCTTGAACTGGCTCGACGTGTAGTACTGGGTGATGCGGCTGGCTGCCTGGCCCAGGATGACGCCTGCGACGATCGCGATGAACATGCGGAGACCGACGTTGTCGACCTCGGCACCGGAGGGGTCGCCGACGTAGGCGAAGGCGACGATCCCGGCACCGATCAGAGCGATCACCGAGGCGATGTTGAGGCCCCGGTTGATCGGCTTCAGGGCGTCGGTCTCGCCCGGACGGGCCTTCACCAGCAGGATCGACACCATCGAGGCGAGCAGGCCGATGGCCATCATCGCCAGCGGGAAGATCAGGCCCTTGGCTGCGTTGGCGCCGCCGATGCCGATCGCCCGGAACGCCGTCACGCCGAGGATGATGTTGGCGACGAGCACCACGCCGAAGGACTCGAAGAGGTCCGACGCCATGCCGGCGCAGTCACCGACGTTGTCGCCCACGTTGTCGGCGATGGTCGCCGGGTTGCGCTTGTCGTCCTCGGGGATGCCGGCCTCGACCTTGCCCACCAGGTCGGCGCCCACGTCGGCGGCCTTGGTGAAGATGCCGCCACCGACGCGGAGGAACAGCGCCAGGAGCGAACCACCGAAGCCGAAGCCGACGAGGATCGCCGACGCGGTGTTCTGGAACACCATCACGATCGTCGTGGCGCCGAGGAGACCGAGACCCGCGGTGAAGAGGCCGATCGTCCCGCCGGCGCGGAACGCGACCTGCAACGCGGCGTCCATCGAACCGGTCTTGGCGGCGGCCGCCGTTCGGATGTTGGCCCGGGTGGCGAGCCACATGCCGAGGAAGCCGATGAACCCCGAGAACAGCGCGCCGGCCAGGAACGCAAGGGTGCGGAAGACCCCGGACTGGACCCGGTCGAGTCCCTGCTCACCCGAGGCGCTCAGCACCTCGGTCGAGGTGGCGAACACCACGACTGCCAACGGCACGACGATGATGAGGATCGTGCGGAACTGGCGCTTGATGTAGGCCATCGCGCCCTCCTGCACCGCGGACGCGATCTCGCCCATCTCGTCGGTGCCGGTGTCGCGGCTCAGGACGCCCTGCATCATGAACCAGCCCGCCACGAGGGCGACTGCCGACACGGCGATGGAGAAGATCAGCCAGAACCACTCGGCCCCCCCGAGCGTGAAGATCTGGTAGCCGCCCTCGGCGGCGAAGGTGGATTGCATGAGTTCCTCGTGATGATCGTTGACTCGGCACCTGCACCCGGAGCCGTCGGACCGGCCATTCGGACCGACCTGGAGGCCAGCGCGGGCGCGGACCGGGAAGGCGTCCCGGTCCCAGCGGTACCGGGCAGTTCAGTTGACGCCGGGCTCGGGCGTCAAGATCGCCCGGTCCGTCGAGCGGATGGGACAGGAGGCGTCTGGACGCCGCTCCCGCCGGTCCGGGCCGATCAGGAACGGGTCGACTCGACTTCGCCGGCGTGACGCTTCTCACGACGGGACTTGATCACCTCGATCCCGATCGGGACCAGCGACACCGCCACCACCAGCAGAAGTGCGATCTCGATGTTGTCGGCGATGAGGTCGACGTTGCCGAGGAAGTAGCCGAGCAGGGTGACGCCGACGCCCCAGAGGAAGCCTCCGGCGACGTTGAACTTCACGAAGGTCCGGTACTCCATCTGACCGGCTCCGGCCACGATCGGACAGAACGTACGGACGATCGGGACGAAACGGGCCAACACGATGGCTCGGGGACCGTGGTGCTCGAAGAACGTCTGCGCCTTCTCGAGGTGCTCCTGCTTGAAGAAGCGCGAGTCGGGGCGGCGGAAGAGCGCCGGACCGGCCTTGCGGCCGAACAGGTAGCCGACCTGGTCGCCGACCACCGCTGCGATGAACACGCCGATCAGGACGACCCAGATGTTGAAGTGAACCGAGTCCGTCCCGGACCGGAACGCTCCTGCGGAGGCCATGCCGGCGATGAACAAGAGCGAGTCGCCCGGGAGGAAGAACCCGATCAGCAGGCCCGACTCGGCGAAGACGATGGCGAAGAGCAGGACGTAGCCGCCGCTGCGGATCAGCTTCTCGGGGTCCAGCCAGTCCGGGAGCAGCGCGAACATGGTCGCGAGGGTCAGCACGGGCGATCAGGGTAGGTGGCGCGGCGTGCGGTCACACGTCATGCGGCTCAGCCCCTGGGTGCGGCGGTCGTCGTGGTGGTGGTGGAACCCACGGGAGGTGTCGTCGTCGTCGACGTCGAGGACTTCAACGCGGCGTCTGCCGCCGAGACCAGCTTCCTGGCATCCGCAACCGCCGACTGGTAGCCCCCGAGGTCACCCGCCTTGAGCCGATCGTCGGCCTCGGCGAACTTGGCATCCGCAGCAGCGAGCAGCTCGGTGGCCGAGCGCCCACCGTCGGGGGCCCCACCGCCGTCGCCGTCCGTCGACGGCACTGTCGTCGACGTGTCCCCGTCGCCGGTGGACTGCCCGTCGAGATCCGGGGAGACCGGACCGTTCTGATCGGCGTCGAGCAGATCGGCGATCGCCCCCTCGATCGTCTCCGCGAACCCGACAGCGTCGCCATTCGTGACCGCGACACGGGTCAGGGCGAAACGGCCGCTCTGCTCCGCCTTGGCGTAGACGGGTCGCACGTACAGCAGCGCGTCGCCGAACGGGAGGATGAGCATGTTGCCGTACCGGACGCTCGAACCGCTCTTGCCGACGATCGTCTGGTACTGCGACACCGGCTCGTAAGTGACGATCTTCTGGTGCGCCTGCAACGGACCGTCGACCTTCGGTCGGTCTCCCGTGTCCGCGTCGGACCCGATGTTGACGATCTGACGGAGCTTGCCGTAGCTGCCCGGATCGTTCGAAGCCACCATCATCGCTGTGAGGTTCCGACCGCTCTCGTCCTTGGAGGCCAGCACGAACGGACGGGTCAGCAGGAACTCGGGATCGGAGTCCGGAGTCAGCTGCATCATCTGGTAGTAGGGCTCGATCCGGGGGAGGTTCGCCGTCGCCGCGCCGGTGGTGACGTCGGTGTCGCCCAGCGGGGTGCTCGAGGTGTTCGGCGGCTGCTGGGCGACGCTCCACGTGTCGCTGTTGTTGAAGAACGACGAAGGATCCGACTGGTGGTAGCGACCCCAGACGGCGGTCTGGAGCTCGAACATCAGCTCGGGGTAGCGGAAGTGGCGGCTGATCGACTCGGGGACGTCGGACTCGTACACGTCGGGGAACGCCTTGGCGTAGGCCCGGATGACCGGATCCTCGGCGCCGTACAGGCGATCGACCATGTACATGTCGACGGTGCCGTCGTACGCGTCGACCACCGCCTTCACGCTGTTGCGCATGTAGTTGAACGTCCCCGGCACCGTCGGGTCGATCGCGGCCATGTCGATCGTCTGGCCGTACGGGTAGGTCGCCGCCGTGGTGTAGCCGTCGATCACGTACTTGATCCGGCCGTCGACCATGATCGGGTACGGGTCGGGGTCGAGCGTCAGGTAGGGGGCGATCGTGTGCACCCGCTCGGCGACATCGCGGACGTAGATGATCTTCGACCGCTCGGTCAGGTTGCTCGAGATGAGCGGCTCGATCTCACCGAAGCGCAGCGCGAACGCAGCACGACGGGCAAACGAGTCGAGCCCGACGCCCGAACGTCCCTCGTAGGTAGTCGACACCTGATCCGTCGACAGCTCCTTCTGGTCGGTGCCGACGATCGCGTACCCCGGCATCTTCTCTCCGTGGTAGATCTCGGGCCGCTTCAGCTCGGGCAGGCCGGTCGTCCGGGCGGGGATCCCCTGCACGAGGAAGTCGGGCTCGCCACGGGAGTTGGTCGTGTTCGCAGGGGCGAGGGCCAGCCCGTAGCCGTGGGTGAAGATCAGGTGCAGCTTCTCCCACGTGGGGTTCGTGATCCCGTCCTCGTCGAGCTCCCGCGCTGACACGATGACGGGGACCCTCGCCGAACCGCCACCGGACTCCTCGGAATCGGTCACCGTGTAGCGGTCCACGTCGATGTCCTTGAACCGGTAGAACTCGCGCTCGAACTCCAGCTCCTGGACCGTCGGCTGGATGACCGCCGGGTCGAGCAGGCGTGCGTCACGGACGTTGGCGACCTGGGCGTCGATCGACTCCCGTGTGATCGGCTTGCTGTAGTCGAAGTCGACCGCCTGCACCGACCCCAGACCGAGCGCCTGGCGTGTTCCCTCGATGTTGCGCTCGATGTAGGGGCGCTCCTTCGAGAGCTCTGCCGGCGAGACCTGGAAGCGCTGCACGAACGCCGGGTACACGGAGCCCACGACCAACGCCACCAGCACCCACAGCGCCACCACGATCCCCGGCATGATCCAGCCCCGGCGCCAGATGTTGATGATGAACAACACGGCGACGAAGACCGAGATCAGGATCAGGAACTCGGTCGCCGGGATGCGGGCGTTCACCGCCGTGTAGCCCGCACCGTCGAACGAGCGGCCCGCCGCGAACGTCAGCTCGTAGCGCTGGAGGACGTAGTCAGCGGCCTTCACCAGAGCCGTCAGCGCGAGCAGCACCGAGATCTGCGCCTTGGCGTTCTGCGTCACCCGCTCCCCCATCGGCTGGAGGCGGATGGCGCCGTTCAGGTAGTGGACGACCGCCACGATCACCGTCGTCACGATCAGGAACGCGAACAGCCAGTCGACCACCTGCGACAGGAACGGCAGCTTGAACACGTAGAAGCCGATGTCGGTGCCGAACTGCGGGTCGGCCTTGCCGAACGATCCCCCGAAGCGGAACAGCAGCCACGACTGCCACTGCGCCGACACGCTCATGCCGGGTATCACCGCCACGAAGAACGCCAGGCCCAGCGACAGGACCCGCTGCCGGCCCGCCACCAGCTCCTGGTAGCGCAGGACGACGTCGTCCTCGGTTCCGGCCACCGGACGGAACTTGGGTGCCAGTCGGTCCGCCAAGAGCAGGTTGATCCACAGGATCGCGAAGAAGACGAGCGTCGCCCCGATCCCGAGGGTGAGGCGAGCCGACAGCAGCCGCCTCCAGACCGAGGTGAGGTCGATCGAGTCGAACCAGAGGTAGTCGGTCCAGAACGTGGCGATCCCCCGGAGCGACAACGCCAGCACGACCAGCACCGCCACGAGAACGCCGAGCGCCCACCGTGTGCGGTTGGGTCGGGGCTCACGCTCTCCCCGCCTCGCGCGGCGAGGCCGTCGAGGCATGTCGTCGGGCATCCGCACGGCGGTCGAGGTTACCGACGAGGTGGAACCAGGATGCATCGGCATCCCGGGTGAGCCGGAGGGAGGATGTCACCGGTCGGGAACGCCTCACCACAGGCGACCGGTCCGGCGAGCGCGTTGTCCTCGGCGTCGCTGCACGGGAGACCGCCGTTGTCGACCTCCCAGCACCACGGCGTCCCGGGGCCGGCGGCGGCCTGCTCCCCCAGAGCGAAGCCGGCGGCGGTGAGGTCCCCTGCGAGATCGGGTACGGCACGCGTCCGCCACTCTCGGTACGCCGCTCGCACGTGGTCCACCAGCTCGGCGAGCTCGATCCCCTCGTCCTTGGCGTGGTCGAGCGCCCGCTGGACATGGGCCCGGCGGAGCTCGAGCAGCTCCTCGACACGGAACTCGAGCGCCCCGTCAAGGGCGATCTCGTCGAGCACAACCGGTCGATCGTCGTCGGCGCCACCGGGGTCGGCGCCGCTGTCGCCGTCACCCGTCTCGGCGTTCCAGAAACGGACACCCGCCTCGGCGGCCGAGGTGAAGTCGGATCGGAGACCGTCGCGGAACACGTCACGTTCGTCGCCCTCGGGAAGGAGATCACCGAGAGCCGGCCAACCGCGACGGATCCGACGCAGCCGGTCGAGGACGTCGTTCTGCTCGTCGGAGACGAGGCGCTTGAGCGTGCGAGCCGTGGATCGCTCGGTCGCACCCAGCATCTCGTCGCGACGATCGAGCGACGAGGTGGCCGCCTCCACGTCGTCCACCGCAACGTC
>CAZNQK010000010.1:22976-48180 GCA_964575165.1 uncultured Aquihabitans sp. | reverse complement strand
CGTCGCGACGATCGAGCGACGAGGTGGCCGCCTCCACGTCGTCCACCGCAACGTCGCCGTCGGCGGCCGACCCGGACTCGACGACCCACTCGGCCTCGACGGGCTCATCGGCCTCGGTCGTGGCCTGGGCGGACTCCCCGACGGACCCGGCGACGACCTCGTCGACGGACCCGGCGACGATCTCGTTGACGACGACCTCCTTGACGACGGTCGCCTCGATGACCGTGGCCTCCATGACCGTTGCGTCCGTGACGGTGGCCTCCGTGACGGCGGGCCCGTCCACGTCCAGGTCGTCGTCGAGATCCGAGTCGAGATCCGAGTCGTCGCGTTCGGCACGGATCCGCTCGAAGAGATCGTGGACGGTCGCCCCCGGGGACGGCCCGTCGTCGTCGGACCCGCCGACACCCGCGTCGTCGGCCACCGGATCAGCCACGATCTCCAGGTCGGGCACGACCGCCGTCGAACCCGGTCCGATCGGAGGATCGTCGAGCTGCGACACCTCGCCGAGCGTGAGGCCGGTCTCCAACTCGGCGACCGAGGCCTCGAGATCCTCCTCTATCGAGGCCACGGCCTCGTCCGCGGCCCGTTGGGCCTGGTCGTCGGAATCGGCCAGCTCACCGATCACCTGCGCCACACGGTCACCCGCAGCTCCCAGCGCCTCGACCACCCGGTCGCGTCCCGCCCGGGCGGCCTCGATCTGACGGCGCGCCGTGCGACGCCGCTCGGCCAGGTCCTGCAACATCTGACGGCGCAGCTGCCTCGCCTCGTCGACCATGGCCCGGCCGTCGAGTCGTGCCTGCTCCACGTCCGCCGCCGCCGCCTCCCGAGCCTCGTCACGGATGCGCTCACCGTCGACACGGGCCGTGTCGAGCTCGATCTGGGCCGCCTCACGGATGCCGGTCGCCACCGCTTCGGCCTCGGAGGTGCGCTCGTCCAGGACGCTCCCCGCCGCAGCGAGCAGGCGGTCGTGCTCGGCCGACGCATCGGCCCTCACCTGGTCGGCATGCTCCTGGGCGTCGGCCCGCATCGCGTCGGCCGCGGCAGCCGCCTCGTCACGGACCCGCGTCGCCTCCTCACGGAGTGCCTCGGCCTCGCCGGTCAACGCCTCGGCCTTCGCAGTGGATTCCGCCTCGGTCTCGCTGATCAGCCGGTTCGCCTGCTCCTCGGCGTTGGACCGGATGTCGGCTGCGGCATCACGAGCGGCGGCGATGATCCGGGCCGTCTCCTCACCCAGGACCGTCGTGATCCGCTGCTCGTCGAGCTCCTGGGACGCATCCAGACGACGTTCGAGGTCGGCCAGGCGGGCGGCGATGCGATCGTCGCGCTCCTGCCAGGCACGCAGAGCGTCGGCCGCCCGACCGAGCATCGCCCGAACCTCGGCGGGTTCGAAGCCCTTGCGCGCCCGCGTGAAGTTCGCCGAGCCGAGGGTGGCCGGGTCCAGGTCCGGCGGCGCGGGCACAGGGTCGGCGGGGATGTCGGTCATGGCCGAATGCTACGGGTGACGCGTGTGATGATCGCGGACGCAACCGGGCCGCTCGCGGGCACCGGTCGGTGCGTCAGCCGTTCATCCGGACACCGCCCGGATGCAGGGCCTCGACGGCCTCCGCGAGCGTGGCCACCGGAACGAGCTCGACATCGTCTCCGGCCAAGCGACGCATCTGACGTTGCTCGGCATCTTCGGTCGAGGCCGGGTAGAGGAACTTGTGCACACCGGCCCGCTTGACCGCCGCAACCTTCTGGACGATCCCACCGATCGGGCCGACCGACCCGTCGGAGAGGATCTCACCGGTGACGGCGACGTCGCGACCGTCGGTGAGCGACCCCGGCGTGAGCCGATCGACGACCGCCAACGACCAGGCCAGCCCCGCCGACGGGCCCGTGACGTCGCCGGAGTCGATCTCGACCTGCACCGGCGAGGACACCGACGGGTCGTGCGGCTCGACCGACACCCCGAGGATCGGCCGGGTGCGCGGGGCGGCATCGGAGGTCCCGGCACCGGTCCCGCCCGCGTCGGCTTCGCCAGGTCCGTCGGTTCCGTCGGTTCCGTCGGTTCCGTCCACGACGTGGTCGGTCGCCGGTCCGGACGGGGCGCCCGACCGCTCGGGAGTCGAGGTGGTCGACGTTGCTCCGGAGTCATCGGCGCTCCGCGCGGACCCGAGCGTGATCGTCTCCTCGACCGTCTTCGTCGCCTTCCCGTCACCACGTTCCGCGACGACGGGGACGACCTCGCCCGGGCTCCGACCCGCCAGCGCCTCCTGGATGTCGGACGGCAGGGAGATCTCGTGTCCGTCGACCGACGTGATCACGTCGCCGACACGCAGCTTTCCGACCGACGGCCCGTCCTTCGCGAGCCCGAGCACCCTGGCACCGTGGGCGGTGAACTCCGCCGGTTGGCCGAGGTAGTCGAGAGCGACCTTCGTCGCGATCAGCTTGGACAGGTCCATGCGCTGCTGGTTGGCCTTGCGGGACGCGTCACGCCCCTCGGGGCCGTAGACCTCTTCCTCGGTCCGGATCTCGACGGCGTCGTCGAGCCACCCGCGGGCGAGCAAGGCCAACGACGCCTGATCGACGTAGACGGTGGTGAACAGCACGTCGCCCTTCGTCTCGTAGGCGCTGGCACCGGTGACGTCGATGCGCGTCTCCGCCGGACGCACCGACCCCGGCTGGAAGAGGTAGTAGGGCGTTGGGATGAAGGCGACGCCGACAAGCACGGCGAGCACCGAGAGGACCACCGCGGTCCAGATCCAACGACGCCGACGTGATCGAGGGGCGCTGCCGGCGGAGGCGGCACCGTCGCCGGACGGATCGACCGCCTCACCACCGGAGCCGACGTTCCCGTTCTCCGGGAGGAGATCCTCGGCCGCGTCGCCGTGGTGAGGCCCGTCGCCGACGCTCGGTACGCTGGGGTTGCTCATGTGGCGATCACCGTCGACTCCTGGATCCCCGTCATGCCGACGCTGATCGTGGGCATCGGTGTGGTCGTGCTGGCCTCGGCCGGGTTCGCCGTCGCGATGTTCGGGCGGCGGCCGCTCCCTCAGATTGCCACGACGACGCAGCGATCCGACGGGGACGCTGTGAGCCCGTCCAGCATGGAGCCTCGCGGCGCCGGACGCCGCCGGGGTTCGCGGGCGACGGCGTCGACCGCCCCGGACGCGGCACCGGAGCAGGTCGAGCCTCGACTCCACGTCGAGGTGCCGACCCAGGTCCGCATCCGCTCGGCGTTCCTGCTCGGTCTCGGCGTCATCGTGGCGGCCGGCATCGTCGGCGTGATCGTGAGCATCGCCGTCGTCGGCTTCTTCACCGTCCTGGGCTGAGCTCTCAGCTCGTTCTCGGGTCGTTTCGCGCCCCATGTCGGCGCGAGGTGACCCGAGTTCGGT
Source organism: uncultured Aquihabitans sp. (assembly GCA_964575165.1). Taxonomy (GTDB): domain Bacteria; phylum Actinomycetota; class Acidimicrobiia; order Acidimicrobiales; family Microtrichaceae; genus Dermatobacter. The sequence goes on along the minus strand of CAZNQK010000010.1, from coordinate 44,803 downwards.
GGGGTGCGGTCCGGGGTACGGCGGGGTGCTGGTTCTCGGGTCGTTTCGCGCCCCATGTCGGCGCGAGGTGACCCGAGTTCGGTGGGGTGCGGTCGCGTCAGCGGCCGAACAGGCCCCGCCGCGCCGGGGGAGCGTCAGACGGCTGGTCTGCAGGCGGGACCGGCGACGCCGGGGCCGTCGGCTCCGGAGACGGCGCCTGGGACGGTGCCGGTGCGGTGGCAGGGCTCGAACCGAACGTCGGCGCACCGGGAGAGGGGGCGGCAGACGGACCCGGGCCCGCGGGCGCCGGAGCGGACGGCGCCGGAGCCGTCGGGGCAGGGGCGGAAGGGCTCGGGCCTGCGGGGGCCGGGGCCGACGGTGCAGGGGCCGCAGGGGCGGGTGCGGGACGGCTGGGAGCGGCGGGCGACGACGGCGCGCCGCTACCGGGCGTGAGCTCCTTGAGCTCGACCTTGAAGACCGGCTTCAGCTCGAACTTGATCTCCTTGAGCTCGAACATCCTGGCCGTCTCGATGCCCTGGTCGTTGCGGAGCGACTCCACGAACCCCACGGCCTCGCTGATCGACTCGAACTGGCTGTAGGCGGGGCTTCCATCGGCCGTCTGGAAGATCACCATGTGTTGCGACATCGTCGTACCTCTCTCGTACTGTGCGTCCGGGAGTCTACGGGGAACGTGGAGAAGTTCATCGCGGTCCGGATTCGAAACAGGAGCACCGTAGTCCCGCCGAACCGCCGTCGTGACATCGATCACCTCCGACGACGGCCGCTGCGACCACCCACGGGAGGCTGACCGGCTCCGATGAGACGACACGACTCGACCGACCCGCAACCGACCGACCCGAGTGCGACCGACCCGCACTCGACGGACGGTTCCGCGTCACCTTCCGGCCCGTCCCACGTGCTCCAGGTGGTCCGTGCCGGACACGATGGCGATCCGACTCGGGTCCGGACGGCGCTGACCGATCCCGACGCCGAGGTCCGAGCCGCCGCGCTCGGCGCACTCGTCCGGCTCGGACGGTCGGGCCTTGTCCCCCCGACCGAGACCGGACACGCCCTGATGGAGGCTCTCGAGGACCCTTCGCCTGCGGTCCGACGACGGGCAGCCGGTGAGTGCGCGTCGTGGGCAACACTCGCCGCCTCGGCCGACGCCGGTGAAACGCACCCAGGGCACGCAACGGCGCGAGAGTCGTCCACCGCCACGGCAGGCGAGCTGATCACGGCGCTGTTGCCGTTGCTCGACGACGACGATCACCGGGTCGCCGAGGTCGCCGCGTTCGCCTGCGGCGAAGTCGTCCCGGCCCTCGCCGCCCATCCCGGCGGCGCAGGATCCGCCGAGTCGGGGCGGACCACGCCGTGCCACGACGCTGCCGTCCACGCGCTCTCCCGCGTCGCGATCGACCACGACGAGCACCTGTGCCGCGAGGCAGCCGTGGCCGCTCTCGGCAGCATCGGCGATCCGGCCGGGATGCCCGCCGTGCTCGCCGCCTGCCGTGACCGCTCCAGCATCCGGCGACGCGCCGTGCTCGCGCTCGCGGCGTTCGACCACCCGGATGCGACGGCTGAGCTACGGCGACTCACCGACGACCGGGACCTCCAGGTCCGTCAGGCCGCCGAGGAGCTGCTGGCGATCGAGTCGGGCGAGGTGACCTGACCTCACCCTGGTCAAACCGGTCGCTCCGGAGCCGCCGGTCGCTCCGGACGGAGCAAGAACCCGGACGCGGGACGAGCCGCCGTCCCCCGGTGAGCACCGAGGTACGACGGCCCGTCAGGAACCGCTGCTGCGTGGTCGGGTCAGCCGGCGAAGCTGTTCGACTTGCCCTCCCAGTTCGTGATCGGCGCGAGCTCCTTCCAGGAGTCGCCCTCACGCTGGACGATGCGGAAGCCCTCGATCGCCCACGGGTCCTCGGTGCCGTCGGTGATGACCGTGACGCCGTCACGGACGAGCCCGAAGTTCGAGTCCTCGAGCGACCACAGCGCGTTCATCACGCCGGCACGATCGACGGTCTTGGCGTTCTCGACGCCGAGGCCGAACAGGGCGCCGAAGCCCCAGCCGGGTCCGGTGATGCCGCCGTTGATCTGATCGGCGGTCAGCCCTGCGGCCTCGGCCTGCTTGACGAACTCCTGCACCTGCGGGAGTGCAGCGTCGGTCGGGTCGGAGGGGTCATAGGTCGCCTGGGCGACGATTACACCCTGGTCCTTGCCGCCCGCGAGCGACAGGGCCGTCTTGCCGCCGCAGGTCACCGACACGATCGTGGTCGGCTTCCAGGTGTCGGGGATGAGGGACAGCGACTTGGGGCATGCCGTCCCGCCGAGTCCGACGATGAACGTGTCGGCGTCGGACTGCGAGAGCTTGGTGACCGCCGCCTCGGTGGTGGTGCCCGACAGCGGGTTGTAGCTCTGCTCGGCGACGACCGTGATGTCGGTCCCCTCGATCGCCTTCTTGATGGCCTTCTCGTAGGCCTGACCGAAGTCGTCGTCCTGGTAGAGGAGCGCGATCTTGGCCTTGGGGCTGGCTTCCTTCAGGTAGTTGATCCACGCGTGCGCCTCGGTGGCGTAGGAGGGCAGACCGGCGATGTACCACGGGTACTGCTTGTTGTTGCCCCACTCCGTCGAACCGGTCGCCAGGGCGATGTTCGGCACGCACTTCTCGTTGAGGTAGTCGCGGACGGCCAGGTTCGGCTCTGTGCCGATGTCACCGACCAGGGCGAACACCTTGTCCTGCTCGACCAGCTTCTTGACCAGTGCAGGGGTCCGCGCCGGGTCGTAGCCGTCGTCCTCCTTGATGAGCTCGAGCTTGTAGGCCTTGCCGTCACCGGCCTTGATGCCGCCGTTCTGGTTGATCGACTTGGTCCAGGCGTCGAGGCCCGTCGTCACCTGGTCGTAGATCGCGTACGGACCGCTGGCAGGGCGGACCGTGCCGATCTTGATCGTGTCGCCGTCGATCCCCGCCGTGCCCTGGTAGTCGGTGCAGTCGACCGACGGGTCGATGAACGCTGCGGCCTCGCCGCCCCCCTCCTTGGCGGTGGTCGTGGAACCGGAGCCCGAGTCGTCGTCACGTCCGCCACAGGCGGTGGCAGCCAACGCGACGACGGCGAGGAGCGCAGCCGTGGTGGCCAACCCTGCTCGTCGAGTTCGAAGTCTCATCATCTGTCCTCCTGCTGGTTGACGGTCTTCAGGTCTGTCGGTACTTCAGGTCTGTCGGTCTTCAGGTCTGTCGGTCTTCAGGTCTGTCGGTCTTCAGGTCTGTCGGTACTTCGGGGTGGTGATGCCGGCTGACGGTCTACTGGCCGACGGCCGGATCGCGCGTCACCGTACCGGCGCCGCCCTCCGACGCGGTGCCGACCGCCCGCTCGGCCGCACGTCTGGCTGCACGCTTGGCCTTGGTCGTTTTCCACAGCCCGACGATCCCGCCCGGAGCGAGGAGCATCAAGAGGATCAGGAGGATGCCGAGGATCACCGGCGTCGCGGGCTTGAGCCGCTCGGGCAGCTCGGGCGACAGGATGTCCATGAACAGGCCGTAGGCGACAGCGCCGATCGCCGGACCGATGACGCTCGCGGCGCCGCCCACCACGACGGCGATGAGGAAGTAGATCGACACGACGATCGTGAAGCTCGACGGGTTCACCCGACCGTTGTTGAGTGCGAACACCGCCCCACCGATCCCCGCCATCGCGGAGCTGACACCGAAGGTCAGGATCTTCATCCGCGCCACGTGCACGCCCGAGACCTCGGCCGCTGTCTCGTTGTCGCGCACCGCCACGAGCGACCGACCGGTGCGGGAGCGCACGATGTTGCGGGTGATCACGAACACCAGGACCGTCACGACCAGGAACACGAAGTACTTCCACTGGTCCGGCGCCAACGAGCCCCCGGGCGACTCGAGCCGGATCGGGCGGTCGATCACACCTCGCGGCGACTCCTGCGGCGTCGTGATCGGCAGACCGGAGCCACCCCCGGTGATCGACGAGAACTGCTCGATGAGAAGAGGGAACAGCGTCGCCACCGCCAGGGTGACCAGCGCCAGGTACAGGCCCTTGATGCGCAGAGCCGGAAGCCCGATCACGACGCCGACCACGAAGCAGATGACGCCCGCAGCGGCGACCGACGGCCAAACAGGCCAGCCCACGTCCGTGATCAGGAGCGCCGTGGCGTACGCGCCCGTCCCGTAGAGGGCGCCGTGGCCCACCGAGATCTGGCCGTTGTAGCCCGTCAGGAGGTTGAGGCCGCACGCGGCGATCGCCAACGCCATCCAACCGACGAACTGCTCGACGCGGAACGCCGGGAACATGAACGGCAGGGCGATCAGGACGACGGCGACGACGACGCCCGCGACGATCCGGGCGACCGGCAGCTTCCGCGAGTCGCCGGCGACAGCGCTCGGCTCGGACGACGCGATCTCGCTCATACGCGCTGCACCTGCTTGCGGCCGAACAGGCCCTCGGGCCGGAACAGCAGGACGGCCAGGATCAGGATGAACGCCGGAGCGAGAGGCATCTTCTCGAAGCCCGGCACGTACTGCGGGACGACCGACGACGCGATGCCGACGACGAAGCCGCCGATGACGGCGCCGAGGAGGCTGTCGAACCCTCCGAGGGTGATCGCGGCGAAGCCGAAGATGAGCGTGAGCTGCATGAGGTTCGAGCCCAGACCCCTGCCGGGGGCCGTGAACACGCCGGCCACGGTGCCGACCGCTGCGGCGAGTCCCCAGCCGAGCATCAGCAGCTTCGGAACGGGGACGCCCACCAACGAGGCCGACTCGGAGTTGGACGCCACCGCCCGCATCGCCAACCCGATGCCGGTGCGCTGGAACAGCAGGTAGAAGCCGAGCGCCAGCACCGCCAGCACGATGACGGCACCGATCTTCTGCCAGGCGATGGCGACACCGGCGATCTCGACCTGACCGTTGCCGAACAACGGCGGCAGGTCCCGGTCGAGCGTGCCCCAGATCAGCTGGGCGAGTGCGTTGATGCCGACGAACAGACCGATCGTGACGATGACGACCGCCAGCGGCTTCTCGTGGGGATCACCGACAGGGCGCACGGCGACCAGGTGGGTCAGAGCCCCGATCCCGAGCCCGCCGGCCATGCCGGCGAGGACGGCGAGCGGCAACGGGACCCCGAGGTCCCACACCGTCCAGACCAGGAAGGTCGAGAACATCGACATCTCGCCCTGCGCGAAGTTGAGCAACCCGGTCGAGCGGTAGATCACGACGAGGCCGAGACCCAACATGGCGTAGATCGCACCGTCACCGATGCCGACGAAGAGGACCTGGAGGAAGTCGGTCACGTCATCAGATCCCGAGGTAGGCCTTCTGCACGGTCTCGTCGTGCTGGAGCTGGGCAGCCGGCCCGGACGCCACGATCTCGCCCGCCTCGAGCACGTAGGCGCGGCCGGCGAAGTCGAGCGCGAGGTTGGCGTTCTGCTCGACCAGCAGGACCGCCGTGCCCGTGCTGGTCGTGATGTCACGCAACCGATCGAACACCTCGCGGGTGACGAGAGGAGCGAGCCCGAGCGACGGCTCGTCGAGCAGCAGCAGCTTGGGCCGTGACATGAACGCGCGGGCGATCGCGAGCATCTGCTGCTCACCGCCCGACATGGACCCGGCGAGCTGGTCCCGACGCTCGCCGAGCCGGGGGAAGATCCCGCACCAACGGTCGACGTCGGCGGCCACCTCGTCGTCACGCCTCGTCCATGCTCCGATGCGGAGGTTCTCCTCGACGGTCAACTCGTTGATCGTCCCCCGCCCCTGCGGGACGTGAGCGATGCCGGCCTGCACGATCTGGTCCGGTCGGCGACCGGCCAGCGACCGTCCCTCGAAGGTCACCTCACCGCGGAACTCGAGCATGCCCGAGATGGCCCGGAGAGTCGTCGTCTTGCCCGAGCCGTTGGCGCCGAGCACGACCACGAGCTCGCCCGCGTCCACGGCGATGTCCAGACCGAAGAGCACCTCGACGATCCCGTAGCCGGCGCGCAGCCCGTGCACCTCGAGCAGGCTCACGCCGGTGCTCCCAGGTAGGCGGCGATGACCCGCGGGTCCTCCCGCACCTCCGCGGGGGGTCCCTCGGCGATCTTGCGGCCCAGGTCCATCACCACGACCTTGTCGGAGATAGTCATGACCATCGCCATGTGGTGCTCGACCAGGAGCACCGTGAGCGAGAACTCGTCGCGGATCCGCCGTATCAGGTCGCCGAGCTCGTCGACCTCGCCGTGGGTCAGTCCGCTGGCCGGCTCGTCGAGCATCAGGAGCTTCGGCTCCCCCACCAACGCCCGAGCGAACTCGATGCGCTTCAGCGTCCCGTACGGCAGACCGGCGCACGGCCGCTGAGCAAGGTGCTGCAACGAGAGCAGCCCCAGCACGTGCATCGACCTCTCCTCGAGCCTGCGCTCCTCGGACGGCACCGGTGGCAGCCTCAGCGCCGAGGCCCAGAACCCGCCCTTGGAACGGGAGTGGCCGCCGACCATCACGTTGTCGAGGACCGACAGGCCGGGGACGAGCGCGAGGTTCTGGAAGGTCCGACCGACGCCGAGCTCGGCGATGCGGTGAGGCGCCAACGCCAGCAGATCGCGGCCCTCGAAGCGCACCGACCCGGACGACGGCTCGTAGATCCGGCTGACCACGTTGAACAGCGTGGTCTTGCCGGCGCCGTTCGGGCCGATCAGTGCGCAGATCTGGCCGGGATCGATCTCGAACGACAGCGAGTCGAGCGCGACGACGCCACCGAAGCGAACCCCGACGTCGACCACCTCGAGTACTGACACCTGACCCCCATCTCGTTGGAGTGGCGGTGACCCTAGCGTCGCCGTCCCGTTCTGTTGTGCAGAACGGGAAGGATCCTTCGCGTTCTGCACAACAGAACGGGAGGGGGCGTCAGCGGCGGGCTTCCATGAACATGTCGCGCAGCTCCTCGTAGGACTCGATCACACGTCCCGCACCCAGCACCACCGACTCGAGCGGCTGACGCACGAGCTGCACCGGCACCTCGGTCTCCTCGGCCAGACGCAGATCGAGGCCCTTGAGCAGGGTGCCGCCGCCGACGAGGTGGATGCCACGGTCGATGAGGTCCTGTGCGAGCTCCGGCGGAGCCTCGGCGACGCAGCTCAACACCGAATCCACCATCGTGTTCACCGGTTCGGCGATCGCGTCGCGCACCTCGGCGGCCGACAGGACCACGGTCTTCGGAAGTCCGGACATCAGCTCCCGACCCCGCACCTCGGCCCGCACCTCGTCCGGCGTCGGGTACGCGGATCCGATGAGGATCTTGATCTCCTCGGCCGTCGGCTCCCCGATCGCGATCCCGTACTGCCGACGGATGTAGGTGATGATCGCCGCATCGATGTCGAACGACCCGACGCGGACCGCCTGGAGCGCGACGATCCCACCCAACGAGATGAGCGCCGTCTCCGAGGTCCCGCCGCCGATGTCGACGACCATGTTGGCCATGGGTTCGTGGATGCGCAGCCCGGCCCCGATCGCCGCTGCCATGGGCTGCTCGATGAGCTGCGCCTCGACCGCTCCGGCCTTGCGGGCCGCCTCCGTCACCGCACGCTTCTCGACCGCGGTGATCGCTGACGGCACGCAGATGACCACCCGCGGACGGTTGAACCGGTTGACCCCGACCCGCTTCAGGAGCAGGCGGATCATCTCCTGGGTCACCTCGAAGTCGGTGATGGCCCCCTGGCGCAGCGGTCGGACCGCGACGATGTAGCTCGGCGTCCGGCCGATCATCTTCCACGCGTCGCGGCCCATCGCCAGGACCTCGTTCGACCGGCTGTTGAGCGCGATCACGGTCGGCTCGTTGAGCACGATGCCCTCGCCGCGCGCGTACACGAGCGTGTTCGCGGTGCCGAGGTCGATGGCGAGGTCCCGTCCCAGTGCTACGAACCCCCGGTCCGGCGTCGGCGCACGACGCGGCCTTCGGTCTCCTCGGGCTCGGGCTCCGGAGCCAACGCCCGCATCTTGTCCTGGAAGTCGTCGATGCTCGAGCTCGGCGACGACGACGGTCGGCTGCGCAGCACCAGCACGCCGACGCCGATCACGCTCGCCACGACGGCCACCGCCAGGTACACGAGGTTGCTCACGACCTCGACTCCTGGAGCTGGCCGGCGGGGCCGCCGGTTCCCGGATCGGACACCTCGCCGGGCCCAACGAGGTCCTGGGTGCCCAGACCCCAGTCCTCACCGCCGTCCCATCGCTCCCGCTTCCAGATCGGGACCGATGCCTTGACCGCGTCGATCCCGAACCGGGCGGCGTCGAACGCCTCGGCCCTGTGCGGTGCCGACACGACGACGACGACAGCCGCCTCGCCGATCGACACCTCGCCGACGCGGTGGACGAGCGCGACCCGTCCCACCGTCGGCCACCGCCGCCGGATCTCCTCCACGACGGCATCCAGACGCGGAACCACCTGCGACTCGTATGCCTCGTAGGCCAGGAGCGACACGCCGTCGCGGCCGTCGGCATGGTCGCGGGCCGTGCCGGTGAACATCACGACAGCCCCGCAGTCGGGTCTTACCGCCCACTCGTGCGCCGCTCCGAGCGGCAGCGGCCCGGACACGAGCGCCGTCCAGTCGTCACCGATCGGCAGTGCGACGGTCCCGCCAGCCGACGCGGAGCCCACAGCCGACGCGGAGCCCACAGCCGACGCGGAGCCGCCAGCCGCGGGTCGGGCAGCGTCGGAGCGCGGTGGAGGAACGGGCACGGCGTCATCGTAGGGAAGATCCCGGGTGCGCACCGAGCCGTCGGCGATGCCGCGGCCCGACCCGCCCGTTGCGTCGGTATCGTCGGTGCCCGTGCAGGAACGGGGCGACGACGAGGGCGACGAGGAGCTCGTCGAACCGACTGCGCTCCCCGGACGCAGCTGGGTGCACCCGAGCGAGGTGGGTCTCCGGCAACGGACCCGCACCGACCGGCGACGCGGCGCCTGGCTGGCAGCGACGCTCGTCGCCGCCGGCGTCGGACTCCTCGCCGTCGGGGTGTCCATCGGCTTCGGCGGATCGACGAGCGTGTCCTCCGCCCGACGACCACCGGTGGAGTCGGCCGCCTCCAGCCTGGCGTCGCTCACGCTCGTCACGGACCACGGACGGAGCTCGGCGACGGGAGTGGTCGTCGACGGCGACGGCCACGTCGCGACAGGCGCCCTCCCCACGGGGACCGTCGAGGTGTGGGCGAGCTGCGGCGGACGCCAGCCCGAGCGCGTGGACGTCCTGGCCCACGACCAGGAGACGGGCATCACGATCCTCACCCTGCCGGCAGGCAGCGGCCGCCCGGTCGTCCAGGCTCCGTCCCTCGCAGCAGGTGAGGAGGTGCTGCTCGTCACCGCCGGCCAGGGCGAGTCCGCTCCGGCCACCCGGACCGGCACGCTGGACTCCGACGGCCTGCGGTTCGTGGACATGCTCGACTCCACCACCACCGATCGCCTGCTCGGCGTCGTGTCGGGTCCGACCCCGGTGCACGAACGCGACGGTGGCGCTGCCTTCGACCGTCGGGGCCGCTTCGTCGGCCTCGTCACCACCGACGGGCTCGACCGGACGGCGATCCTGCCAGCGGCGACCGTGTTCGAGGTCGTGACCGGCCTCGTCGGCTGAGCCCGCGCACTGCTGCCGGGCAATCGGCGTCACGGCCGTCCTAGCATGCGGGTGTGAGCTCCTCCGGCCCCGGCGACCCGTTCGGTTGGGATCCGCCCGACGACGACCAACCCGGGAACCCCGGTGGTGTGCCGTTCGCCGACATGGGGTCCTTCCTCCAAGGCTTGTCCGGGATGCTGGCCGGCAGCAGCGGCGGGAGCTGGGACGCGGCCGCCCAGCTGGCAGGGTCGATAGCCACCCAGGGTCACCCCGAGGCGAACATCGACCCGAACGAGCGGATCGCCGTCGAGCAGCTGGCGCGGGTCGCCGAGCTCCAGGTCGCGGGCGTCGTCGGCGTGGGCCACGACGAGACGATCCGCCTGGAGCCGCTCAACCGCACGCAATGGGCCAAGCGGTTCCTCGACGACGAACGCCCGCTCCTCGAGCAGCTGTCGGGATCCTTGGGCCGGGCGCTCCAGGCTCAGCTCGGCGAGCTCGAGCAGGAGATCGACGAGGATCCGTTCGCCGAGATCCCCGGGCTCGGATCTAGCGGCATGTCGCCCGACGCCCTCATCCGCCAGGTCATGGCCATGATGGGGCCGATGCTGCTCGGCATGATGGCGGGCAGCACCGCGGGCCACCTGGCCTCCCGCGCCTTCGGCCACTACGAGCTGCCCCTGACACGGCCGGCCAGCGGATCGATCACGATGGTCCTGTCCAACGTCGACGACTTCGCCGACGAGTGGAGCCTGCCCCGTGAGTCGGTCCGACTCTGGGTGGTCCTCTCCGACGTCACCCACCACCGGGTGCTCGGCATCCCCCACGTCCGCTCGCGGCTCGACGAGCTGCTCGCCAGGTACGTGTCGAGCTTCAACGACGACGTCGGCGACATGGAGCGCCGGATGGACGAGCTCGGGATCCCCGACCTGCTCGGCACGGGCGAACCCGACATGGCGGCGCTCCAACGGCTCGCCGCCGACCCCGACGTGCTGCTCGGCGCGATGCAGTCCGACGCGCAGCGGGACCTGATGCCGCTGATCGAGACGCTGGTGGCGACCGTCGAGGGCTACGTCGACCACGTGCTCGACCGGCTCGGTCACCGACTGCTCCCCGACTACCAGCGGGTGACCGAGGCGATCCGCCGGCGACGGGTCGACTTCGGACCGGAGCGACGCTTCGTCGAGAGGCTCTTCGGCCTCGAGCTCCGCCAGGCGACCTTCGACCGTGGCAGCGCCTTCGTCGACGGTCTCGTCGACCGCGCGGGAGTCGAGGTCCTCGACGAGCTCTGGGCCGACGTCGAACGGCTGCCCACTCCGGCTGAGCTCGACGCTCCAGGACTGTGGCTGGCCAGGGTCGGCGTCGACACCGGCGCGGGCGCCGACGACCTCCCAGAGCTCGACGAGCCCTTCGAGATCCCCGACTTCCTCGACCTCGGCGACGACGACGGCTGACCGGCCGGCGAGGGCTGGAACCGCTCTCACGCCGGAACAGCTCTCACGCCGGAACAGCTCTCACGCCGGAACGGCTCTCACCTTGGAGCGCTCGACCCGAAGGGGGCTACGACCCCGAGACCGACACGTCGTCTATCACCAGCGAACATGCGCCGCTGCCACCCGGGGTCCACTCGAAGTCACCGCCCACCTCGCGGACGTCGAGGAGCATCCGCTGGATCGTTGATGCGATCGTCATCTCGCGGACCGGTGCGCCGAGGGCGCCGTCGGTGATGAGCAGTCCGTCGGCCCCGACCGAGAAGTCGCCCGACACCGCGTTCACCCCGGAGTGCATGCCGGCGAACGACGTGACGTAGAGGCCGTGGTCGATGGAGGCCACGAGGTCGTCGAAGCTCCGCCGCCCCGGCGTCATCACGAGCAGCTGGGCTCCGACGCCGGGGAGGCTGCGGACGCCCCGGACCGCCGAGGCGGTGGAACCGACGCCGGACCGCCGTCCCGAGTAGCCGTCCTGGAGGAACCCCTGGAGCACCCCGTCGACGACGAGGTCGTTGCGACGACACGCGAGGCCCTCACCGTCGTACTCCTCGGCGCCGATCGACTCGGAACGGGTCGGGTCGTCGACGAAGCTCAGCAGCGGCGACGCGACCACCTCGCCGACCCGGTCGGCGAACGGCGAACGGCCCTTCAGGACGACGTCACCGGCGAGCATCCCCGCCACGATCGACACGAGCGTCATCGCGAGGCGGGGCTCGAGCAGGATCGTCATGCGAGCCGATGGAGGCTTGGTCGCACCGAGCAACCGGACGGCACGGTGCACCCCATCTGCCGCGACCTCGTCCAGATCCAGCGTCGCTGGATCCCGCGAGACGTCGACCGCCCAACCGATCTGCGTCTCGCCGTCCGCGCGTGCCATCGGCGAGGTCGAGACGGAACACGATGCGCCGCGCTGGAACACCTCGATGCCGGCGCTCGACAGCACCGCCGTCTCACCCCACGCGTCGCCGTAGATCGTCGTGCGGGCAGAGGTGACCCGCGGATCGAGCCCGACGACCCGGCTCTCCAACCCGAGCGCCAGGTCGACCTTTCCGGAATCGGGCAGGGCCACCACGGCGTCGGACCAGCCGTCCTGGGGAACCGGGTCGACGCCGTCGGACAGCACCAGGCCGTTGAACTCGTCCGGCTCACCGAAGGTGCTGTTGTCCCGCGCCTCGGCCAGGGCGTCGGCCAGGACGTCGGGCTCCAGCGAGCCGCAGTGGGCGAAGCCCTGCCGACCGTCCCGGACGACGCGGACCCCGGCACCACCCGCCGACGCTGACGTCAGGGACTCGACCTCGCCTCCGAAGACCTTCACGGTCGTGCTCGTCGACCGTCCGAGCACCACCTCGACGGCCTCGTCCGCCGACGCCCGCGAGAGGACCCCTCGACCCAGGTCGAGGAGGTCGGATCCTTCCCTCTCCACGTTCCCTCTCGTCATGTTCTGTCGCGTCACGATCGTTCCGGTCACGTGCCGGAGAGGGTCACGTCGGCGATGGCCATGGTCACGCCGGTCGCCTCCCAGGGGAAGTAGGTCAGGTCGTCGCCGACGGCCACCACGTCGAGCAGCATCCGCTGGAGCGTGGATCCGATCGTGACCTCACGGATCGACTCGGCAGGCTCCCCGCCGCGGAGACGCACCCCCTCGATCCCCACCGAGAGGTCGCCCGACACCGGGTTCACGCCCGAGTGGAGGCCGGCGAGCTCGTGGACGAGAACACCGTCCGAGACCTCCGTCATGACGTCACTCGCCGAGCGCGACCCGGGGCTCAGCGACGCGAGACGGGGCCCCACGCCGGGAGCTCCCTTGTGGCCGGAGCGCTGCGCCGATCCCGTCGAGGTCGTGCCCGAGGATCGGGCGGTGTAGGCGTTGTGCAGGTAGCTCCGGAGCACGCCGCCGACGACCAGAGGGACTCGACGCGTGGCCAGGCCCTCGCCGTCGGTGTCGTCCGCTGTCGGAGCGAGCGGATCGGTCGGGTCGTCGAACAGCGTCACGAGCGGCGACGCCACCGTCTCGCCCACCCGACCCGCGAACGTCGAACGACCCCGCAGGACGGCCTCGCCCGAGAGCAGCTCGGCGACGAGCCCGAGGAACTGCGACGTGACGTAGGGGTCGAACACGACGGTGAGCCTCTCGCTCGGGACCTTCACGGCGCCGAGCATCGTCAGGCACCTCCGGACGGCGTCGGCCGCCGCCGGTGTCACGTCGAGGTCCTCTGCGCTGCGACCCACCGAGAACCCGAACCCCGTCGTCGTCCCCGAGTCGTCCTGGGCCAGCGCCCACGCCCCGAGGTAGGCGGAGGTGTCGGCACCGGCTGCCCGGATCCCTGTGGTGGTGGCGACGGCACCGGCGGCGACCGAGTCCGCGTAGTCCGAGGCCTCGAGTCCGACCATCCGGGGGTCGGCGTCGAGGATGCGGCGCTCGAGCTCGATTGCGAGCTCGATCTTGTGGGCCGTGGGCACCCGCTCGAGCCTCTCGTCGAACAGGGTCAACGACTGGAACGGAACCCCGTCGGGGACGGCGAGGCCCGCATGCGGATCGGGCGTGCCGAACTCGGAGTTGTCACGGGCCTCGACCACGCACTCCTCGATCGCCGCCGCGTCGTCCAATGAGCCGACCCACGCAGCACCCTGGCGGCCGTCGCGGACGATGCGGACCCCAAGCCCGGCCGAGTCGGACTCGACAAAGTGCTCGACGTCACCGTCGACGGCCCGGATCTCGGTGTCGTGGCTCCACGTGACGACGGCTTCGAGCTCCTCACCGGGTCGAGCGCGTTCGAGCACCCGGTCCGCGATGTCGAGGAGCTCCTCGGGAGTCATGCCGCGGTGCCGCCAATGGTCAGCCCATGGGCCCGCAGGGTGGGGACGCCGTCGCCGACCGGGACGCCCTGGCCGTCCTTGCCGCACGTGCCCGGCGACCCCATCGCGAAGTCGTTGCCGACCGCGTCGATCGCGGCGAGCACCGCCGGGCCGTTGCCGATCAGGTTGCCCTCCCGCAGGGGCTCGGTGATGCGGCCGTCCTCGATCAGGTACGCCTCGGTCATGCCGAACACGAAGTCGCCAGTGGCCGTGTTGACCTGACCCCCGCCGAGGTGGGCGACGTACACGCCCGACGGCGTGTCGGCCACGATGTCGTCGGGGTCTGACTCGCCACCGAGCAGGTACGTGTTGGTCATCCGCACCATCGGCAGGTGCTGGTAGCTCTGCCGACGCCCGTTACCGCTCGACGGGCGACCCTCCTTGCGGGCGCGCAGGCCGTCCCACATGTAGTCGACGAGCACCCCGCCCTGGATGAGGACGTTTCGCTGCGCCGGGCGGCCTTCGTCGTCGATCGCGACGCAGCCCCACTCGCCGCCCATCGTCCCGTCGTCGACGAGCGTGACGAGAGGTGACGCGACCTGCTCACCGATCCTGCCCGCGAACACCGACGCTCCCTTGGCCACGAGGTCGGCCTCGAGGCCGTGGCCGCACGCCTCATGGAACATGACGCCGCCACCACCGGGGCCGATGACGACGGTCATCTCGCCGGACGGTGCCGGACGGGCGGCGAGCTTGGTCAGCGCCCGGCGCGCGGCCCGGCCGGCCAGCTCGGCGACGTCGTAGCGGTCGAACAGCTCGAAGCCGACCGTGCGGCCGACCGACTCCCGGCCCGTCTGCATCCCGGCGTCGCCCGAAGCGACGCAGCTCACGGAGAACATCGTCTTGACCTGGTCGTCGTCCGACAGGACGCCATCGCTGTTGGCGACCAGGATCCGTCGTCGCGAATCCGCGTAGCGCGCCGAGACCTGGGTGATAGCACCGCCCGCACCACGGGCGGCCTCATCCGCGGTGAGCAGCAGCTGCACCTTGCGGGCCTTGGGCACGTCGCCGGGCATGATCGACACGACGTTGGGCGGCGTGACCGCTGTCCGGTCGAGGTCCACGCGACGGGTGCCCTCCCCCGCTGTGCGGGATGCCGCGGCCGCTGCCTCGGCCGCAGCGACGAGGCCGGACTCCGACAGATCCGACGTGTGGGCGAACCCGGTCGAGTCGCCGACCACGACGCGGATGCCCGCGCCCCGGTCGCGGCCGGACGTCAGCTCCTCCACCCGACCGTCGTCGAGTACCGCGGAGGAGGATCGCCGGTCCTCGACGAAGACCTCGGCGAAGTCCGCTCCCCTCGACAGGCCGACGTCGATGACCCTCCGGATCGTGTCGTCGTCCAACAGGCGCTCGGCGCTCGACGCGCCTCCCTGCGGCGGGTTCGGTTGCGACACCTGTGGCCTCCGATCATCGGCCCCGACGCCGCGTCGGCGTGGGTTGGGGGCCAGCTGGCGAAGTGCTTATCGTATTCGGCCGTGTCCGTACGCACCGGCCTCTCCGCCGTCACAGACCTGACCGTCACCGACGCCGACACCGCTATCGCCATGCGCTCCGGTGAGGTGCCCGTGCTCGCCACGCCGCGCATCCTCGCCCTCGTCGAGGAGGCCACCGTCCGCGCCCTCGACGGCCACCTCGACGACGGATCGTCGACCGTCGGCATGAGGGTCCAGATCGAACACATCTCCCCGACCCCCATCGGTGGCGTCGTGCGGGCCGAGGCCAACCTCGAGAAGGTCGAGGGCAGGAAGCTGGTGTTCCACGTCTCGGCCCGCGATGAGCGCGGCCTGGTGGCTGCGGGCAAGGTGACCCGGGTGGTGGTGGACGTCGACCGCTTCATGGAGAAGGTCCGCTGAGAGGACGGAGTCCTCGAAGCGGACAAGAGGAACCAGTCCGCTGAACCGACGGAGTCCTCGAAGCGGACAAGAGGAACCAGTCCGCTGAGGGGACGGAGTCGGTTCAGCTCGCGTTGAAGCGGACGAGAGGAACCAGTCCGCTGAACCGACGGAGTCGGTTCAGCGCGCGAGGAAGCCGGACACCGCTGAGTACCAGGCGTGGGGGTTCTCGAACTGGGGGCTGTGTCCGGCGTCGGGGATCACGACCAGCTCCGCTCCGGGGATCGTCTCGGCCATCCGCTTCGACACCTTCAGGAACGGGCGGTCCTGCTCCCCGACCATCACCAGGGTCGGCATGGACAGGGCGCTGAGCGACTCCATCCGGTCCTCGACGGTCAGGAACGTCTCGACCATCGCGCACCACATCTCGGGCGAGCAGGCGAGGAACTTCTGCGACTCCCAGAGACGCCACTCGGGCAGTTCGGCGAGTCGGGCATGCGCCGGTGAGTCGAGCGGCTGATCGCCCATCTCGAGAACAGCCGCGATCGCACCGATGCCCTCGGCCCGACACAGCTCGATGCCGAGCCTCATGAGTGCCACGTTCTCGTCGGACCCGGACTCCGACCCGTCGAGGCTGCCCGTCGCAGTGTCCATCAGCACGAGCCGGCTGATCCGATCCTGCGCGCCGAGCGCGACGACCTGGGCGATCATCCCGCCCATCGAGTGGCCGAGCAGGTCGAAGCGGTCCCACCTCAGGTCGTCGACCAGACCGACCATGTCCGCGGCGAACAGGTCGATCCCGTAGGCGTCCTCGTGCGCTGGGTGTGCGCTCGATCCGTGGCCGCGCAGGTCCGGAGCGACGACCCACCACCCCTCGGCGGCCAACGGTCCCACTACGTCGCGGAAGTCCTCCTTCGCCCCGGTGAAGCCGTGGACGAGCAGCAGCGGGCGGCCGCCGACTCCGGCCTCGGCGACAGACACCTCGACGAACCCGTGGTCGTCGGCACCCGGATCACCGGGTGGAGCCGGCACCCGGACCGACCGGATCTCGGCGACGTCGGACAGGTCCGTCATGAACCCGATCTCGGTCGTGTGGTTGCTCTTCACGTGGTCGCCTCTCACTCGCCCCCTACCTCCCTCCCCACCACTCGGATTCTGTGTGCGTCTCACGTCCTCTGACGACGTGAGATGCACACAGAACGCGGGGATCGGGGACAGCGAGGGTACCCCCGGTAGCGTGGCGACGGACATGAGGCACGGCGATCACTCCGAGGACCGGGTCGCCGAACTGCGGGCGATCGAGCTCGCCGAGATCGGCGAACCGGACGAACGTCCGACCCCGCCGCGCAACGACTGGTGGCGCATCGCGCTCCGGATCGCCGTCAGCCTGGCATTCCTCGGGATCCTCTTCTGGCGCCTGCCGGAGGTCTCTCTCGACGAGATGTTCCCCAGTCCGACAGCGGCCACGTGGTGGTGGATCGCCGCAGCGATCGGGGTCCACGTCGTCGCCTACGTGCTCCAGAACCTCCGGTGGGCCACCGTCTCGGACACGCTCGAGATCCCCCTGCCGTTCCGTCGCCTCTTCGGACACCTGCTCGCCGGCGAGTTCGTCTCCAACGCCCTCCCCACGTCGTTCGGCGGCGACGTCGTGCGCGTGATGCGTCAGGGCGCGGATGTCGGCGACTACGCCGAGTCCTTCGCAGCCACCAGCCTCGAACGGCTCACCGGATGGCTGGTCCTTCCGCTGCTGTCGGCCGTCGGGCTCCTCGCCGTCTCGGAGTTCCGCTCCCTCGGTGCCGCGACGACCGTGGCGGTGCTGACCGACGTCCTCACGCTCGTCGCTCTCATCGCCCTCCTCTGGGTTGCCGGCCATCCACGCGGAGCAGGCCGGCTCGTGGGGCGCAGCGGGTGGCGCCGCTACCTCGGCGCCGTGCACCTGGGCATCGTGGCCTTCCACGGTCGGACCGCGCAGGCGGCCCGCGTCCTCGTCGCCGGCCTCGGCTTCCAGTTCCTCCAGTGCGTCAGCGTGTGGTGCGCGGCGAGAGCGCTCCGGATCCCCGAGGTGACGCTCCTGGCGGCGATGGCGTTCTTCCCGCCGACCGCTGTCGTCCAGAACTTCCCGTTGGCTCTCGGCGGCCTCGGCGTCCGCGAAGCCGCCTTCGTGCTGTTCTTCGGGGCGCTGGGCGTGAGCCACTCCCAGGCGATCGGCCTCGGGCTCCTCGTGTACCTGGTCTTCGTCCTCGCCAGCCTCGCGGGTGCGCCCAGCTTCGCCCGGGGCGGACTCGGCGGCCTGGGCCGCAACGGTCCCGGGGGATCGGATCGCAACGAGGCTGACGCCACCGGGACGTGACCGGTCGGGCCCCGGCGGCACCGGAGACTGACGTCCACACGGGCACCGGAGTAGCTTTGGAGCACCGATGGACGACCAACCCGAGACCATCCTCTCCACCATCGACGCGCCGGCAGACCTACGGGGTCTCGACGCGTCCCAGCTCGATCAGCTCGCCCGGGAGATCCGCTCCTTCATCGTCGACACGGTGAACGACCGCGGCAGCGGCCACCTCGGCTCGAACCTCGGAGCCGTCGAGATCACTCTGGCCATCCACCGGGTGTTCGACAGCCCCCGCGACGTCATCCTGTGGGACACCGGCCACCAGGCGTACGTGCACAAGCTGCTCACCGGTCGCCGCGACGCCTTCGGCACCCTCAGGGAAGAGGGTGGCCTGTCGGGCTATCCGAGCCGCTCGGAGTCCCCGCACGACTGGGTGGAGAACAGCCACGCGTCAACCGCCGTCTCCTACGCCCACGGCATCTCGACCGCCATGCACCTACGCGGCGAGGACGACCGCGAGGTCGTGGCCGTCATCGGCGACGGCGCCTTCACCGGCGGCATGGCCTACGAGGGCCTCAACAACCTCGGGCACTCGGGCCGCAAGGCGATCATCATCCTCAACGACAACGGCCGCTCGTACGCGCCGACGGTCTCACGGCTCGGCGAGAGCCTCAGCCGCTTCCGCTCGTCGTCTGCGTACCTCCGCAACCGGGAGCGACTCGAGCGACTCATCCAGGACGTCCCACTCGTCGGCGGCTACCTCGAACGCGGCGTCGGCGGCGCCAAGGCGGCCATCCGGGAGATGTTCGAACCGCCGGTGTTCTTCGAACAGCTCGGGGTCAACTACCTCGGCCCCTACGACGGCCACGACATCGCCTCGGTGGAAGAGGCCCTTCGCTCAGCGAGGGACCTCGAGGGCCCTGTCGTCGTGCACGTCCTCACCCGCAAGGGACTCGGCTACGCACCGGCCGAGGAGGACCAGGTCAAGCACATGCACGACATCGGCAGCGTGAAGGAGGGCACCTTCACGGCGGCCTTCTCCGACGCCCTGCTGGCCGAGATCACGGCCCGCCCGGAGCTCGTCGCCATCACCGCTGCGATGCCCGACTCGACCGGGCTGCTCCCGGTCGCGGCGCGTTTCCCCGATCGGGTGTTCGATGTCGGCATCGCCGAGCAGCACGCCGTCACCGCTGCGGCCGGGATGGCGATGGGCGGGCTCCGCCCGGTCATCGCCGTCTACTCGACGTTCCTGACCCGTGCGATCGACCAGGTGAACCTCGACGTCGGCCTGCACGGCCAGCCGGTGGTCTTCGCTCTCGACCGCGCCGGCATCACGGGCGACGACGGCCCGTCCCACCACGGCCTGCTCGACATGGTGCTCCTGTCGAAGGTCCCCGACATGACGATCTTCGCCCCGTCGAGCCACGCCGAGGTGGCGACGATGCTGCACGACGCCCTCGACCTGTGCACCGACGGCCCCGCAGCGATCCGCTTCCCGAAGACGATGCCCCCGGACCGGTCGGACCCGGAGCTCTCGGTCGCCGGATCCGGACTCCGAGCACGTCGGATCCGGGCCGGTTCGGAGATCTGCCTGATCGGCGTCGGCAAGATGCTCTCCGCCGCACGAGACGCTACCGACAAGCTCGCCGCCGAGGGCCACGCCGTCACGCTCTGGGACCCACGAGTGGTCAAGCCGCTCGATCCCGACATGCTGGCCGACGCCGCGTCACACCAGCTCGTGATCACAGTCGAGGACGGCCTGCGCGACGGCGGCGTGGGCGCTGCTGTCGCCGACGCCCTGTCCAAGCTCGCTCCCGTCGGTGGCCCGCAGGTGCGTGTCCTCGGCGTGCCGTCGGTGTACCTGGCTCAGGGCAAGCCCGACGCCATCTTGTCCCGACTCGGTCTGGACGCTGACGGGATCGTCGATGAGGCGATCGCCTGGGTCCGCAACGCGGACCGAACCTCGTAGCGGACCGAACCTCGTAGCGGACCGGACCCCGAAGCGGCCCGGGCCTCATAGCGATCAGGAGTAGTAGGGATTCTCCCCGGCCGAGTGGTCGGTCGCGTCGATCACGTCGTTGACCTCGGGGATCGCCTCCTTGATCGAACGACGGATGCCCTCTCGGAGCGTGGCGGCGCTGGCGGCGCAACCCTGGCAGCCTCCGCCCATGTGGACGAAGACGTTGTTGTCTTCGTCCACCCCGACCAGGGTCGCGACACCACCGTGGGTGGCCAGCGCCGGGTTGACCGCCTGCTCGAGCAGCTGCATGACCTTGTCGGGCAGTTCGCCGGTGAGCTCGACCTCGACGCCTGCCAGCGGGTCGGGACGGTTCGGGTTGCGGATGACGAGTCCGCCCTGGCCGCTGCTGCGTGGCAGGTCGAGCTCGGAGCCGCGGAGCCGGTCAACGGTCGCTGCCGGCACCATCACCTTCAGACCGGGCGCCACCTCGTACACCAGATCGTCCTCGGCAGCGGCTGTCAGCTCCTCGAACGAGAGGTCGTACGCGAACTCGGCGCCTTTGGAGCCGGTGATCTCGACCCTGAGTGCGAGGAGATCCGGATCGTCCTCCTGCCCGCGGATGCCGAGGACCGTGGCCAGCGCATCGTCGCTCACCCGCATCACCAACTCGTCGCCGACCGTGCCCGTCCCGGTCTCGTCGACTTCCGACGCCGGGGTCGTGGTGGTCTCTGTCGTGCTCATGCGGTGCGCTCCATCCGGAGGGTCGTGTCCGGCTGTGGATCCGGAGTTTCGGTGTCCGGCAGGGAATTTCTCACATGGTAGTAGGAGAAATCCAGTGGCGTCCCGTCACCGCTTCGGACGGAACGCTCCTGCGATCTGGTCGTGGGTGAACCCGGTCGGCTCCTCACCGAGCACAGCGAACCGGTAGAGGACCGTGCGGAACACTCCGCTCAGCGCCGCGCCCACCACCGAGACGACCACCATCAGCACGACCATCAGCGCTGCACCGGCGACGATCACAGGAGTGCTCCGAGCCGAGACGCCGAGCAGCACCATCGGCAGGCTGACGACGACGGCACCGACCATGAGCAGCATGGTGACGAGGCCGATCCCCCCGTTGCCGACGACGTTCTCCCCCCACGTCCGCTTGAACGCACCCGCCGAGCGGGTGAGCGCCTCCTTCACTCCGACCTTCTCGATCACCAGGATCGGCAGGACCAGGAAGGTGACGAGGGCCCAGGCGATGCCGATCATCCCGACCACGATCCGACCGATGAAGCCCGCCCGCTCCTGGATCGCCTGGAGGACGATCGACACCGTCGCGCTGATCAGGGCCCAGGGGAGGATGCGACCTGCGTTGGACGCGGCCTCCGAGATCGCCCAGCCCAACGTCGGATCGCCGCCGCTGAGGCGTTCGTTCGCGGCCAGAACCAGGGCGCTCTGGAAGAAGATCGTGACGTAGGCGCCGATGAGGTAGGCGAGGAAGAAGAAGACGTAGCCGAGCGGGCCGAAGGAGACCTCAGAGCCTCCAGAGTCGATCGCGCCCGACGCCGCGGTGAGGAAGGCCAGTCCGAAGAACGGCGCGACGCACACGAGCGACGTGATCGCCGAGACGACAGGCAGCACCGCCAGCTCCTTGTCCTGGCGCAGGACCGCCCAGGATGCCTTGAACAACGACCACGATCGGGAGAGGACGCCCATCAGCGCAGTCTGCCCGAAACGCTCCACCGATCCCATCGTTCTGTTGTGCAGAACGCGAAGGATCCATCGCGTTCTGCACAACATAACGGTGTAAG
>CAZNQK010000010.1:0-22966 GCA_964575165.1 uncultured Aquihabitans sp. | reverse complement strand
CCACCCGACCCCCCAAACCCCTCGTAGGGTGGTCCCCCCCGCGCCCGACCCCCCGGTCTCCCCACAACAGAACGATGGAGGGAGAGAACGTGAAAGGAGCAAGTAGGTGTTCGCTAGATCTGGAGGCCCCGCTCCTCGGCCTCCGCCGCCAGCTCCAACCACTGCTCCTCGGCGATCTCGAGCTCCATCGACACCGCGGCCAGCTCGTCGGCGAGCCGACCGAGAGCATCGTGGTCACCCGACCGGCCGGCCGTCCTCAGCCCCTCGGTGAGGTCATCGTGGCGCCGTCCGAGGTCCGCGACCTCGCGCTCAGCGGCGCGGAGCCGGTTCCGCAGGTGGGTCGGACTGGTCCGGCTGCCGACGGTCACCACCGGTCCAGCGGACACGCGCGTCGAGGAGCGTTCCTCGGCCGTCCGACCCGGCGGAGGCGCCGAGTCCGGAAGCGGTCGTCCTCCGGACACCGACGCGGTCCGGCGTCGGCTGCGCACCGCCCGCCGGTCGGCCTCGTACGCGGCGTAGCCACCCGGTCGACGGCCGGCGCCCCCCTCGCCGTCGAGGACCACCACATCGGCCACGGTCCTCTCGAGGAACGCACGGTCGTGACTCACGACGACCAGGGCACCGGGCCATTCCTCGAGGAAGTCCTCGAGCTGACGCAGCGTGTCGAGGTCCAGGTCGTTGGTCGGCTCGTCGAGGAGCAGCACGTTCGGCCGCTCGGCCAACACCAACAGGAGTTGTAGGCGTCGACGCTCCCCTCCTGACAGCAGCCCGATCGGCGCCCACTGCGCGTCGGTGTCGAACCAGAACGCCTCGAGCAGCGCAGCGTCGGACCAGTCCGCCTCACGATGCCCACCCGTCACTGCGTCCCGGACCCGCTGCTCGGGATCGAGCTCACGACCCCTCTGGTCGTAGTACCCCACTCGGGCCGTGATCCCGACCTCGCGTCGGCCCGTCCGCGGCTCGATCCGCCCGGCGATGATGTCGAGCAACGTCGACTTGCCGGCGCCGTTGGGCCCGACGATCCCCAGGCGCTCCCGCGGGTCGAGCATCAGATCGACGTTCCGGAACAACGACCCGCCGTCGCCGAAGGCGTGGCCGACGTCGTGCAGCTCGACGACCCTGTCGCCGAGCCGCGGGGTTCCCGTGTGGAGGGGCAGCTCCCCCGAACGCGCCGCAGCCTGAGCACGACCCTCGACAATCGCCGTCGCCGCCTCGATCCGGGCCTTCGGCTTGGACGTCCGCGCCGGAGCACCCCGCCGGAGCCATGCAAGCTCCCGCTTCGCGAGGTTGCGCCTGACGTCCTCCGCCCTCGCCGCCTCCTCCTCCCGACGTGACCGTCCGTCGAGGTACGCGTCGTACCCGCCCCTGTGCAGGTACGCGCTCCCCCTGTCGAGCTCCAGCACATCGGTCGTGATCCGGTCGAGGAAGTGCCTGTCGTGGGTCACGAGCAGCAGACCGCCGGTGTGCTCCAGCAGTCGGTCCTCGAGCCACGCGATGGCGTCGATGTCGAGGTGGTTCGTCGGCTCGTCGAGCACCAGCACATCCGCCGGGGTCACCAGCGTCCGGGCCAGAGCGACCCGTTTCGCCTGCCCACCGGACAGCGATGACACCTCGGCGTCGAGCAGCCCGCCGACGCCGAGGCGGTCAGCCACCGCCGCCGCCTCCCATCGCTCGCCGTCCGGTACGCCGTACAGGTCGTCGGCCACCCGGGGCCCCCGCAGCCGCGGATCCTGATCCAAGGCGCTGACCCGAACGCCCTTCCCGACACGGACGACCCCGGCCTCGGGTTCGACGACACCGGTCAGGATCCGCAGCAGCGTGGACTTGCCGCAGCCGTTGAGGCCGACGATCCCGAGCCGCTCACCGACGGACAGGGTGATCGAGACGTCGGCGAAGAGCGGGCGGCCGGGCCGACTCGCTGCGACGCCGTCGGCATCGACCAGGATCACCGCGGAGTGAGCCCCATCGCCTCCAGACGGTTCACGAGCCAGGCGTCGAGGGCCGTGATCGCCTCGGATTCGGAGAACGACAGGTGCGCCATGAACCCCGCCGTCTCGGCGGAGCTGTGCAGTGGGTACACCTGGACCGCACCGCGGCCGTCCTGCGGGATCGCTGCGGAGCCGGTCCGTTCCGCCGGCAGCACGAGCGGAGTGATCTCCTCGCCCACCAGCGGTATGTCGGCGAGCGCCATCATGCGTTCGGTCGAGAAGTTCGGCACCACCCCGTCACCCGTGCCGTACTGGAGGAAGAGCGGGAACCGGCTGTCTCGGAGACGGGTCAGGAAGTTGGTGTTGTCGGCGTGGTCGAGCAGCAACGTGACCGCGCCCTCGAGTGCCGCGGCGTCGCCGGCGGAGAGCCCGTCGGGGACCACCCCCGCGAACAGCGGCCAGAGCTGCGAGTGGTACAGGATGTCGGCGATGCCGCTCCCCGGCACCTGGAGGAACGCCCCGTCGAGCTGCGGAACGGCGGTGAGCGCGGCGGCGCCGAGAACGCCGCCCATCGAGGTGCCCTCGTAGAGGAGGCGTTCGGTGTCGAGGTCCGGTCGGCCGTCGGGGCCTCCGGCGGGCGGAGCGCCGAGCAGCAGCGCCAACGCATCGGGGACCGCCCCGGCCGTCGCGACGTCGAGGTCGTCGAGGTGGTTCTGGATGGACGACACGAGAGAGACGGTGTCGATCTCACCCTGGAGCGGCATCGACGCGAGCCTCCCGAGCGTGCCTGGCGTGGTGATGTCGAGCAGGAACCCGCCCTCGTCCTGACGGTCGCCGTGGTTGGGGACGTCGATGCCGATCGTGGCCATCCCCCGGGCGGCGTTGGCCGACGCCACGACGAGCAGGCTCTCCTTGAACACCATGAGGCCGTGGCCGTACACGACGACCGGTGCCCCAGCGGCGCTCGCCGGCCGGGACGGCAGCACCAGCATGAAGCGCTCCCAGGTGACCGTCGGCTCCCGATCCGCGCGCACGACGCCGTCGGCGTCACGGAAGTCCGACAACGCCACCTCGCCCTGGACGATCGCCGACGCGTCGCTCACGAGGAGCGGCGGCTGCACCACGATGTTGCGAACCGGATGGTCCGCTGCCCGGGCGGCAGCCACAGCGGCGTCGAACCGACGGGTGGCGCTCTCGCTGGAGCGGACCGTGAACCGCGTGGCCGACAGGGTGTCCGCCCATCGGTCGCCCTCGATGCGACCCAGGTCGTCGCGGACCGACGACAGGAATCCCGGTGCATCCATTCCGGGGGAGCGACCCACGGGACCGGCGACCATGGCGACGGGGCCCGAGCGGAGGCGTGCGACGTAGGTGTGCCCGGGTTCCCAACGCGTCCTCGGCCACGCCATGACGATCGTGTTGAGCGAACCCTGGCGGATCGAATCGATCGACACCTCGACCCGGATCGGAGCGGCCGCCCCGGTCGCGACGTCGAACACCCGGACGACGTCGCCGCCGTCGGACGGGATGGACCACGGCTCCACCGGTCGGTCGAGCTCGAAGATGACCGGCCCGACGGCGGAGAACCCATCGGCTCCGGCCTGGACGTCATCCAGCTTCGCTCCGGGGCCGAGCGCTGCCAGGGCGTTGGCGGGGATGGCATCCGGCGGGAGAGCCACGCGTCGTCCGGTCGCGGTGGTCGGGTCGGGGACGGTCCACTCGTCGGTCGGGTACGGCAGCGCGCAGGACCGGACCGCGGCGGCGTTGCACCTTCCCGGCCCGACCGCCGCTGGCCGGTCGGCCAGCACCAGAGGTTGAGGGGTACATGCGACGGCTGCCACGACAGCGGTCGCAGCGAGGACGAGCGCCAGCGTCATCCCCCGGCGAGCCGCCCGCCCGCGTCCACCTCGATGCGAACACCGATCCCGCCCACGTTCTCCACCGCACCCTCGCATGTGGAGGAGAGTACGCCGAGGCGGCGACCCGGGGCGAGCGGTCCTGCCGTGCCGTGCTCCTGGCTCAGCCTCCCGAGGGAGGAGGCGGTGGCGCCACCGCTCCCGGCGGAGGGGGCGGGGCGACGGCCGGCTCTGCGGAGGTGTCCGCCGCCGGGGCCGCCGGGGCCGCAGGAGGTGGTGGCGCCGCGACACCCGGGGGTGGCGGCGGGGCAGCCGCCGCACCCGGAGGTGGCGGCGCAGTGGCGGCCGCACCGGGTGGCGGAGGAGCCGATGCGGCCGCACCGGGCGGAGGCGGAGCCGAGGCAGCTGCACCCGGCGGAGGCGGAGCCGCCGAGGACATTGCGAAGTTCAGAGCGGTCTGGCTCTCCAGTCCCTGGATCGCCGCCATCGCCTCCTGCCGGAGACGGTCGATGTCCGCCGGGGGACGACCTGTCGCCTCCAGGTATGCGAGCACTCCCAGGTCCCTGAAGTGAGGGTCTGCCGACTTGGACGTCGGACCACCGGCCATCGCCTGATCGGCCTTGGCCATCGCCTGATCAGCCAGGCCCTTGGCCTTGTCGAGGAATCCCATGTCGTCTCCGATCTTCCGGTTCGATCGGTCTGCTCCACACCATTCCCATCCCGTTTCGTGTCGCTGTACGACACGAACAATCGTCAGAACGCGAGCTCAGGGCGTGAGAGCCGGACCGTACGTCGGATCCTACAGACGACGATCGGCGGGCGTGCTGTGGCAGAACCTGTCGGCACTAGCGTGCCGACACATGGACGACACCAGCCCCGACCTCCGCAGCGAGCACGGTCCCGTAACCGTGACCGTGCTCGACGGCGTCGCGATCATCGACATCGACGACGGCAAGGCCAACGCTCTCGGGTTCGCCGTGCTCGACGGACTCGACGCGGCGCTCGACCGGGCGTCCGAGGACGACATCGCAGCGGTCGCCGTCATCGGTCGTGAGGGCAAGTTCTCCGCTGGGTTCGACCTGTCGGTGATGACCTCCGGTCCGGCGGCGGCTCGGGACATGCTCGGTCGTGGGGCGGAGATCGGTCTGCGCCTCGTTGCGTTCCCCAAGCCCGTGGTGTTCGGCGTGACCGGACACGCACTTGCCATGGGGGCGATCCTCCTGTGCTGCGCGGATGTGCGCATCGGAGCGGACGGACCGTTCAAGATCGGGCTCAACGAGGTGGCCATCGGCATGCCCGTCCCTGCGTTCGCCGTGGAGGTGTGCCGTGCCCGCCTGTCGGTCCCGGCCTTTAACCGCGCGGTGCAGCTCGCACACATCCACTCGCCGGCCGAAGCCCACGCCGCCGGCTTCCTCGACGAGGTCGTCGACGCCGGTCAGGTCCGGGACCGCGCGATCGCCGTAGCCGCGGAGCTCGGCGAACGCCTCCATGCCGGACCGTTCCGGGTGACCCGTCGGACGGTACGTGGCGAGATGGCCGACGCGTTGCACACCGAACTCGTCGAGAGCCTGTCGAACTTCGCCGTGAGCGACTGACCCCCGCGTTCTGTGTGCATCTCACGTCGTCCTGCGACGTCAGATACACACAAAACCGGAAAAGGGCCGGGTTCCGATCAGTAGTCGAACTCGCTGCGGGGCTTGCCGACGCAGACCTCGTCCTTGCAGACGTTCGTGATGGTGCCCTCGGGCTTGAGGAATGCCTTCTTCTGGGCGATCACCTCGGGCTGACGTCGGGGCATCGAGTGCGGATCCTGGCACTTCACCGCGACGTTGTTGCCCTCGGAACCGCTGGGGCACTGCTGAAGGAACGCCGGACTCATGACAGGTGTGATGTTTCCGAGCGGCGGGGCCAGCGTTCCGTCGGACCAGTAGTAGAGCGCCGAGCCGTCGAGCGGGAACTTCCGGATCGGATCGAGCCCGTAGAAGAAGTCGGTCTGCGGCGTCTTCACGCCGAGCATCGGCTCGGTGTCCTCGGGCAGGGTCGGCTGGTAGATCGGTAGGCGCAACGTCCTGGCGATGTTGTCGGCGGTGATGGTGGCGACCTGGTGGTCGCCGTGGGCCACAGTCATCAGCACCTGGTGCTTGGGGGTCCGGCTGTAGGCCCTGTCTGTCAGGTGCTGGACGTAACCGGACGTCTCGCCCCGGTCCCAGAGCATCTGGAGCACACCGAAGATGATCTGCTGATCGAGCGGGCCGGGGTACGCATTGCGCATGATCACGAAGTACTCGTCGAAGTCCACGCTCCGGTTGAGCAGCGTCGAGTAGTTCATGCCGCCGACCCCGAGGACCGCCTTCGTCCACTGGTTGGAGATGGCCGTGACCGCTCCACCGATGATGGCGCCCTGGCTGTTGCCGTCGTAGAACGCCTCGGAGGTGTTCATCATGTTGGCGCCGGACGTCGTCTGGAACTGCTCGATCGAACCGAGGCCGTCGACGTTGGTCATGAGCCGGGCCAGGAACAGGGTGTTGAGCATCCCCTGCTGGATGCGGTCGGGGACCGACGGGAAGTTGTTGATGTCGCCCAGAGCCGCGACGGCGTTGCCGACGTCGCCCTTCGAGAAGCCGATCGTGTCGGTGGCGCAGTACACCGAGTTGTTGGCCGCGGCGGTGAACTGGGTCACCGAGCTCGAGGCCTCGTCGGCGGAGCCCAGCAGGCCGTGCCCGTAGACGACCGGCATCGACTCGCCTGACTCCATGCCCTTCGTCGGCAGTGCACAGGTGAAGTTCGCGTTGTAGGTGCCCGTGGAGATCGGATCTCCGTTGAGAGGGCTGTAGACGATCCGCGAGCCCGGGGCACCGCCGTTGCTCAGGTACAGCGGCACCTCGAACGTTCCCCGGACGACCTTGGCGACGCCTTTCTGGAGGTCCTTGTCGTCGACTTCGGTGACCTTGAACACCGGAGCGGTTCCCGCCACCTTGCCGAGGGCGTCGTCACGCATGGACAGCACACGACCGGCGAGCGACTGGGGCGACGCGACCGTGAACGTCCACGCCAGGTAGAGGCCCTGACGGGCGACGCCAGCGGCGGCCAGCTTGGGGAAGACCTGGTTGAACTCTCGCTGACGCTCTGCGATCCGCGGGCTGCCCGTGGCGTTGTTGTCACGGATGGCCTGGAAGGTGATCGGCGCCGGCAGCGGCGCGCCGTCTGTCCCGACCATGTTGCGGAACGCCACGGCGAACTGATGGGTCTCGATCAGCGACGTGGCGGGACGGAGGATCAGGAGACGCTCGTCGGGGTCCGTGGCACGGGAGTCCATCTCAGCCCAGTGCGGGACGAGCTGGCCGGTCGTGAGGTCGACGATCTGCGTGGCGGACCGGGACGTCACCGAGAACCCGATGTCGCCCTCGGACGGCAAGGCCGTCTTCGTCGGGTCGATGCCGGGTACGAAGGCGAGGATCGGGGTGGAGGGGCTCCATCCGTCGTTGCGGTTCCACTCGGTCGGGTCGAGCGTCACGCCATCGACGTTGGGCAGCTGCCCGGCCGGCAGGTTGATCCGGCGTCCGGTGCCGGAGCTGGTGTCGGCTCGCGTGTGGAAGTCGCTCGGGAACGGCAGCAGGCAGTTCTTGTCGCTGAGGACCTCGCACTCGGCGGGGATCGACGCGAGCGCCATGTCCAGGCGGGCCTGGCGGTCGCTGGTGAGCGGTGTCGACTCCGGGGTGTCGGCCGAGATCTGCTCCGCCGCGCTGGCGGTCGTCGGGGGGTTGCCCTTGTCGATGTCGCCGCTGACGGCGGGCTTGGGTGTCTCGGCGGCCTGACAGGCGACGGCGACGAACGCGATGGTCGCCAGCAGGGCGGTGAGGCGGAGTCGGACGGTCACGGCGTTCCTCTGTCTCGCGTCCCGGGTCGGGCCCGGGATCCTGTGTCACGGCCGGTCATACCGCGGGCGACCCTAGCCAAACGCGGGACCGATCGGGAAACCCGAGGAGGTCACGGCGGCGACCAGCCGGGGAGCGGCTCTCAGCGTCGGCTGCACACCGGCCAGGCCCGCTTGCCCTGGAGGCGCAGGAGGGCCAACGCACGGGCGTCCTGCTCAGCGGGCGACGCTGCCGCCGGATCACCCGATCCGCCGACGCCACGCCAGGTCTGCACGCTGAACTGGTAGGCCCCGCGGTACCGCCCGGTCGAGCTGACGATGGAGTAGTTGCCCCCGGACTCACACGCTCGCACCCGCGCGAGGAACGCCGTCTCCTCGGCGGTCGCCCCACCCACGCGAGGCGCGGTCCCGAGGCCGGCGGCGCTGGAGCTCGACGACATCGCCGCTGCGCCGGCCGGTCTCGACGGGCGACCCGACGACGTGGCAGCTGCCTTGGCAGCGTCCGTCCTGGCTCGCGCCGCCGCACGCTCGGCAGCGGCCCGTTCGGCGGCGGCACGATCCCGGACGGCGATCGCACGGTCGAGCGCTGCGGCGGCGTCCCGCTCCTGCGCCGAGGTCTGAACCACATCGCTACGGGCCTGCTCCTGCTCGGCGGTGGCCCGGTCCAGCTCCAACGCAACCGTCTGCTGCTCCGGGTCGTTCGCCGAGCGGAGGCGGTCGTAGCGGTCCATCGCCTCGGAGACCCGCCCCGCTCCGCCGGTGACCATGCCGACCCGCCACGCGACCGCTGACGCCTCGACGGGGTCGAGGGTCGCCTGGAGGATCTCGGTGCGACCTCCGTCGATGTAGGCGGCGACGGCCAGCTCACGCACCTGGCGGTGGGCCTCCGCGAGTCCGGCCGCGCTCTGCGCGTCGGCGGCGTCGAGGAGACCGGCCCGTTCGACGAGGCGGTCGCGACGTGTCGCCACCTCAACCAGGCGCGCCTCGGCCTGCTCACGAGCGCGTGTCGCTGCGGCGACCTGCTGACGCGCCGCTGCCACGGAATCCGTGACGGCCCAGGACCCCGACGGCAGGAGCATCGTCGCCGCGACTACGAGCACGACGGCGACGACGCCGGAGGCTCTGCGGGTCCTGGGGATCATGGGAGGGAGGTTCATCAGGTGATCGGGGGCCGTTCCGACGGTCGTTGGGCCGGAGACCGACACCGGAGGTGGGTGGAGACCGGCACCGTCGGCCGTGACGGTTCTGTGACGACGGCCGGGCAGTCTGTCACCCGGACGTCACGTAGGAAAAGGTCCCGACACGTCATCGGCAGGTCGAGTGCGGACCTGAACCCTTGTCGGGCGCGGTCGAACCGGTGCGGTACCCGGCGGCCAGGCGGCTGGGGACGGGCCCGATCGGACCCGGGTCGTTCAGCGGCGCCGGCGACGCAGCAGCAGGAACACCAGCACCGCGGCGACAGCGGCGGAGACCGCTACCAACAGGACAGCCCGGTTGGTCGTCGATGCGGGCGGCTCCGCCACCGGCACCTCGGACACACCCCTCGCGATCGCCCCCGCGGCAGGTTCGACGACCGCCTCGACATGATGCGGTCGCTCCACGACCGGGCTCTCCGGGACCGTGCTCTCTGCAACGGTGCCCTCCGGGGCCGCGCCGTGTGCGAGCTCGGTTTCGGACTCCGCTTCCACGTCGGGCTCGGCTGGTGCGTCTGGCTCTGCCGGGACGAAGAGCTCTGCCGACACGTCTGGCTCTGCCGGGACGAAGAGCTCTGCCTGCCCGACCGGCTCCACCTGCTCGACCGGCTCCACCTGCACGTCGGGCTCTACCTGCACGTCGGGCTCGCCACCCGACCCCGACTCGGGATCCAGCAGGGCGTCGACCGGAGCCGTTCCGTCGCCGTTCGTCGCGGGCCGGGGGCGCTTGGGGTCGTAGCCGGCCATCAGAGCTCGGCCCCCGCCACGGTCGAGACCGATGACGTGACAGCGTGTGACAGATCGATACGACCCGTCTCGTGCGGGCCAGTCGCCGGGTCCGACGAGGACCCGTTCTGCGGTGGCGCCGCATCCGACGACACGGTCGCATCCGACGACACGGTCGCATCCGACAACACGGCCGCATCCGACAACACGGCCGCATCCGACAACACGGCCGCATCCGACGACACGGCCCCGTCCGACGACACGGGATCATCGGAGGGCGTGGCCCCGATGGGCGTCGCCTGCTCCACTTCCGGTGAGCCGGCATCTCGTGGCGCGGAGAGGTCGATCCGCTCCAGGGAACGGACGAGCGCCCCGAACTGCTCCCCGGCCTCGGGTCCCCCCTCGCGTCGCAGCAGGTGGATCGGCATCGACTGCGCCGCCGCCTCTGTCACGGCGGCACGTGCGCCGATCGGCGGATCGAGGAGCAGATCCCCGTGCGTCTCCTGGAGCTGTCCGTACCAGTAGGCGGCGTCACGGGTCCGGCCGAGGCGGTTGACGACGATCCCGGCGAGAGCGGGACGCCCGTCGCGTCGCTCCGAGATCCGAGCGACGTTGCGCAGGATCTGCTCGACGCCGTCGAGGCTCCACGCCGCCGGCTCGGCGACGATCAGCACCCGATCGGCGGCGAAGAGAGCGTTGACGGTGAGCAGCCCGAGCGACGGGGGACAGTCGATGATCACCTCGTCGTACTCGTCCCCCACGCCCCGAATCGCGACGGCGAGACGGTCCTGGGCACCGATCGGGTCGGTCGCCAGCTGGTGCTCCCGCTGCGCGAGCCGGGGAGCACTCGGGACGAGGTCGGGAGCGTCACCGACCGGCGGCTCCCAGCCGGAGGGTCGCACGGCGGATCGTGCGGCGCCGGGAACGTCCTGCGCCAACACGTCGTCGATCGTGACGCCCGCGTCGAAGACGCCGAGTCCGGTCGTGGCGTTGGCCTGCGGGTCCATGTCGACGACGAGCACCCGCCGACCCCGGACCATCCACGCCGACGCCAGTCCGAGCGCGACGGTGGTCTTCCCTACTCCACCCTTCTGGTTGACCACGGCGAGGATCCCCATCGACTCAACGGTAGTCCGGCATCGACCCGGGAAGGCCGACCGGTGCATCGGAGCGCGTCGGAGCCGGCCCGACCCGGGGCCGACTGGTGACGGGGTCGCGGCGTTCGGCACACTCCGGGCGTGCCCGAGCTCCCCGAGGTCGAGACGATCAGGCGACAGCTCGCACCCCTCCTGACGGGTCGGACGATCACCGATGCCTGGGCGTTCGCGTCTCCGCGCTTCGACGAGGCTCCGGCTGCGATCGGGTCACGCATCACCGGCGTCGACCGACGCGGCAAGTACCTGCTCATCGGCCTGACAGGTGGACGTCACGACAGGCGGGCGACGAGGTCCGGACCGGACGGAGGCGGTGGGACCGCCGCCGAGCTGATCGTGCACCTCGGCATGACGGGTCGGCTCTCGGTCGGAGCACCGTCCGAGGAACCGGACCCGCACCTGAGGGCGTACTGGGTCGTCGACCACGACGATCGCGCGTCGCTGAGGTTCCACGACATCCGCCGCTTCGGGAGGCTCGCCGTGGTCGCGGCCGGACGGTACGACACGCTCCCCACGCTGGCCGCTCTCGGACCGGAGCCCGACGACGAGTCGTTCACGGCCGAGCACCTCCGGGAGGCGGTCAACACCTCGCGGCGACGGGTCAAGACGCAGCTGCTGTCCCAGCGCCCCGTGGCAGGGGTCGGCAACATCTACGCGGACGAGGCCCTCTGGCGTGCCGGGATCGACCCGCGGGCGCGACGGCTCACCCGGGCGGGGGCCGAACGCTTGCGGGATGCGGTGCGAGAGGTCATCGCCGAGGGGATCGACCACGGAGGCACGACGCTGCGCGACTACCGCGACGCCACCGGCGCGACCGGGAAACACCAGAGCTCGCTCGACTGCTACGGACGCGCAGGAGAGCCGTGCCCCCGGTGCGCGACGACGTTGCGACGGAGCGTCCTCGACGGCCGGGGCACGACCTGGTGTCCCACCTGTCAGCGTCGCTGAGCGTTCTGCCGGTTCCCCGTGACCCGCCCGGCCTCGCTGTGTTACGTTGCCGCCTGTTACATTGCGATCTCGTTACACACCGAGTTCGTGACGAACAGCTCATTCCGCGACACAGACCCTCAGGTCGAGAGCCCTCGGGACGTGAGAGCCCTCGCCACACCACGTCCCGTGACGTCGCCGTCAGTGACGACATCCCCGTGAACCCCACCCAGGACATCGTGCAGCACCTCTCCCGCCGCCCCGGACAGACCCCTCGTCCGGGATCCCCCTCCAGTCCGACTCCCGGATCGGGCGACCGTCGACGCCTGCGCCCGCTTCTCGCCACCTCGCTCCTCGCCCTCGCAGCCCTCGTCGCCGCGACGGTGCCGGCCGCGACTGCCTCGGCGGACGACCCGAGCGGGACCAGCCTCCAGGAGCTCCAGCGCAAGCGCGACCAGGTCCGTTCGCAGAAGGCCGCCAAGGCCTCCGAGGTGAACGGCCTCAAGGCGACCGACGCCCAGGTGACCTCCGCCCTGAACGCCCTCGACGCCCAGGTGAGCGCACAACAGGACCGCGTCGAGGAGGCGCAACGGGCGGTCGCCCAGGCCGAGTCGGACCGCGCTGCTGCCGAATCCGCGCAGGCCCAGACCCAGAAGGAGCTCGACGACCTCCGCGTCGAGATGAAGGAATCCGCGGTACAGGCCTACGTGACGATGGGCAGCTCCGACCCCATGTCGAGCGTCGGCAGCGACGACGTCAACGATGCCGTCAACAAGCGGACCTTCCTGTCGGTGCAGGCCAACGAGAACTCCGACGTGGTCGAGCAGTTCCGCTCCAAGCAGGAGGACCTCGAGCTCCAGCGCGCCGCTGCCACAGCGGCCGCGGAACGCGCGACCAGGTCGAAGGCCTCGGTCCAGGCCCGACTCGGTGAGCTCAACACAGCGTTCGCCAAGCAGCAGGCGTTCGCCGCCCAGGTCGACGACCGCATCAACTCGGCGCTCGCCGAAGCCGATTCGCTCGCATCGATCGACACGCAGCTGTCGTCGTCGATCTCGACGAAGCAGGCCGAGATCGCCAGGGCCCTCGCGGCGCAGAAGGCGGCAGCTGAGGCCAGGGCGGCTCGGGCCCGGGTGACGCTCAAGGCCCCATCGGGCGGTGGTGGCGGCTCGGACGGCGGCGGTGGCCGCACCTACACCATCTCGGGTGGCGGCAACATCGTGAGCGTCGGCGGGATCCGGGTCAGCGCGTCGATCGCCGACAACCTCCAAGGGCTCCTGAACGCGGCGGCAGCGGCCGGCATCAACTTCAGCGGCGGCGGTTACAGGGACCCGGCGGGGCAGATCGCCGTCCGTCGCAACAACTGCGGCTCGAGCGACTTCGCGATCTACCAGATGCCGGCGTCGTCGTGTCGCCCGCCGACGGCACGACCGGGCTCGTCGATGCACGAGCAGGGACTTGCGATCGACTTCACCCAGGGTGGCTCGACGCTCACCCGTGGGAGCTCCGGCTACGCCTGGCTCAAGGCCAACGCCGGGAGCTACGGGTTCCGCAACCTGCCGTCGGAACCCTGGCACTGGTCGACCAACGGCAACTGACGCTGGCGGCCCCACAGCTCGGTCGACCGGGTGATCAGCGTCGCGACTCGTCGTCGCCGAAGATCTTCGCCGCCAGCGTCTCGTCCGCGTAGACCACCTGGTCACGGCCCAGCTCCTTGGCCCTGAGCAGACCGGCGTCGGCGACACGGAGGATCGAGTCCGCGCTGCGCCCGACCGACGAGTGGGTGATCCCGAACGAGCAGGTGAAGTCGGGCAGGCTCGACACGGCGAGCGCCTTGGTCAGGCCGTCGCGCACCCGTTCGACCGCCTCGATCGACGTGGTGACCGACATGTTGGGATAGACGAGCACGAACTCCTCGCCGCCGAGGCGGGCGATGATGTCGTTGCCCCGGACCTTGTCGCGGAGCACCTGCGCGAACAGCTGGAGGGCCCGATCGCCGATCTCGTGGCCGAAGTTGTCGTTGAGGCGCTTGAAGTCGTCGAGGTCGGCGAGGACCAGCACGAACGGGCTCGACCGCTCTATCAGCGAGGCGAGCTGCGACTCGAGGAGTCGACGGTTGGGCAGGCCGGTCAGCTTGTCGGTCGCAGCCTCGAGTCGGGAGCTCTCGAGCGCCCTCAGGGCACCGAGACGGTTCCCGAGCTGGGTCGCCAGGGTGGCCAGCTGCCCGACCACGCGGTCGCTCGGGGGGTGGCGGTCCCTGTCGACGGTGTGCAGGACCCCGACCGGTCGACCCGCCACGCTGACCGGGACGCAGGCACCCGCGCAGGGACCGTACGAGCGGCCACGCAGCTTGGGGCACGCGTTGATCGACTCTGAGCTGTCGAACACGACGGGTTGGGCTCGCCGGATCGCCACGCACCCCGCCACCTCGTCGACCGGACATCCCGGAGCGGGCCTGTTCGGGTTGGTCGCCACCACCGTGAGCTCTGTCGAGCCGTGCGGCGCGAGCAGCAGCTCTACCCCCCGATCCGGGTCGATGATCGCCAGCGCCTGCTCCGCTACCTCGTGGGCGCTCGCCTCGTCATCGACCAGATCGAGCGCTTCGAAGATCATCCGACTCTGGGCCCCCCACTCGGCGTGCTGGCGGAGCCGACGGACGTGGACCTGGAGGTGCGCAGTCGCAGCGTCGAGCTCCTCGGCGAGGGCATCGACATCGGTCGATCCGCTGTGGCCGGATCTGCTGTCGAGCCGACCGTCCGTGATGGACCTCGCGACCCCGCGCATGGCAGCGACGGGTTCGTCGAGCTGGCGACGCAGCCTCGACCGCATCCACAGGAACAGCGCAACAGCCACGGCGACGGGGGGGATCAGCACGATCAGCTGTACGACGGTCACGGTCAACGACGATCCGTCGGCTCCGCCGATCACCGCCCCGACGGCCACGGCGACGACGGCGCCGACGACCATGGTGACGAGGACGGCCGCCGAGATCGCCGAGACCGACGTCGAGAGCGGTCGCCGATGTCCGTCCGGTCGACGGTCCGACCCTTGGCCGGCGCCCGAGTCGGTCATGGTCGGCGGGCCGCCGGTGATCGGCACAACGAGGTCAGCGGGGACCGGGGGATCGACGACATGTGCCGACGGAACGGCTCCGGCGGTCAGGTCTCCGAGCTCGATGGTCTCGTCGCGCACGTGGACCACCGCCGGTGACGGCACGGCTGCGGTGTCACCCGTCGGTTCGTCCGGGTCGTCGACCCGCGTGCTCGCACCGTCCGCCACGAGGTCTCCAGCTCCCAGCTCGTCACCGACGGGTTCCGACCTGCGACCCCGTCTCGTCGTCAGGGTACACAGCACCCGACGCCCGAACGGTCAGGTCGTTCTCCCCAGATAGACCGCTGTCCGCGTTCGTAGGATCACACTCCGTCGGACATCTCTGGGCAAAGCATCCCGGACAACCATGTCCCTCTTGCGCGGGAGAGGGCAGAGGGCCTATTCAGTCACTTCACGGAATGTGCCGTCCGGCTCGTCGGTGTCGTCGCGAACCTCGCTGCGACACCCACGGGGGGGTGGTGAAAGGGGCCGTCGAGGCCCTCGCTCACCACACCGGTCGACACCGAACGACGCCCGGGAGGGTTCCGATGTTGTCGAGGTTGATCAGCGCACGGTCGACCCGTGTCGCGGCAGTTGGAGCGATCGTCGCCACGGTGCTCGCGATCGGGGCGGGTTCGCCGTTGCAGGCAGCACCCCAGAGCAAGACGGTGACCGCGTCCTGCGCCGGCGCCGACGACGCCTCGAAGGGCCTGCTGGCTGCGTTCGGTGGGTCGCTGTCCCTTCCCTTCACCGTCACCTCCGACGTCCCCGCCCAGCTGGCGCCCCAGGCACCCGACCAGCCGATCAGCTTCACATGGGGCGTCACGATCTCGGCCTCGGTCACCAGCCAGGTCGCCGCGATCGACCCGACGCTGACCGTCAAGGACATCTCGCTCGACATCGGCATCTCCGGCCCGACCTCCACCACCGAGGTCCAGGGTCGCCCCGCCCCGGTCGACATCGCCATCACCGCCGGCCAGCCCGCCACGGTCAACATGGGCCCGTTCGCCGGGACCCTCAAGGAGATCGGCAAGGGCGGCATCATCAAGTACACGCCCAAGAAGGTCGCCCTCACGATCTCGTTGGACATGGCCGGCAAGGCGACCGACGTCAAGGTCGAGTGCACGGCGCCGTCGACCGTGGCCACCTCGCTGGTGAAGATCCCGGGCTCGCCCGACATCAAGCAGCCGATCGAGATCGAGGGCACCGCCAACTCGTCGGTGCTGGTCGACGTTCTCGGCAAGTACGTGACCCCAGGGACCAACGAGGAGGGCAAGGTCCTTCCCGTCGACCCCGCATCGCTGAAGGTGGTCGAGGGGCCCGGCCAGATCGTCAGCGGCCAGGTCCAGGTCAACACCGGTGCCCCCGGTTCGGTCAGCTCGGTCACCTTCGAGGTCTGCTCGGGCAGCCTGCCCGGCACCAACGAGGTCCAGTCGCTCCAGCTCGACCCCAGCGCCGATGCCCTCAAGAAGGGTGTCGCCCTCACGCTCAAGATGGGTGAGGAGGAGACGGCTCCCATCTGGATGGTCGACCCGATGTGGCGCGGCACCTACACGCCGTCCAAGGACACCTGGCTCGACAACGCCAACAACTACATCTTCACGGTGCACAAGCTGCCCGACCCGCTCGACATCCAGATCGCTCTCGAGCGACTGCCGTCGATCGGCGGCGGCGGCGTGAAGGTCACCGCCGGCGAAGGCCCCGGGGCCTACAACATCGAGTTCGTCGGGCAGAACGGCGAGAAGGACGTCGAATCCCTCGCCATCGGCTCCTACTTCTCGGTGTTCCCGCAAGAGGTGCTGGCATCGATCATCGACGCCGCCAAGGGCATGATGAACCCGGGAGGCGGCGAAGGCGGCGAGCCGGGCGGCCCGACCCTCGAGGAGCAGATCATGCTGCTCGAGGCCAAGGCGCAGGTGCAGCTCGCATCGCTCGACCTGGCCGGCTGGTTCGCAACCATGCAGGAGCTGGTTCCGCTCAAGCTGAAGCAGGCTCTCTCGGAGATCGACGTCAACGCCACGATCACCTGGCTGACCAGCCTCTTCAGCACCCCTCCGGTCGCAGCCACCGTCACGGCGGGCGAGGAGCCGATCGGCATCTGCTCGCAGGGCGTCATCGACGTGACCGTCGCCACCGTCGAGAGCACGTCGGCGACCTCGACGGCCGGGGCTCCGGCAGCGGTCCAGGGCGAACAGCAGCTGGCCCTCGCCGGCTGAGCCGCTCCGGGCCTCGATGCCCGGTGCTCATCGATCACGAGAGTCCGGGGCGGGTCGAGAGACCCGCCCCGGACCGCGTCCGGGTCGTTGCCGGCCTGTTCCCATTCCCACTCGTTCCCATCCCGTTTCGCGCTGCTGTGCGACACGAACAATCGTCAGAACGCTGATCCGGGCTGAGTGATGAACTGGCTGTCACACCCGTTCGCCACGATGGGGGCATGTCGAGCAGCACCGTCCGGGCCCACTCAGTTCCCGTACCGACCGCCGTCCTGCGCCATCGCCGTCAGGTCGTCCGCTGGGCGCTGGCCACCGGCCGCCGCGTGAACCGCGACGCCCTCGCCGCCCTCGTCGGCTCACGCGCCGATGACCTGGCCGAGCCGTCGGCCGTCGGTACGCCGACGGTCTGGACGGCGGACGACATCGGCGAGCTCCTCTGGGGCGGGATCGAGGCTTGGTGCGTGGACGAGCACGCCGACGCTCCCGGGGCGCACGACGTGTCGACCACGCTCGACTCCTACCTCCGCTACCTGTCGTCGAACCGACTCCTGGCTCCCGGCTCGGACCCGGTCGCGACCCTCCGTCGAGCCATCACCGACTACGGAGGCCGTCGCTCCGGATCACACCCTGCCGTCCGCCACCGACACTCAGCCCAGGTGGTTCCGATCGCCTGACCCGTCACCCGAGCCCATCGCCTGAACAGTCACCGGATCGGACCCGGCACTCGAGCGGCAGGGCCCGGTCAGCTGTCGATGTCGAAGAAGTCGAGGATCTCCTCCAGGCCGTCGACGGGTGTCGTCGGCCAGCCGTGGCCGTTGCCCGGATAGGTGATGAGCTCGACCGCAGTCCCCTTCGGGCAGCCCGACCACCGGTCCACCCTCACGCCGTCGCCGTCGTCGACGCGGGTCGGGCCCGGAGCACACCCGCTGGCCGTCGCCCACGCCGCGGCCGACGCCGGCACGGCCGGGAACGGCTCCGATGAGAGCACCTGGCTCAGCGACGGCGACCCGTCGTAGGGAACCGTGTCATCGGGGTCCCCGTGGAGCTGCAACATCGACGTCGGCCGACTCGGCGCGCAGCCGGTCACGTTGGTCGCCGCGACCGGGGCGATCGCCGCGATGTCGTCCGAGCGCTGGCAGGCGAGCTCGATGGCCATCATCCCGCCGTTGGAGAACCCGGTCAGGTACACGCGGTCCGGGTCTACGTCGGGGCGGGCCCGGACCTGATCGAGCACCCGGCCGAGGAATCCGACGTCGTCCACGCCCCCGAGCGATGCGGGCGGACAGCACGGTCCCAGGTTCCACGAGTTCAGCACGCCCTGCGGGAAGACCGCGACGAAGCGGTCCTCGGCCACCGCATCCGCCCAGGGCGCGGTCGCCGGGATGTCGTAGCGATCGACGCCGAGCCCGTGCAACGCCATCACCGCGGGCATGCGTCGTTCGGCAGGGTCGGCGCCGGGACCGTCTGCCGGTCGGTACAGCAGGTACTGCCGCTCGATGATCCCCTCCTGCATCGTGACCTCGGTGACCTCGACGGTTCCGTGCGGGGTCTGGATCGTTCGGCTCGGACCGGTCGACGGGTCGGAACGAGGGGGAGCCG
The DNA here is from genome assembly GCA_964575165.1 of uncultured Aquihabitans sp. Lineage (GTDB taxonomy): Bacteria > Actinomycetota > Acidimicrobiia > Acidimicrobiales > Microtrichaceae > Dermatobacter. The sequence continues at coordinate 4,409 of CAZNQK010000010.1, read as the reverse complement.
TCGTCACCGGCGCGGATCCCGTCGTCGCCCGTTCAGCGGTCGTGGTCGTGGTCGACGACGCACGGTTCCCGTCGCCGGAGCTCACGAGCATCCCAATGAGCAACGTGACGAGCACGAGGAGCGCTACGACGACCGCGACGAGGATCCGGACGAGTCGGCGGGATGCCGCGCCGTCACGGGCCTTGCGGCGCCGGGACGCAGGCGGCCCCGTGACCGGCGCCGGGTGTTCCGCCATCGGCGCCGGGTGTTCCGCCATCGGCGCCGAGTGTAGGGATCCGGACCTCGTGCCCCGCGTCGTCTTCTGACGGGTCGTCAGTTCCATCTATCGTCAGGGCCCGTGGACGCGACCGAGGCCCCTTCCGAGCACGAGTTCCGTGAGGAAGTGGCCGACTGGATGGCCGATCACCTCGTCGGCGAGTTCGCCACGCTGCGCCACCGTGGCGGGCCCGGCGACGAGCACGCGTTCGTTCCGGAGCGCATGGCCTGGGAGCGCGAGCTCGCATCCGGCGGCTGGACCTGCGTCGGGTGGCCAGTCGAGCACGGCGGCCGAGGGCTCCCGCTGCACCTCGAGGTCGCCTTCCACGAGGAGTACGCACGGGCGGGCGGGCCTGGCCGTGCCGGGTTGATCGGAGAGGGCCTGCTCGGACCGACCCTCGTGCACTTCGCGTCGCCGGAGATCCAGCAGCGCTTCCTACCCGGGATCGTGGCGGGCACCGAGTTCTGGTGCCAGGGCTACTCGGAGCCGAACGCCGGGTCCGACCTCGCCAACGTGTCGACGCGCGCCCACCTGGAGGGCGACGAGTGGGTGATCGACGGCCAGAAGGTCTGGACGTCGCTGGCCCAGTGGTCCGACTGGTGCTTCGTCGTCGCCCGCACCGAGGCCGGGTCGTCACGTCACCACGGCCTGTCGTACCTGCTGGTTCCGATGGACCAGCCCGGCATCGAGATCCGCCCGATCCGTCAGATCACCGGGACGGCCGAGTTCAACGAGGTGTTCTTCGACGGCGCCAGGACTGCCGCCGACATGGTGGTCGGCGCTCCCGGCGAGGGCTGGAAGGTCGCCATGGGCACCCTCGCCTTCGAGCGCGGCGTGCTGACGCTCGGCCAGCAGATGGCCTTCGACCGCGAGCTCGGCGAGATCATCGGCGCGGCCCGTCGGACGGGAGCGATCGACCGACCGACGGTCCGTCAGCGTCTGGCAGATCTCTGGGTCCGGGTCCGGATCATGCGCTGGAACGCGGTTCGCGCGCTGCGCGTCGACGAGAACGTCGCGCTGCCACGCGAGGCGATGATCAACAAGCTCTACTGGGCCAACCTCCACCGCGACATGGGCGAGCTGGCAATGGACGTCATCGGAGCGGAGGCGCTGCTCACCCGCTACTCCGAGGCGGACGAGGGCGGCGGAGACGACGAGATGTCGCCCGCACACAAGCTGTTCTTCTTCAGCCGGTCCGACACGATCTACGGCGGCTCGAACGAGATCCAGAAGAACCTCATCGGCGAAAGGGCACTGGGCCTCCCACGCGAACCGCGCTGACAGGGCCGACCACCACATGGCTGCACAACCCACCCCCACCGAGCCGCCCGGGCGCGGCCTCCTCGACGGCAAGCGAGTCGTCATCACCGCCGCGGCGGGGACCGGCATCGGCGGAGCGCTCGCACGTCGCTGCCTGCTCGAGGGCGCGACGGTCGTCGTGTCGGACGCCCACGAGCGCCGCATCGGCGAGACCGCCGACGCGCTCGCCGAGGAGTTCGGCGCCCGACCGCCGGCAGTCGTCTGCAACGTCACCGACGACGCTGATGTCCGTGGCCTCGTCGCCACCGCGATGGGTGAGATGGGCGGGATCGACGTCTGGATGAACAACGCCGGCCTCGGCGGCAACGGCCTCGTCACCGAGCTCAGCGACGAGGAGTGGGACCGGGTCATCGACGTGACGCTGACGGGGACCTTCAAGTGCCTCCGCGCCGTGCTGCCGGTCCTGTACGAGCAGGGTGCTGGTGCCGTCGTGAACAACGCGTCGGTCCTGGGTTGGCGGGCACAGGAACGCCAGGCGCACTACGCCGCGGCCAAGGCAGGGGTCATGGCGCTGACCCGGTGCAGCGCCATCGAGGCGGCGGAGCACGGCGTCCGGGTCAACGCCGTCAGCCCGAGCCTGGCCATGCACGCGAACCTCGCCAAGGTCACCCCGCCCGGCCTGCTCGAGGAGCTGACATCACGAGAGGCGTTCGGGCGGGCGGCCGAGCCATGGGAGATCGCCAACGTGATGGTCTTCCTCGCGAGCGACCTGTCGAGCTACATGACCGGCGAGGTCCTCGCCGTGTCGAGCCAACACCCCTGAGCCTGACCCCATTCCCTGCGTTTTGTGTGTATCTCACGTCGCTATGCGACGTGAGATACACACAAAACGCCGGGTCGGGCAGAACACGACCGGAGCGAGACGTGACAGAGGACCGAGCATGACAGAGGACAGAGCGTGACAGAGGACAGAGCATGACCGAGGAGACAGCGTGACCACAGTGGCCGAGCCCGCCGACCTCCTGCCCATGGTCGGCACCGACCTGGGAGCCACCGACTGGGTCGACCTGACCCGTGAGCGCATGGACGGGTTCGCCAGCGCCACGGCAGTCGACGCGGGCGCCGTCGGCGCGGACTCCGACGAGTGCGACGGCTACCTGCTCCTGTCCATGGTCAACCTGTTCCTGCCAGACCTGCTCACCGTCGAACGGTTCTCCATGGGAGTCAACGTCGGGCTCGAGCAGGTGCGCTTCGGTGTCCCTGCCACGGTCGGGTCGCGGGTCCGGGCACGGGGCGAGGTCGCCGCCGCGTCCGAGGAGAAGGGCGGCGTGCAGGTCACCATCAGGGTCACGATCGAACAGGACGTCGACGACAGCGACGGCGCCGCCGAGGCGGTGTGCGTGGCCGACACCGTCAGCCGCTTCTTCCCCTGACCTCGGTCCAACCTCCCCCACATCGACGAGGCGGACCACGGTCGCACTCCGCTCGGATCTTCCGATTGGGCGGCCCTGCTACCCGTCGGTAACCTGCGCGCACCGCCAAGCAGGATGCGAGCTCCCGGGTGGACCGGGGTCGCACGACGAGGGGATTCCCAGATGACCGAGGCAGTGATCGTCGCGACCGCCCGGACGCCGATCGGGCGCATGGGCAAGGGCTCGCTCAAGGACATGCGGCCCGACGACCTGTCGGCCGGCATCATCACCGCCGTGCTCGACAAGGTTCCGGCCCTGGACCGCACCGAGATCGAGGACCTCCTGTGGGGCTGCGGTCAGCCCGGCGGCGAGTCGGGCCACAACATCGCCCGCGTGTCGGCCGTGCTCGCTGGCCTGGACGACGTGCCAGGGGCGACGGTCAACCGCTACTGCTCGTCATCGTTGATGACGATCCGCATGGCCGCCCACGCCATCAAGGCAGGCGACGGCGACGTGTTCGTGGCCGGCGGCGTCGAGACCGCCAGCCGCTTCCCGTTCGGCATGGCCGACGGACCCAAGAACCCGGTCTTCGAGGACGCCGGCGCCCGCAGCGCCGCGCGCGCCGAGGGTGGTGCAGCCACGTGGGCACCGGCCGACGGCCTTCCCGACGTCTACCTGGCGATGGGCCAGACGGCGGAGAACGTCGCGCAGCTCGAGAGCGTCAGCCGTCAGGACCAGGACGAGTTCGCCGTCCGCAGCCAGAACCTCGCCGAGGAGAGCCTGAACAGCGGCTACTGGGAAGCGGAGATCACTCCGGTCACCACCCCCGACGGCGTCGTGTCGACCGACGACGGCATCCGCGCCGGCACCACCTACGAGAAGGTCAGCCAGCTCAACCCCGTGTTCCGCCCCGACGGCACCGTCACGGCCGGCAACGCCTGCCCGCTCAACGACGGCGCCGCCGCTGTCGTGGTGATGAGCGACTCCAAGGCCAAGGCACTCGGGCTCACCCCTCTCGCCCGCATCATCTCGTCCGCGGCGACGGGCCTGAACCCCGAGATCATGGGCCTCGGTCCCGTCGAGGCGGTTCGCAAGGCGCTGTCCCGGGCCGGCATGTCGGTCGACGACATCGACCTGTTCGAGATCAACGAGGCGTTCGCCGCCCAGGTGCTCCCGTCGGCCCGCCAGCTCGGCATCCCGATGGAGAAGCTGAACACCCGGGGCGGGTCGATCGCCCTCGGCCACCCGTTCGGCATGACCGGCGCCCGCATCATGACGACGCTGATCCACAACCTCCAGGAGTCCGACAAGACCTTCGGCGTCGAGACGATGTGCGTCGGCGGCGGTCAGGGCATGGCGATGGTCATCGAGCGCCTCAGCTGACCCTCACAGCCAAGGTTCCTTCGAGTTGGGAGGCGCGGATCGGGGGGGTCAGCCGGCGCCGTAGACGGGGGTAGGCGTCGCCGCCTCGCTGAGCAGGT
>CAZNQK010000009.1:57473-61608 GCA_964575165.1 uncultured Aquihabitans sp. | reverse complement strand
GTGGTCGTGCTGGTCGTGCTCGGGCGAGTCGTGCTCGATCGCTGTGGCGTGGTGGAGGCCGAGTCGGAGGGAGTCGTCTCGTAGCGGTAGCGCCACGAGATCCCTGCTCTGGCGTTGAGCACTCCTACGCCGATGGCGAACGTCGATCCGCTCGAGGGCACGCTGTAGCGGAAGGTCGCCTGGTCCGGGACTGGGGTCCGGCACTTGAGCGGGCCGACAGGGAATGGGTCAGGTTGGCACCCGGCGAACGCGCCCACCGAGACGTTGGTCCATCGATCGTCCACGAGCTGGATGACGTCGATGCCGACCTCGCCTCGCACATCTTGCGAGTCGAGCCGACCGGAGACGTCGACAGCGATCGCAACCGTGCTCCCGGGCTCCAGTTGCGTCGGCGGTGATGTCGAGTTGGTCGTGACGAACCTGTAGGTGGCGCTGAACGCTGCGGCAGGGGCCGGAGTCGTCTTGTTGATGACCCCTGGCCTGTGTGTCACTCCGCTGGCCCGGTCGTCGACGGCCGGATCGACCCGATCGAGGACCCATCGGCCGGACCGACCGGCGGCGGGGCTCGCAGGGTGCTGTGACAGACCGCCTACGGCGAAGCCCAGCACCAGCAACACGATCGCAAGTCGACTGCGACCTCCAGCCATCGCCGCGACCTCCTGTCCTCGCCGGACCGACGATTCGGTCGCGCGGGCCGGTCACGGCTGCTCGCGGTCAGTCTACCGATCCCCGGCTCTGGCATCCAGGAGAAGCGCGCTGAGGGAGCGCCTCTTCGACGCGGGGTCCGGTTCAGGCAGTCGACGACGCGGGCGACTCCTGCTCCGGGTTCCCGTCGACGGCGAACACCTGCCAGGACGGCTGGTCGCCATCCCGCGGCGGTGCGGCCGCTGGGCCGGCGTGGTGCCTCCGGCGGGGTGAACCGATGCCGACACGGCTCGCCTGGAGGAGTACCTGTTCCAGGACTGAGCTCCCGCACACAGTCGCTGTCGATCCGCGAGGTTCCGGACGCCTGTACGGTCCTGGTCGTCGGCGGTCACCTCCGTCGACGACGACGGCATCCGGGGGAGCGGTCTGACGATGGGGTTCCTGCAACCCAACCTGCCCGTGGTGGACCACGAGGTCTGGGACCACCAGAACCGCCAGGACCGCATGCGTCCGCTGGCGACGCACTTCGCGGAGTTCGGCTTCGGATCACCCGACGTAGTCGTCCTGATGTACCTCGTGAAGATGGTCGTGTTCGTCGCCATCGGCTGGGCGTTCATCATGACCACCCCCGGCATCGACGGGTGGTTCGACCCGGCGTCCTGGTGGCGGCTCCCGGAGGCCTTCTACAAGTTCGCCCTCTGGACGATGCTGTTCGAGGTGCTCGGCCTCGGTTGCGGGTTCGGTCCGCTGAACCTGCGGTTCATCCCTCCGATGGGGTCACCGCTCTACTGGCTGCGGCCGACCACGATCCGACTCCCGCCGTTCCGAGGGCGTGTCCCGCTCACCGGCGGCGACACGCGCACCATCGTCGACGTGGTCCTGTACGCCGGTCTGCTGGTCTCGATCGTCGTCGCGCTCGTCGGGGCCCTCCCGAGATGGGAGGTCGCCGTGGTCGTCGGTTTGCTCGTCTTGATCGGGCTGCGGGACCAGGTGATCTTCCTGGCTGCCCGCGGCGAGGTGTACGGAACGCTCGCGCTGACCTACCTGCTGGCTTCGACCGACCAGCTCACCGCCGCCAAGTTCGTGATGGTCGCCATCTGGTGGGGCGCGGCGATCTCGAAGATCAACCGCCACTTCCCGTTCGTGATGGCCGCCATGCAGAGCAACTCGCCGGTGTGGCGATTCGGGCGGATCAAGCACCGCTTCCACAGGGACTTCCCCGACGACCTGCGACCGAGCGCGCTGTCCGCTGCCGCAGCGCACGCTGCCACCGTCGTCGAGCTCGTCGTTCCTGCCGTGCTCCTGTTCAGCAACGGGGGCTGGGTCACCACGACCGCGGCGGTCATCATGATCGTGTTCCACCTCGGGATCATCTCCAGCTTCCCCATGGGAGTCCCGTTGGAGTGGAACGTCTTCATGATCTGGGCGGTCGTGTTCCTGTTCCTCGCGCACCCTGGCCTGGACCTCGGCTCCCTCACCCAACCCGTTTTCATCGCCGTGCTGATGGCCGCGGTGTTCGGCATCGTCGCCTACGGGAACCTGGTGCCGTCGAAGGTCTCGTTCCTGCCGTCGATGCGGTACTACGCGGGCAACTGGGCGGCGACCTTCTGGTGCTTCAGAGGTGACGCGCTCGACCGTCTGGACGCGAACGTGGTCAAGGCGACGGTCCTTCCCCACCAGCAGCTCGAGAAGGTCTACGGCAGCGCACAGGAGGCTTCGGTCCCGTTGTTCATGGGCTACGTGTTCCGCGGCTTCCACACCCACGGCCGAGCCCTCTGGACCCTTGTGCCCAGGGCGTGCGGGCCGGACCACGAGGACTACCTGGTGCTCGACGGCGAGCTCGTCGCCGGCACCGTGCTGGGGTGGAACTTCGGTGACGGCCACCTCCACGACGAGCAGCTGATCGCCGCGCTGCAACGCCGGTGCGACTTCCGGCCGGGAGACGTGAGGATCGTGTTCCTCGAGTCGCAGCCGTTCCACCGCGGCACCCAGGAGTACCGGTTGATCGACGCCGCGACCGGGCTGATCGAGACGGGTTTCGTCGAGGTGGCCGACATGGTCGAGCGCCAGCCGACCGACGCCGACGTTCCGGTGCACCCACACCCCCCGATGGCTTCCGCCGGAGGAGACCCGGCCGCGTGACCGAGCCGGTCGATGCCGTCGTCGTCGGGTCAGGGCCCAACGGCTTGGCTGCCGCGCTCGCCCTCGCCATGGCCGGCCGCAGCGTCACCGTCCTCGAGGCTGCCCCGACAGCCGGGGGTGGTGCCCGGTCGGCCGAGCTCACCGAGCCGGGCCTGGTGCACGACACCTGCTCGGGCGTCCATCCGTTCGGCGTGGCCTCGCCGTTCCTGTCCTCGCTGCCGCTCGCCGAGAACGGACTGGTGTGGCGGTGGCCGGAGGTCGACCTGGCCCACCCGTTCGATGACGGCACCGCCGCCCTGATGCACCGCGACATCGATCGGACCTGCGATGAGTTGGGCGCCGACGGCAAGGCCTGGGGTCGGTTCTTCGGTCCGCTGGCCCGTCGCTTCGACGACCTGGCATCCGACGTGCTCGGTCCCGCGGTCCGGTGGCCGACCCACCCGGTTCAGATGGCCCGGTTCGGGCTCCGGGCGGGCATGCCTGCGACGGCGATCGCCAGGACGTTCCGGACCGAGGCCGCGAAGGGACTGTGGATCGGTTCGGCCGCCCACGGCTTCCAGGACCTCGGCAAGCCCCTGTCCGCCGCGGCCGGGACCATGCTCGTCGCCGCCGGCCACGCCTGCGGTTGGCCCGTGGCCGAGGGCGGGTCCGGCGCGATCACAGCAGCGCTCGTCTCGCTGCTGGTCGCCAACGGCGGATCCGTCGTCACCGGACATCGTGTCGAATCCGCCGAGGACCTGCCGGCGCACCGGGCGCTCCTGCTCGACACCGCTCCGGGGGCCGCTGCATCGATCCTCGGTGCCCGGCTTCCGGCTGGTCGGGCCCGGACCTACAGCCGGTTCCGTCACGGACCCGCCGCGTTCAAGGTGGACTTCGCAGTCCGCAACGGCGTCCCGTGGGCCAGTCCCGCCGTCGGGCGGGCCGGGACGGTCCACCTGGGTGGCTCCCTCTCCGCGATCGCTGCGGCCGAACGCTCGACGGTCCGCGGGGTGATGCCCGAGTCGCCGTTCGTGCTGGTCGCACAGCAAGCGGTCGCGGATCCCACACGGGCCGTCGGTGACCTGGTCCCGATCTACGCGTACGCCCACGTCCCCTCCGGCTGGGACGGCGACGGGGAGCGGGTCGTCGTCGATCAGATCGAACGGTTCGCACCGGGGTTCTCGGATCGGATCGTGTCTGTGTCGACGACGACGCCGGCGAAGCTCGAGGCGTCCAACCCCAACCTCGTCCACGGTGACATCGCGGGCGGGGCGAACAGCGGGATCCAGATGGTCGCCCGGCCCCGCATCGCCTTCGACCCGTACGACACGGGCGTGCCGGGGGTCTTCCTGTGCTCGGCGTCCACGGC
>CAZNQK010000009.1:54118-57373 GCA_964575165.1 uncultured Aquihabitans sp. | reverse complement strand
CCGGCGCGGTGACGACCTCCGTCCCCGCGGATCGACGAGGAGGCGACACGTGCGCAACGTGATCATCGACGGAGTCCGCAGCGTGGACGTCGTCTCGGCACCCGACCCCGTTCCACCGGGGCGCGACGGTGTCGTCGTCGAGGTGGATGCAACCGCCATCTGCGGGTCGGACCTCCACTTCTACGACGGCGACCTCCCCGTCGGCGAAGGCGTCGCTCCCGGCCACGAGTTCCTCGGGACGATCGTCGAGGCCGGACCCGATGTCAGCCGGTTCTCGGTCGGTGACCGGGTTCTGACCGCGTCGGTCGCAGGGTGCGGCCACTGCAACGGCTGTGCGCAGGGCGATCCGGTCCTGTGCGACGACGGTCCGCTGGTGTTCGGGTCGGGCATGCTGCCAGGCGGCCAGGCCACGGCAGTCGCGGTTCCGGCCGCGGACTTCCAGCTCCTGGCGATCCCAGAGGGCGTCGACGACGAGGCGGCGCTCCTGTTGACGGACAACCTCGCGACGGGTTGGGCCGGAGCGCAGCGGGCAGACATCCCGCCCGGCGGCACCGTCGCCGTCATCGGACTGGGCGCCGTCGGGCTCTGCGCCGTCCGTTCGGCTCTGGCCCAGGGGGCCGGGCAGGTGTTGGCGGTCGATCCCGTCGAGGGGCGTCGCAACAGGGCGGACGCCTTCGGGGCTACACCGGTCGAGGGCCCCACGGTCGAATCGGTCCTCGACGCGACCGCAGGAAGGGGAGCGGACTCCGTCATCGACGCCGTCGCCCTGGACGCCACGCTGGACGACGCGCTTGCCGCAGTCAGGCCCGGTGGCACGGTGTCGGTGATCGGGGTGCACGACCTGCAGCCCTACCCGCTCGCTCTCCTCGCAGGGCTGTTCCGCAGCCTGACCCTCCGGATGACCACCGCCCCCGTGCATCGCACCTGGGCCGAGCTCGTGCCGTTGATCCTGGACGGATCGCTACGCACCGATGGCATCTTCACCCACGAGCTCTCCCTCGACGACGCAGCGGATGCCTATGCCGCCGTCGCTGCGCGCAGCGCCGAATGCGTGAAGGTCCTCATGCGGCCGTGACCACCAGTTCGACCGCTGCCCGGGCCTGATCTGCGACCGGGCCGGTCTACGACAGCACAGAGCTGAAGGCGCGGCAGACTGCGGATCGATCCACCGGACGGAGACCACCGATGAGCCGACTCAGCTACCAGATCCCCAACTTCACCTACCCCGGGACGTCGCCCGCCGGCCTGTTCCCGACCGTGGTGGCGCAGGCCAAGGAGGCCGAGGCGTCCGGCTTCGACCGGGTCATGGTGATGGACCACTTCTACCAGCTGCCCGGCATCGGAGAGCCGGACGAGCCGATGCTGGAGTGCTACACGACTCTGGCTGCTCTGGCCCAGCACACCGAACGGGTGCGCCTGTCCGCACTTGTCACAGGCAACACCTACCGGAACCCTGCGCTGCTCGCCAAGACCGTCACGGCGCTCGACCACGTGTCAGGCGGCCGAGCGACGCTCGGGATCGGAGCGGGCTGGTTCGAGCTCGAACACGACGCCCTGGGCTTCGAGTTCGGCACCTTCGGCGACCGCTTCCGCAAGCTCGAAGAGGCGCTCGACATCATCGTCCCGATGCTCCGCGGCGACAGGCCGACCGTCGCGGGCGACACCTACGAGGTGACCGATGCGGTCAACTCGCCCGCACCCCTGTCACGGGTACCGGTGATGATCGGCGGCAACGGTGAGCGGAAGACCCTTCGGCTGGTGGCGCGCTACGCCGACGAGTCCAACCTGATGGGCATGCGCGGCGACCTCGACGTTCCCCACAAGCTCTCCGTGCTCGCCGGGCACTGCGAACGAGAGGGCCGTGACCCGTCCGAGATCGCCGTGACGATGCTCGTCGGCTGCGTCATAGCGCCCAGCGCCGCCGAGGTGGACGCAGACCTCCGCGATGTCGCCGAGGCCAAGGGTTGGGGCGAGGGCGTGATCGACATCGTGAAGCAGATGCTGATCGTCGGAGACGCTGACGAGGTGGGGGAACGGCTGTCCGAGATCGCCGCATCCGGGATCAGTGGACTCGCTGTGAACCTCCCGGCCAACGGCCACGTCCCCGGCCGTGTAGCCCTGATGGGTGAGGTCGCCGACCGGGCACTGGCCTCCGCAGGTCGCTGAAGTCGCTGTAGCCGGACGAGGCCGGCCGACAGGAGGTCGCAGTCGGGCGCCGGATCGGCCGCTACCCTCTCAGGCCCGGTCCGGGTCTCGACAGGAGTTGACGGTGGCAATCGGGCTCGCAGCACTGCTCGATGACGTCGCCGCGCTGGCCAAGCTCGCGGCCGCGTCGATCGACGACGTCGGCGCGGGTGCCGCCAAAGCAACCGTGAAGGCGGCTGGAGTGGTCGTCGACGACGCTGCGGTCACTCCGGCCTACGTGGACGGTCTGGCTGCCGACCGCGAGCTGCCGATCATCAAGCGGATCGCCGTCGGATCCGTCCGCAACAAGTTGGTGTTCATCCTCCCGGCAGCGCTGGTACTGAGCGCGATCTCGCCGATGATCGTCGAGATCATCCTCATGTTCGGCGGCGCGTACCTGGCCTACGAGGGGGCGCACAAGATCTGGCACAAGCTCCGCCACGACGACCACGAGGCGGAGGTGCCCGCGACCTTGAAGGGCCCCGAGGCCGAGGAAGCAGTCGTGTCGAGCGCGACGCGCACGGACTTCATCCTGTCGGCCGAGATCATGGTGATCGCCCTCAAGGAGGTGATCGACGAACCGCTCGTGCAGCGGGCGATCGTCCTCGTGATCGTCGGTCTGGTCATCACCGCGGTGGTGTACGGGGCGGTGGGGCTGATCGTGAAGATGGACGACGTCGGCCTGCGCATGGTCGCCCGCGAGTCGCCGACCCAGCAGCGAGTAGGTCGAGGGCTCGTCGGTGCGATGCCGAAGCTGCTCGCCGTCCTGTCCGTCGTGGGAACCGCTGCGATGCTCTGGGTGGGCGGGCACATCCTGCTGGTCGGCGCCGACGAGATCGGTTGGCACGGACCGTACGAGCTCGTGCACCGCATCGAGCAGCCGTTCCACGACGTGGCCGCCGTCGGCGGAGTGCTCGGTTGGCTCGCGAACACCGCGATGTCCGCAGTCGTCGGCCTTGTTGTCGGCGGCATCATCGTCGCGGTCGTCACGGTCTGGCCGATCGGCCGCTCCGGGTCCGGACCGGACGACAGCGTCGGTTCGACGTCTCACTGAGCCGCAGGAGTCGGGGT
>CAZNQK010000009.1:27061-54018 GCA_964575165.1 uncultured Aquihabitans sp. | reverse complement strand
CGTCGCCGATGCCGTGATCGAGCTGTTGGGCTGAGACTCCGGCCCGCCGGGTCACCCGGGGCGCGACACTGGGAACGTGCGTGTCTGGAGCGTCGACGTACCCGGCCCGATCGGTGAGGGCCTCATGCGAGCCGTCGATCGTGAGGACCCGACTCCTGGTCCGGGTGAGGCGCTGGTGAGGGTGAGCACCTGCGGGGTGTGCCGGACGGATCTCCACGTCGTCGAGGGTGATCTGCCGGTCCACCGTCCGGGGGTCGTCCCGGGTCATGAGGTCGTCGGCGTTGTCGAGCGACTCGGCCCGGGATCGGGACGCTTCTCCCTGGGTGACCGCATCGGCGTGGCGTGGCTGAGGCGCACGTGTGGCCGTTGCCGGTTCTGCCGGTCAGGCAGGGAGAACCTGTGCCTGGAGCCGCTGTTCACCGGGTGGGACGAGGACGGCGGGTACGGCGAGCTCTGCGTCGTCGACGAGCGGTACGCGTACGAGCTGCCCCCGTCATACGATGACGAGCACGTTGCACCGCTGCTGTGCGCGGGGATCATCGGATACCGGGCGCTGCGTCGCGCCGAGCTGCCTCCGGGTGGACGACTGGGCCTCTATGGCTTCGGCGCATCAGCCCACATCACCGCGCAGATCGCTGGGGCATGGGGGGCCGAGGTCCACGTCAGGACACGATCCGAGGCTGCTCGTCAGCTCGCATCGGAGCTGGGGGCATCGACGGTCGGGGACACGTTCGACCCGTTGCCGGCGCCTCTGGACGCGGCGATCGTCTTCGCTCCCGCCGGTGAGATCGTGCCGGCCGCGCTCGGAGCGCTCGACCGTGGTGGAACCCTTTCCCTCGCCGGCATCCACATGAGTCAGATCCCGGCGCTCGACTACGACTCCCACCTGTTCCAGGAGCGCCAGATCCGCAGCGTCACCGCCAACACCCGGCGGGACGGCGAGGAGCTGCTCCTCCTCGCCGAACGCATCCCGCTGCGGATCCACACGACGCCCTACTCCCTCGATGACGCGGACCGGGCCCTTGGCGACCTCGCCCGTGACCGTGTCGACGGTGCCGCCGTGCTCCACTGCCGTTAGGCAGTGGTCGGGCTTCGACGCTCACCGACGGTTCGCTGGACGGTCACCGACGACCCGGTCACCGACGACGCGGTCACCCACTGGCCGACCGCGCAGGCTCTGCGCCACACCGACGAGGCTGCCCATGGTGCCGAGTGCGACCATGACCACCACGACGCGCCCACGTGCCGGTCGGTGCCGGTGCAGGAACCGATTGGCGGGGATCCAGGTGTGGGCGAAGGTCCGGGACCTCATGGACCACCTGGTGGCTGAACCCGCGACCCTGCTCCCGAGCCGCGCCGGCGCGCGGCGGAGGGGAGACCGATGCCGGACGGCGAGCGCTACGAAGGTGGCCGACACCTGATGGAACGCAGGGGAGCGCGACAGCGGTGCGACGGAGCGGAGGTAGCGATCCTCGTCGACGAGCAGGGCTCTGGACCACCACAGGAATGCTCCGACGACGACCGTCGGCGTCACGATGAGTGACATGGCGGACACTGTAGGTGATCTGGCTGGCCGTGTCGCCAGGTCGTCGGTCGTTCTTGTCGTCAGTGCCCCTCGTCCTGACTTGCGCTCCGGTCGCCGGTGCCCCTGTCGCCGGTAGCGCCTTCGCCTACGTCTCCCTCCGACCCGGGGGAGCGGACCACCTTCAGTCGTCGACTGGCCGGCACGTGCCCGGGAGAGGTCGCCGGCGCGGGGCCGGGATCGCTCGGACGGTGTCGAGCCAGCATCCACAGGAGCAGGGCGCTGGAGAGCCCCAGCAGGTGCACGGTCTCGTGGAGCAAGGGAACACGACCCCTGACCACGTCGACGGTTGCCGTCGCCGCGAGGGCGATGACGAGCACGACGGCCACGTGGAGCAGGGTCCTCGCGCGGGCCGGGCGGATCACGACGGCGAGGAGGCCGATCGCGTAGGCCAGACGGAACGCTCCCAGGTGGCTGAGGCCGTGCCCGTCGGGATCGTTCGAGAGGAACTCCGGCACCGACAACACGATGAGCAGGACGGCCACGACCGAGAGCAGCCACCGGACGACCCTGACGGACGCCCTGCGGTCGGCTGCCGCGGATCTCCGCACGACCTCGCGCGAGACGTCGGGTACGTCGGCGACGTCATAGACGGACAGGCTCCGACGGAGGTCCATCGACGACATGTCGTAGGAACGGCAGTCGGCACACGTGGAGAGATGCGCGTCGAGCTCATCATCGGGCACCCCTGGCGTCTCCCCGTCGTTCCTCGCCGAGATGGCGTCGTGGTAGCGCTCGCAGCCCACGCTCTCTCTGTCGTTCCTGGAGGCGTCCTGGTTCCCACCATGACTGGCCGGTGCCGATCCTCTCTGGGAGGATCATGGCATGGACAGGGTGGACCCGCTCCGGGACCTTCTCGAGCGATCGGCGGAGGGTGACGACGTCGCGCTCGGCCACCTGGTCCGCCTCACCCAGGCAGAGGTCTGGAGGCTCTGCTCGGCGCTGGGGTCCGAGGGGGAGGTCGACGACCTCGTCCAGGAGACGTACCTCCGGATGATGAAGGCGGCCCCCTCCTTCCGGGCCGAGTCATCGGTCAGGACCTGGCTCCTCACCATCGCCCGGCATGTCTGCGCCGACCACGTCCGTCAGCGCCAGCGCCAACGACGGCTGGTGGACCGTCTGGTCGTCCAGCACGAGGACCTCGAGCAGCCGGCTCCGTCCCTTCCCGACACGTTGCTCGAGCGACTCGGAGCGGACCGCCGCGAGGCGTTCGTGCTCACCCAGATGCTCGACCTCTCCTACGAGGAGGCGGCGAGCGTGATCGGTTGCCCCGTCGGGACTGTGCGTTCCCGCGTGTCACGCGCCCGCGAGGACCTCATCGGGATCCTCCAGCGCGACGAGGCCACCGCCTGATCCTGCACGGTCCACTGCTGGACCCGCCACGCCCTCTGTGACAGGTGTCTCGGAACCGGAGGGGCCTTCGGCAACGACCACCTCTCCGTGATGCGACGCAACCGGTCCGCGGGATCGCCCAACGACCGGTTCACTCCCGGCCGCACCGCGTGCCTCGTCCTGTGCCTCGGAGCCGGCGTCCTCGCGCTGCTCACGGGGTGCTCATCGACCGAGACCACCACGCTGCCGTCGACCACAGCTCCTGCCGACTTCTCCGGCTACGTCCAGGAGCCCCCTCGGCAGGTCGGATCGGTGTCGATCACCGATGTCCAGGGCAAACCCGTGTCGCCGGTCGCGGATCCGGGCGGCTTCCGCATCGTCTACTTCGGGTACACGACCTGTCCCGATGTCTGTCCGACGACGATGTCGTTCGTGAAGTCGGCCTTGCGGAACCTCCCCGCAGCGGACCGGGACCGGATCCAGGTCGACATGATCACCATCGACCCGACCCGTGACACCGCGGCCGAGTTCGAGGAGTACCTGACGGCGTTCATCCCGGACGGGAGGGCGCTCCGCACCGAGGACCAGGCTCTGCTGCGTTCGACAGCGGACGCGTTCGGCGCCAACTACGAGGTCACGACCAACGCAGAGGGGGAGATCGAGGTGTCGCACAGCGGCGACCTGTTCGTCGTCGACGACGAGGGAGCCATCGTGCTCGCCTGGCCCTTCGGCGTCACACCCACGGCGATCGAGAACGACCTCAGGCGCCTCCTCGACGGAGACCGTCCGACACCCGCCTGACCGAGCGCCACAGAGCGCAAGACCTGACCCCTGACCACGACCTGACCACGAACCCGACCAAGAGGAGAGAGACATGCCGATGACCCCCACCCGCTCCGCCCGCCGACTGCTGGCCGCCGCCATCCTGGTGGCGGTCCCCTTCGGAGTCGCCGCCTGCGGCGGTGACGACGAGAAGGCGACGGACACGACCGCAGACCGGTCGACCACCAGTGCTCCCGACAGCACCTCCGCGCTCGCAGTGTCGGACGCATGGGCCCGCACAGCGACCGCAGGCGGCAACGGAGCCGTCTACATGATGATCGCCGGCGGCGATGCCGAGGACGCCTTGGTGTCGGCGACCGTGCCGGCGGACCTGGCCGACCGCGTCGAGCTGCACGAGACGGTCGCACAAGGCTCGGGCATGGAGAGCACGACGTCGATGACGCCGATGACACCGTCGACGGCGATGGGCGACGGTGCCGATGCAACGGGCTCGACCGTCCCGGCCGGAGAGATGATGAAGATGCAGAAGGTCGACAAGATCGCGGTCCCGGCCGGCGGGACGGTCGAGCTCAAGCCCGGCGGCCTGCACGTGATGCTGTTCGGCCTGAAGAAGGACCTGGCGGTCGGTGACACGGTGAAGGTGACCCTCACGTTCACCGAAGGTGGCGAGATGACCGTCGACGCTCCGGTCCGAGAGATGTGACGATGCCGGACCACTCCACCCCTGGCGGTGGATCTGATCCGGCCGAGCCGTCGGGCTCCGTCGATCCGGTCGAGGTCTCGGGACTCCTCGAGGAGTCGGATCCGACCGGATCGACAGAGGCACCCGAGGCCGACCTCTCGGCGTCGGGATCCCGGCGAATCCTGCTCGTCGTCGCCTCCCTGGCGGCGGCGTTCGTCGCCGTCATCGCGGTCGTCGTCGGAATCGTGGCGACCCGTGACGACGGGGGAGCGAACGACGCTCAAGGGTCCCCAGCGGCCGGGCTCGAGGTCGTCGACGAAAAGGGTCCGGTGACGCACAGCTTCGTCGTGCCCGCGGGGACCGCCATGCGCATCGAACAGGGGCTGCACGTGAACGTCGTGCCGGACCGGCTCGAAGTCCGCGTCGGCGACACGATCCGCATCCGCAACGAGGACGACGTCGCCGCAGAGGTGGGCATCTTCAACGTCGCTCCCGGCGTCACCGTCACCATGCGCTTCACCGAGGCTGGCCGACTGGCGGGCTACTGCAGCGTGGACCCGAGCGGTCAGTTCGTGATCGACGTCCAGGAGTAGCCGCGGATTCCTCCCTGGTGGAGAGCGTCAAACCGGAGCGAGACCCGTGCTCTCGTCTCCGGGGGTGGGCTTCGCCGCGGCCGGCTCGCGGTGGAACTCGATGGCGAACGTGGCCGGACCGTCGATCACCACATGGTGGCGTCGTGCGGGCGGGATCACGATCGAGTCGCCTTCGGCGGCGACCATCACGTCGCCGGGACTGTCCTCGAAGACGAAGGACAGCTGACCGGAGTGGACCAGCAGCCTGCCCCACACCCCATCCGCCACCTGGTGGGCGCGCAGCAGTCCGGCCGGATGGTGGTCCTGGTCGAACACGTCGGTCGTCCGCACGTGCTCGAGTCCTTCGGGAAGCTGCTGCATGGTCGGTCCTCTCCGGTCGGGGATCGCTTCATCCCGGTTCGTGTCGACGGTACGGGCCGTCCGTCGCGAGTGCCACCCGAGCTCCTCGCTTTTCTCTATTCGATGCTGTAAGAATCGTCTGGACCCGGAACACGGTGACGAAGCGGTCGTGACAGAACTCAAGTGCAGAACAGGGAGCAGCAACGATGGAGACCCTCGACGTCCGCCCGATGCCACACGGAGCTCGACACGACACGATCTTCGGACTCCTCGGAGCACTCGGCACGGGCGACACACTCAGGCTGACGAACGACCACGACCCAGCCCCGCTGCGACACCAGCTCGAGGCCGGCTGGCCCGGGCAGTTCCGGTGGTCATACGTAGAACAGGGCCCGGAGGAGTGGCAGGTCGACATCACCAACCAGGCTCATGTCGTCGACGCCCGACCGACTCTCGCCGCTGGCGGCGAGCCCTTCGCCGAGATCATGGAAGCGGCGGCCAGGGTGGGTGATGGCGAGGTGCTGGTCGTCTACGCGCCGTTCGAGCCGGTGCCGCTCGAGGGAGTGCTCGGCGAGCAGGGCTTCCACTACGTCGCGGACCCCCTCGACGGCGGTGACTGGCGTGTCACGTTCCTCCGCGGCTGACGGCTGACAGATGCCCGCTGAGACACATTCCCGGCGTGAGGAGCTCGAGGTCGGGCGCGTCCTCGAGTTCCTCGCGCTGGTCATCGGCCTCGGCGACGACCAGCCGAGGGAGCAGTCGCTCGCCGAGCTCGAGCTGGACGACGACCTGGCCCTGCTCGATCTGTGGGACCTGGTCGTAGAGGAGTACGGCGAGCGTACGGTGGGCGAGTTCGATCCGCCTGATCCTCTCCCGGAGACGCTTCCCGAGCTCGCGCTCGCGTTCCACGACGCGTTGAGCGCCGGTCGTGAGAGCGAGACGGTGTGAGGCCGGGCCATGTGATCGAGGCCGTGGACAAGGGGGTTGCTCGAGGTGTGTGACCACTGCGGGTGCCGTTCGTTCCCCGCCATCGCAGAGCTCACCGGCGAGCACGAGGAGATCCTCGACCTGGCGTGGACGGTCAGCGAGGCGGTCAGGGCCGGTCAGCCGGCCCCTGTCGTGGAGTTGGCGACGCTCCGTCGCCTGCTCGACTCCCACGTGATCAAGGAGGAGACGGGTCTCTACCCGCTCCTGATCGGCGAGGGTGATCTGACCAACGAGCTCCTCGGCCAGCTCGAGGAGGAGCACCGCGAGATCGGCGAGGTGCTCGACGTGGGCGGATTCAGCCGCAAGGAGTACTTCGCCCTCGCCGCACACATCGAGACCGAGGAGTCCGAGCTGTTCCCCTGCGCGATGTTCGCCTTCGACGACGAGCGCTGGGAAGCGATGCTGAGCGCTCACCGCGAGGCCGAGACGACGACAGCGGCAAGTGACTCCCCCTGAACAAGTGTTCAACTGAAGTCCAGTCCGTGCTAGAAATAAGGATCGTCGGCACCGCTTGTGAGTGGCTGACCGGATGTGGAGGATCTCCCCGATGCCTGTTCCCGTGCCCGAGGGCTACGACCTGACCGACCCCGACATCTACGCGAAGGGCGTGCCTCTCGAGGACTACGCCTGGCTCCGCCTCAACGCTCCCGTCTTCTGGAACGCGCAGACCGTCGAGGAGTCGAGCTTCGACGACGGCGGGCTCTGGGTCCTGTCACGCCATGAGGACGTCAAGACGGTGTCCTGCGCCCGTTCCGGATGGTCGAGCGAGGAGAACACGGCGATCGTCCGCTTCGACGGCAAGACCGTCGGCTACCAGGAACGACAGATCCAGAAGCACATGATGCTCAACATGGACGAGCCGCGGCACACGCGTGTTCGCAGCGTCGTCTCGCGCGGCATCTTCACACCCCGCTCCGTGGAGCGACTCGAGGGGATGCTCGGAGAGTGGGCGAACAACATCGTCCTCGACGCCAAGCAGAAGGGTTCCGGCGACTTCGTGAACGACATCGCGTGCGAGCTGCCGCTCCAGGCGATCGCCGAGCTGGTCGGGTTCCCCCAGGAGGACCGACGAAAGATCTTCGACTGGTCGAACCAGATGATGGCCTACGACGACCCCGACTACGACGTCGACCCGG
Organism: uncultured Aquihabitans sp.; assembly: GCA_964575165.1. Taxonomy (GTDB): domain Bacteria; phylum Actinomycetota; class Acidimicrobiia; order Acidimicrobiales; family Microtrichaceae; genus Dermatobacter. The sequence goes on along the minus strand of CAZNQK010000009.1, from coordinate 46,584 downwards.
CCCACGCAGCGGCCGAGATCCTCGGGTACGCCACAGAGATGGGTGAGGACCGCAAGGCCAGCCCCCGCAACGACATCGTCAGCCGACTCGTCAACGCCGCCGACGAAGAGGTGCTCAGCACCGAGGAGTTCGGCTTCTTCGTCCTCATCCTCGCTGTCGCCGGCAACGAGACGACCCGCAACGCGATCAGCCACGGGATGCAGGCCTTCTTCGACAACCCCGAGCTGTGGGAGCGGTACAAGGCCGAGCGCCCCGACACGATGCCCGACGAGGTCGTCCGCTACGGCACCCCGGTGCAGATGTTCCAGCGCACCGCGATGGCCGACTCCGAGATCGGTGGGCAGAAGATCGCCGAGGGCCAGCGGGTCGGGCTCCTCTACGGGTCGGCCAACTACGACGAGTCGGTGTTCGAGGACCCCAACCGCTTCGACATCTACCGGGACCCCAACCCGCACGTCGGCTTCGGCGGCGGCGGAGTCCACTACTGCCCCGGCTCGCACCTGGCCAAGCTCGAGATCAAGCTGATGTTCGACGCAATCGCCGATCACATCCCGAACATCGCGCCGACCGGTCCGCAGCGGCGCCTCCGTGCCGGCTGGCTGAACGGGATCAAGGAGATGCCGGTCTCGTACGTCTGACGGAGCGGTCAGGCCAGCCGCATTGGGTCATGATGTGCCGATGGGCACACCATCCGATCGCAGGACGTTCGACCGCTCGACGACCACCGAGGAGGTGCTCGACGGGGTGGACCTGCACGGTCGTCGCGCGGTCGTGACCGGAGCAGCGTCGGGCCTCGGCTTCGAGTCGGCGCGGGCTATGGCCGCCCACGGCGCAGCGGTCACCGTCGTAGCCCGGAACCCGGAGCGGGCGTGGGGCGCTGCGGAACAGCTCCGTCAGCTCGTGCCCGGGGCCGACGTCGAGGCGGGCGTCGCGGACCTGGGCGACCTCGCGACCATCCGCGCGTTCGCGGACGACTTCCTGGGTCGCCACGACCGCATCGACGTGCTGTTGAACAACGCTGGGGTGATGGCGTGTCCGTTCGGGCGCACGACCGACGGGTTCGAGACGCAGTTCGGGACGAATCACCTGGGCCACTTCCTGTTGACGTCACGTCTGATGCCCGCTGTGCTCGCTGCACCCTCGCCGAGAGTGGTGACGTTGAGCTCGGCCGGCCACTCCCGCAGTGACGTCGACCTCGAGGACCCGAACTTCGAGTCGACCCAGTACTCGCCGTGGCTGGCCTACGGTCGGGCCAAGACGGCCAACGCCCTGTTCGCTCGTGAGCTCGCCACCCGCTACGGCGGACGCGGACTGCTGTCCTACTCCGTGCATCCGGGCGGGATCGTCACCGAGCTCGGTCGGCACCTCAACCAGGAGCTGATCGACGAGATGCTCTCGTTCGCGGACGAACGGTCTGATCAGGCAGCACGGCGCCGAGGCGATGGCGCCACGGATGACTCGGAGCCGAGGGGGATGCGCTTCAAGTCGGTCGACGCCGGGGCCGCCACCCAGGTCTGGGCTGCGACCTCCGACGACCCGGAGCTGCTCTCCCACAACGGCGCCTACCTCGCAGACTGCGGCCTCGGGGTGCTCGACGCCGATCCGGGAGCGAACGGCTTCCGGCCCTACCTCCTCGACGACGACACGGCAGCAGCGCTGTGGTCCCTGAGCGAGGACCTGGTCGGGGAGCCCTTCCTCAGCTGACGGTGGCGCCGGCGACCGTTCTCCACGGCCGGGCGGCCTCGAGCTCCAGCGCGAGCTCCAGCAGCAGCCCGTCGTTGCCGTGAGCGGCGCTGAGCATCATCCCGACAGGCAGGTTGGTCTCCACGTCGTGACCCAGCGGCAGGCTGATCGCCGGCGTCCCGGCAGCGTTCGCGAGCGGGGTGAACGGCATCCACCCGATCAGACGAGGGAGCATGTCGTCGTGGCCCACGGATCCCGCCATCTGCCCGAGAGGCGGCGCGACGGTCGTCGTCACGGGTGACAACAGCACGTCGACGTCCCGGAACAGGTCGGCCATGACATCCGGTGTTCTCCGGAGCCTTCGGATGGCAGGCACGACCCGACCGCGGTCCCTCTGGAACCCCTCGACCAGTCCCTTGGTGAAGTCGACGAAGAGCTCACCACGGACGTGCCGACCGTGGGTGAGCGGCGCGGTCTTCGTGGCCAGGAACGCTAGGAGCTGCCAGTAGGAGACGAAGTCGTCGCCGAAGGAGGCATCGACGGGAGCCGCGATCGGTACGACCGCGTGCCCGAGCGATTCCAGGAGGGAGGCCGTCTCGTCGAAGGTCGTGAGCGTGGCATCGTCGATCGGCGCGTCGACCGGGAGCCCGTCAGGGAGATCGATGAAGGCACCGACACGGAGTCGACGAGCGGGAGGCCGTTCGACCAGAGCGATGCGGGGCATGCCGCGACGGCGGTAGCGCTGCTCTGCCTCGGCGAACCAGCGGACGGTGTCGCGGACGGTGCGCGACACGACTCCGTCCACGGTGACCGCGATCGGCAGCATCTGCTCCTCCCGGTGGGGGAGCAGGCGCCAGCGGGTTGCCTTGAGCCCGACCAGGCCACAGCACGCGGCCGGGATGCGGATGGATCCGCCCCCGTCGGCAGCATGGGCGATCGGAACGACTCCCGCGGCGACGAGCGCCGCCGCACCACCGGAGGAACCGCCGACGGTCCGGTCGAGGTTCCAGGGGTTGCGGGTCGCTGGACGGTGCACCGGCTCGGTCGAGGGGACGAAGCCGAACTCGGGCAACGTCGACTTTCCGAGGAGCACCATCCCCATGTCCTCGAACTGCGCGGCGATCCCAGTGGTCCTCTTCTTGTCGGGTCCTCCCGCGATGGCCTCGGACCCCCAGGTCGTCGGCAACCCTGCGACGTCGACCATGTCCTTGATGTAGGTGGGAACGCCGGCGAGGCCGCCCCTCCGGCCGAGCCTCCGAGCCGCGTCGAGAGCCCGCTCGTGGTCGTCGACGATGATCGCCGCGATCTCCGATTCGACCTGTTCGGACCGCCGGATGGCGGCCTCCGTCACCTCCAGCGGTGTGAGCGAACCCGCAGCGATCGCGTCCGCTGTGGCCACGGCGTCGAAACCGGCGAGCTCGTCATCGAAGGCGTGGATCGTTCGAGAAGTCATGTCGAGTTCCCCCGGAGAAGCGACTTCGGCGGTGATTTCCGTCGTGATTCGACCAGAATCACCGCCAAAGCTAGGGGGTGCGGATCAGTCGGCGCGGCGGCGTCTGCGGATCACGATCGCAACACCTGCCACCGCCACGCCGGCTCCGACGGAGAGGGCGACGATCGTGACGGTCCGCCTGATCGACGCCCCGGTCTCGGTTGTCGTGCCGTCGGCTTGCTCGTAGAACGAGGCGGGCACCGACAGCACGTAGCCCGCCGCGGCGGCGGTGGTGAGCCCGCGTCCCCGGGTGAGCTCCAGATCGTGGGATCGCCAGGCCGCCAACGGAGAGGTCTGTCCGCTGCACAGCTGGGCCATCGCCAGCCACGGGCCGGCGACTGTCGCCGTGCCCTCAGCTGCTCCGTCACGGATCTCGACACGTCCGGGCAGGAACGTCAAGGTGACGTCCAGGTCGTGGTCCGCAGCCCGCATGACGACCGAGCCGCGGGCCCGTGCAGCGACCCGAGCCCTGCCGGGGAAGTCCCGCAGGTTGTCGGTCATCAGGTCCGCCAGCATCGACGCGAGGCCCGACGCGTCGTCACCGTCGACCAGGACCACCTCGGGTCCCGTGCCCGCTCCCGGAGCGGCAGCCATGGTCAGGCTCTCTGCTGTCACACCTCACGCCACCAGGGGTCGATGTCGAGGTCCTCGGCGATGATCTGGAGTGCGTTGTAGCCGGGGCCGTAGGTGATGAACCCGTGCGGGTGCTGCGTCGAACCGGCCATGTACAGGCGGTCGATCGGCGTGCGGTACTGGCCGAGCTCGGGTAGCGGACGACGGTCCAGCATGTTCTCGAGCGAGATCTCGCCCATCATCCAGTCGCCGCGCAGCATGTTGATCATCTTGCGGGCGATGTCGAGGGGCGTGAACGGGACCCAGTCGACGAATGCGTCCTCGGTCATGTTCGGGGCGAAACGCTGCCACTCGTCGATGCATCGCTGCCCGTACCAACGACCGGCGTTCTCCCACTCGGCGGCGCCGATCCCGTTGATGTCGAACGGAGCGAACTGCCGCAGGAGCCCGGTGGCACAGCCTTCGGGTGCGTCGGTCGGGTCGTAGAGCGTGTTGACCGCGGCGTTCGGTCGGGGGCGGGGGAGCACGCCCTTGCGGATGGCCCGCCAGTCGTCGTCGAGCTCGTCGGGTGAGGCGTAGCCGAGGTTGACCACCCAGGCCCTGTCGACGTCGGGGTCGAACTCCGCCGCCCGGTACTCGGGGAAGCGGTTCATGGCCGCGTGCACCGAGAACAGCGACCAGTCCTTGTGCACGACGTCTGTGGCGACGCGCTGGCGGAAGTCGTCATCGAGCACTGCCGGGTCGACGAACTTCAGGAAGGTCTGCTCGACGTCGACGGTCGAGATCACGGCCTTGGACGCCGCGATGTGCTCGCCGCTCGACAGCTCGACGCCGACCGCCCGACCGCCGTCGACCTCGATCCGGGCCACCTCTGCGTCGCTCACCATCACACCACCGTGCTGGGCGAGGTCGCGCCACAGTGCGTGGGCGACACGGTGCGAGCCACCGACGCTGAGGTGCCAGTTGTCGATCTTGCCGATGAGCAGCGGGAAGCCGATCGCCAGGCCCGGCACGTCGTTCGTGTAGCCGCACACCGCGCCGTGGAAGGCCAGGTGCACCTTGATCTTGGGGTGGGTGAAGTGCTGGTCGAGGAACTGGTTGATCGTCTCGCGCCTCAGCTTCACCGACAGGAACTCGGATCGGTCCTCGACCCCGAAGGCGGCGAGCGCCTTGGTCAGCTCCTTGACCGACATCGGCGGCTGGTACATCAGGGTGCCCAGCAGCAGGTCGACGAAGCCGTGGGCCTCGGTGTAGAGGCGGTGGAACGTCTCGGCGTCCTGCTCGCTGAAGCGGGCCATCGACGCCAGCGTCTTGTCCATGTCGGTGTGGATCGTGAGCGCGGTGCCGTCGTCGAAGATCGACGCCATCTGCACCTCTGGTCGCACGTACTCGACGCCGTGCGAGCGCAGCTCGAGGTCACCGACCGGCGGAGCCATGTCGACGAACGTGTGGTAGTTGGCGTGCACGTTGTGCAGGAAGCCCTCACGGGTCAGCTCCTCGGTGCACAGACCGCCACCCTCCTCGTGGCGCCGCTCGAGGACGATCACATCGAGGCCGCTCCGGGCCAGGTAGGAGCCCACGGTCAGGCCGTTGTGACCCGCTCCGATGATCACCACGTCGCACGTCGTCTTCATCGGGTCACCTCACGCGTCCGAGTAGGGGGGTCGACCCTTCGGCCAGTCGGTCTGCACGCCCGACGTGTAGGCCTCGAGGAGGATCTTGACGTGTTCGGCCTGGCGCATCAGGAACCGCATGTCGCCCTTGGCCCTGATCGTGCCGTGGAGGGCGGCGTCGATCGGATCCGCGAGCCCCGCCGCGATCTCGTCGAACGCCGTGGCCGGACCCACGAACCGGTAGTCCAACCGGGTACCGGCATCGTCGTTCGTGGCCGCCTCGGGGAGCTCCCGGTACCAGTCGCAGCGGCCGTGGTCGATGCGGACGAGGAAGTGACGTGTGGCCCCGTCGACGACGTACGGCGACCGGCCGTCGCTCTCGATGTCGATCGCGATGTGCCAGGCGCCGTCGGGCAGGCCGGACATCTCTTCGACGTGGCCGTTGATGGCCTCGCGAACCAGCTCGTACCAGTCGTCGGTGTAGATGTCCGCCATGGAGCTCCTCTCGGGTGTCCTGGTCTGTTGTCCTGGCCTGCTTGTCCTGATCGGTCCTCAGTAGCCCCGGGAGGCAACCACCGGGCTCGCCAGCTCGAGGTCCTCGGCGATCGCCTTGTACGCGTTGTAGCCGCAGGCGGCGTGCACCCCGCCGCCGGGGTAGGCCGAGGGTCCGCACAGGTACAGCCCATCGACCTCGGTCCGGTAGTTCGAGGCCTCGGGGAAGGGGCGGTTGACGCCCATCTGGTCGGGGACGAACTCGCCGTTCGAGAAGTCGCCCTCGAGCATCATGTTCTTCCGCTCCATCTGGTCCGGCGTGTACAGCCGGTGCTCCAGGATGTTGCCGTCGGTCATGTTGGGTGCTGCCTGGCGCCACTTGGCCAGCAGTCTGTCGTTGTAGGTCCGCCGCACGTCCTCCCACTCCTCGGCCGACAGCGAGCTGGCGGGCGGGAAGAAGTACCAACCGGTGGCCGAGTGGTGGCCGGCGGGCGCCTGCGAGCGGTCCCACAGCGAGTTGACCCAGGTGCCGGCTCCGGGCTCGGGGAGGCGTCCCATGTAGGCGTCGCGGATGTAGCGGATCATGGTCTCGGCGCTCTCGAGGCCGACCACCGTGTAGAAGCAGCGGTCGATGTCTGGGTCGTGAGCCGCGGAGCGGTACCGGGGAGCGTCCCGCAGGCAGAACATGGGCGTGCCGAGCACGTGGCTCGGCCCGTAGCGGAACGCCTTGGCCCGCTTGACCCACAGGTCGCTGAGGTGCTCGTCGCCGACCATGCCGAGCAGCGTCTGACGGAGATCGGCGTTGGAGGCGACGCAGCGCTCGGCCCGGATGTCGCCGGTGCGGGTGCGGACCCCGACGGCCCGACCGTCCTCCACGATCACGCTGTCGACCGACGTGTTCTCGATCAGGTCGACGCCCTCGCGGTAGCAGGCCTGGGTCATCGCCTTGGCCAGCGTGTGGGTGCCGCCGAGGGCGAGCTTCCAGTTGCCCATCGTCCACATGACGAACGTGAGGAAGCTCGCTCCGGTGGCGGAGGTGTCGACGGGGAAGCCCCACTCGACCGACGCCCGGTACAGCAGAGCGCGCAGCTCATCGGTCTCGAAGAGCTCGTCGATCACCATCTTCGGCGACTTGGCGGCGTAGTGCTTGGTGACGCCGAAGTCCGAGAAGGAGGCCTCGATCAGCATGTGCTGCGCCTCGGTCTCCATCGGCTGCGGGAGGTTGTAGAGCCCGAAGGCGAGCATCGGCTCCAGTGCCGCAGCCCGCTTCTTCAGCTCGACGTACGTGTCTGCGTCGGCTCTCGAGTAGCGGGCGATGCTGGCGTGGGTCCGGTCGAGGAGGTCGGGTCGGTGCAGCACGATCGGTGGACGGCCGTCGCCGAATGTGATGCCGGCCTGGGCCTCTGGCGCGACGGCTCGGAGGCCGAGGTCCTCGAGGCCGAAGTCCGCGATCATCGGCATGATGTCGAAGAACTCCATGTACTGGGCGTGGAGGTTGAACCGGAAGCCCGGCATCAGGGGCTCCTCGGTGTTGACTCCACCGCCCTCCTCGTGGCGGCGCTCGACGACCGCGGTCTTCAGCCCCGCTCGTGCGAGGTAGGCGGCGAGGCACAACCCGTTGTGCCCGGCTCCGATGACCACTGCGTCGTAGGTGCGGCTCGACACGTCAGCCCCCTGTCGATGAGTCCCGATGTGGTTGACCGATCTGACGTGATGTCTACGTTGAGACGTTCACCGTTTCAACGTGACACCCGTCATTCAACACTACCGATCTCCGAAACTGACGATTCTTCGTGTCGTACAGCAGCGCGAAACGTCATGAGAACGCTCCACTGAGCCGCGAGGATGTGTCGATGGCACCCGAGCGTTTCGTCCCCGACACCGACTTCGAGTTGGCCCGCTTCTGCAACCTTGTGATCGACGAGGTGGGCGACGGTCGCTGCCTGGGGCACGTGGATGTCGACCTCGACCGCCACGCCAACCCCAACGGCGTCGTCCACGGAGCGATCCTGTTCGCGCTCGTCGATACGACGATGGGTGCGGCGACCATGGACGTGATCCGCTCTATGCAAGGAGAGAGCGCGATGTGCGCGTCGATCGAGGTGCATGTGCGGTTCCTGCGAGCGGTGTCCGCTGGGGATCTGCGTGCCGAGACCCGGGTCATCAAGGCCGGACGCCGTGTGGTGCAGCTCGACTCGACGGTCACCGACGACGACGGAGTCGTGGTCGCGACGGCATCGGGATCGTTCGCGGTCCTGGGCCCGCCCGCGCCCTGATCCGGTCAGAACCGGGTGATCGTGGGCTGCGGATCCTCCGGGACCGAGTCGAACCGCACGGTGGGGCGGGAACGGTTGGCGGGACCCGTGACGTCCAATTGGTGATACGTCACGGACATCACGTCGGGTGTGAGCTCGACCAGGCCGAAGCCGTTCTGGTGGACATCCATGTAGTCGAACGGCGGCTCAGTCCGATAGGAGTCGAGGTTCCCGGCCAGCGCGATCTCGGTGATCCCACTCGGCGACGTGATCGACCCGCCCGTGTACTCGTACGACACCACGGGCGCCGACGGGTCGTCGAAGTCGGTGCTCAGCGCTGCGGCCATGAACGTGTGCTGATCGCCTGTCAGGAAGCGCACACCCGTGATGGCGCCTTCGTCCAGGTGGCCGAGGACGAGGTCCCGCTCCCAGCCGAAGCCGTCCCAGGAGTCGGTCCCGAGGTAGAGACCGGCATGCCGCGGCAGCCACGGGTTGAGCATGCGCATCTCGGGAGTGTCCAGATCGACGAGCCGGATCGGGGCGATCATCGCCGGGTTGCCGATCAGCTTCCACGGGACGCCCGAGCTCTGAGCATCGTCGAGACCGCCGAGCAGCCACTTCCTCTGGGGAGCACCGAGGATCGAGCGACCGACCGCCTGGAGATCGTCTGTCATCACGTTGAGGCCGAGCAGTCCGAGTGCCGAGGTTCCGAGGTGGTCGTCGCGGTACTGGCGTCCATCGAGCACGAACAGCTCGGCGAGGCCGCCCCAGCGGAGGGACCGGTAGATCCTCGTGCCCTCTGTTGGCCAGACCGGCATGTACTCGAACCACGCCTGATGGGCGGCCGCAGCCCGTACAGGGTTCTCGGTCAGGTACCTGCGGTCGTGGTCGTTCGCGACCTCGTGGTCGTCCCACGTGGCGATGAACGGGTGGGCTGCGTGCGCTGCCTGGAGGGCGGGGTCGCTGCGATAGAGGCGGTATCGAGCGCGATACCGGTCGAGGGTGTCAGCCTCCTCGAGGAACTCGTCACGGACGCGGCGCTGGATCTGGATCGGGAACGCTTCGTAGATGTAGTCGCCGAGGAACAGCACAGCGTCGACTTCGGCTGCGGCTATGTCGCGCCACGCTCCGTAGAACCCGCTGGCATAGGACTGACACGACGCGAACGCGAGGCGGAGCGAAGCGACGTCGGCGGTTCTCCCGGGGAGGGTCCTGGCCCGACCGGTTGCCGAGGTCGTCCCGGCGGTCGAGAACCGGTACCAGTAGGACCTGTCCGGTTCGAGCCCGCCCACGAGCACCTTCACACAGCCGTCGGTCTCCGCCGACACGGGCGCAGAACCGTCGGCGACGACGTCGGAGAAGTCCGCGGCGCGGGCGACCTCCCATGTGACGGACGTGGTGCCGGCGGCGTTGGCCAGCTCGACCCGGGTCCACAGCACGACCTCGGAGGGGGAGTGGAGACCGGAGGCGACTCCGAGTCCGAAGACTCCGGGGACCGGGCCGGAGGATGGCGTGCACGCGCTCATCGAGGTGAGTGCGGCTGTGCCGATGACCGCGCCACCCGCGACAAGGAACTCCCGCCGACCCAGCATCATCGACCTCCATGTCGAACATCCGACCCATGTGGTGGAACGGACATCGAGAGGGTAGGTGAACGGGTGAGGAACGGAGGATTCCGATGAGAGACGATGGCCAGGAACGGTCTGTGCGGGTGCGGAGGATCTACGAGGATCCGGAACCGACCGACGGTGCCCGCGTCCTGGTGGATCGGCTGTGGCCACGGGGGATCAGCAAGGAGCGTGCTGCCCTGACGGAGTGGCTGAAGGACGTCGCTCCGTCGGCCGAGCTGCGCAAGTGGTACTCCCATGATCCTGCACTGTTCGGGGAGTTCAGGGACCGCTATCTGGAAGAGCTGAGCGATCCGGAGCAGAGCCGGCGCGTCGAGCACCTACGTTCCCTCTCGTCCGACGGCGGGCTCACGTTGCTCACCGCGACGAAGCAGCCCGACATCAGCGAGGCCGCCGTTCTGGCGGATCTTCTCACCGAGCCGTAGAGCCCCCGTCCCGTCCGGCGGCGGCCCGCGAGGCCTTGCGCAAGTCGTTGGCCCGCACCGACGCCTCGACCGCCCGTCGGAGGAACGGCCAAGCGATCTCCGGGTCGAGCCCGCCACACAGGGGATGAAGGCCGAGGACACCATGGGTCGACAGGATCTCCACCGCCTGGTCACCGGTCACCACCCGGTGCGATCCGTTGCGTTCGCGCAGCGCTGCGATGGAGGACGCAGGCGTGAGGCTGGCCGAACCGTGGTCCAGCCCTGCCGCATCGTTCCACTCCAAGTAGGAACGGGCATCGACGAGAAGAGAGGGACCCACCTCCTCCCAGCCGCGGTCCAGGTCGTCGTCGACGAAGACGATGAACGGGATCTCGGGTGACGGCAGGACGCACAGCCCCGGTTCGTGGCCGCTGACCCGGGCGGCCTCGACGTAGGCGTCGTGGAGTCCCGGTGCGTCCGACTGGGCGAAGAACCCGATCCCGTTGCGTCCCGCCCGTCGGGCCGCCGCTCGCGACCTGCCGCCCCACGCGATGAGAGGCAGCGGATCGCTGAAGGGTGCGGGCGTGACACGGGGGGTCGAGCGGGCGTCGACGGCGTCGTTCAGGATCTGGAGGAGGCGTCCCAGCTTCTCGTCAGCGATCGCGCCCCGACGGTCGAAGTCGACTCCGAACGCGTCGTACTCCTCGCGTCGGTAGCCGAGTCCGAGCACCACCATCGAGCGTCCCTCGCTCAGGAGGTCGAGGGTGATGATCTCCTCTGCCAGGCGGATCGGGTCGTAGAAGGGGAGGATCGCAGCTGCCACGACGATGGGGGTCCGACGGGTCACCGCAGCGAGAGCCGCAGCGAGCGCGAAGGGGGATGGCAGGTAGCCGTCGTCGGTGAAGTGGTGCTCGGACACGACGACGGAGCCGAGCCCTCCCTGCTCGTCGGCCCACGCCGACATGTCGATCGCCGTGCGGTAGAGCGCTGCGCGCTGCGAGGCGTCCAGGCCAGGCGCCCGCAGGTCGAATCGCATCAGGTGCACGTCGTCTCCCCAGGGCCGTCGGTCGACCACCATGGTGCCATGACCATGGAGCTGCACCTGTTCCTCCCGCAGATGCGCATGACCCACGCCGAGATCGTGGAGCGCGCGCTCGCCGCCGAGGCCGTCGGCTTCGAGGGGGTGGCGTTCATGGATCACCTCGCTCCGCCCCTGGCAGCAGCCGCGGAGATGTGGGAGGCGATGTCGTTGGCGGGATGGGTCCTCGCCAACACGACGACCCTCACCGTCGGGCATCTCGTCCTGTGCGACTCCCTCCGCCACCCCGCGGTGCTCGCACGGCAGGTCACCTCGCTCGACCATGCGTCGGCGGGACGCTTCGAGCTCGGCATCGGCTGGGGTTCGGTCCCGGATGAGCTCCGGACGTTCGGCATCTGCGGCGATGCAGCGTCGGTGAGAGCGGCTCGACTCCGCGAGACGCTCGAGATCCTGCGAGGTCTCTGGAGCGGCGACCCCGTCGATCACATCGGTGAGCACTTCACGCTCATCGGTGCACAGCAACTGCCAGTGCCGACCCGTCGCATCCCGATCACGATCGGTGGTGTCGGAGACCGCACGCTCGAGCTCGTGCGTGACCACGCGGACTGGTGGAACGTCCCTGCCCACCGCCTGGAGTGGATCGACTCCTCCCTGGGGCGCACCGGTGATCGCCGCATCTCCGTTCAGGTGATCGTCGCCCTCCTCGAGGACGGGTCGGATCACGACGACGCTGTGGCGTCCCTCCGTCGACGCCTCGGGGACTCTCCGATGACGGCGGACGCGATGGTCGGCACGGTCGATCAGATCGTCGAGCAGATCGCAGCGTTCGAAGAGCGTGGAGTCGAGCGGATCTACCCCTGGTTCAGCGACTTCGCCCCGGTCTCGACGCTCGAGAGGTTCGCCCCGGTGATCGAGGCGCTCCGCTGAGGAGTGGGCTGCGGCTCACGCGTCCTCCGAGGGACTGCCGCCTGCCGCCGATGACAGGACCGCGACCATGAACTCAGACGAGGGGGTGAAGGGGCGGAGGTCCCACGTCGAGAGTCGCAGGTCGAACACGAGTCCGGCTCGGGCCACGTCGGATGCGAACTCGTCGAAGCCGTAGCCACGCCCGGCCCCGAAGCCGACGACGAGACGACCGGCCGGAGCCAGGTGCGCGGCGAGCCGATCGACGACCGTGCCACGGGTCCCCGGGTCGAGGAAGGTCATCACGTTGCCGGCCGAGACGATCACGTCGAACTCCGCCGGATCCGTCTGGCCTGCGAGATTCAGATCTGCGAGATCGCCGACGAGGAAGGTCGGACCGGGATGGTCCTCTTCAGCGGCGGCGATGAGGGCCGGGTCGAGGTCGACGCCGACGACCCGATGGCCTGCGCGGTGGAGCGTCCCTGCCAGTCGACCGGGACCGCACCCCGCGTCGAGGACGCGCGACCCGCGCGGAACCATGGCGTCGATCAGGCGGGCCTCGCCGTCCAGGTCGGCTCCTTCCGCTGCCATCTTCCGGAAGCGCTCGATGTACCAGCTTGAGTGGTCCGGGTTCTGCTCGATCGCCTGGAGCCAACGGTTTCCGGGTGTCGCCATGCGCGAGAGTCTGCCCGAACCCACCGGAGGCCCCGCGCGAACCGTGGAAGGATCGGCCCATGGCCGGCGACGACGACCTCTCAGCGACTCCGCGGAATCCTCCGACGGCCGGCATCGAGCGCCTCGCGCATCACGAGATCCCCGGCCACGAGGCCAGCACGGACGCCGGCGCCGACCATCCGATGCGGGTGGTGACGCGTCGCGTGGCCGGACTCGAACCGGGAGGCTGGGACGACGATCTCCGGAGGAAGGTCTCGGAGCTCTTCGACTCGTTGGCACCGGACTGGAACACCCGTGACACTCCCGAACGCCGCGCCGTCGTCGCCGATGCGCTATCCCGCGGACTCGGGGCGGTTCCGCTTCGACATGTCGGCGGGCGGCCCACCATCGGCCTGGAGATCGGGTCGGGGACAGGGGTGTTCTCTGCAGCTGTAGCCGCCGTCGTCGATGTCGCGGCTGCCACCGACCTCGCCTCCGAGATGCTGCGGACGGCGCCCCTCGGGCCGGCCCAGCGAGTCAGGGCCGACGCGTCGACGCTCCCGGTCCGGGCATCGACGGTCGACCTGGTGGCAGCGATCAACATGTTCCTGTTCCCTGACGAGGTCGCGCGGATCCTGCGCGTCGGCGGTGTCGTCGTCTGGGTGAACGTGAGCGGACCGCGCACTCCGATCCACCTCAGCACCACGGAGGTCGTCGAGTCGCTGCCCTTCGACGTCAGCGGGGTCGAGGCAACAGCCGGGGCCGGGACCTGGTGCGTGCTTCGTCGCCAGAGCTGACATGACGCAGCAGGCACGCATCGTCGAGAGAGCCGTCGCCGGAGGGAAGTCCCGTGCGAGGCTGTCGAGGTGAGCGACGCGCAGAAGCCCGACATCACAGCGGATGCCATCCGCCGATCCACCCGGGACCGGGACCGCATGCGCGGCCGGCTCCAGGCCTGGCTCGCCGAGCGGCTTCCAGGCGCGGAGGTGGTCGCGCTGTCGGCCCCGGCGAACGGCATGTCATCGGAGACGCTGTTGTTCGATGCCACGTGGAGCGACGACGATGCGCCTGGCGGGCACGGGCACGGACGCTTCGTCGCCCGGGTCGAGCCGCCCTGCGAGGCCGTGCCCGTCTTCCCGACCTACGACCTCGGACTCCAGCACCGGTTGATGACGCTCGTCGCAGAGCGGACGGACGCCCCGGTTCCGAAGGTCCTGTGGGCGGAGGACGATCCTGCCGTGCTCGGCGGAGCGTTCTTCGTGATGGAGAGGGTCGACGGGATCGTCCCGCCCGACGTGCTCCCGTACACGATGGACGGCGTGGTCCTCGGGATGGACGACGACCAGCGACAGATGATGCAGGACTCGACCGTGGACGTGCTGTCAGAGATCCACCGGGTGCCCCTCGCCGACGCGGTGGCCGCGTTCCCCGAGCCGGGAGGAGATGACGCCCGGACCGCCCTGCGGCGTCACGTCGACTGGTGGCACGGCTACCTGGAATGGGTTCGCGACGACCGCCCCACCCCGCTCCTGGACGAGGCCGTCGACTGGCTCGAGGCCCACTGGCCGACGGCAGCGGACGAACGAGATCCCGTCCTCTCGTGGGGTGACGCCCGCATCGGCAACGTGATGTACGGACCGGATCACCGGCCGGTCGCGGTGCTCGACTGGGAGATGGCCGGCATCGCCCCGCGCGAGGTCGACATCGGGTGGATGTCGTTCCTCCACACCTTCTTTCAGGACATCACCGAGGAGCTCGGCATGCCCGGTCTGCCGGGGATGCTGCGTCTCGAGGACGTCTCGACGCGCTACACGGCCGCCAGCGGGATCGCGCCGCTCGACATCCGGTGGTTCGAGGTCTACGCGGCGTTCCGCCACGGCGTGATCATGACCCGCATCCACGATCGCCAGGTCCACTTCGGTGAGGCAGAGCCCGTGGCCGATCCGGACGAGGCGGTCATGCATCGTGAGCGGCTCCGGAGGCTCATCTCGTCCTGAAGCTCTCTCGTCGCGCAGCTGATGTCAGGCGTCAGGTGCTGCTTCCGGTGCCAGACTGCGGCGATGGCGACAGACACGACCTCATCCACTGCATCGAGCCACCTGAGGGGCCGCACCGTCGTGGTGACGGGTGCGGCCGGAGGGTTCGGTCGGCTCATCTCCTCGATGGCCGCCGAGCGCGGTGCCGGCGTGGTGCTGGCCGACGTCGACGGCGACGGAGCGGAGACCGCTGCTGCGGAGCTGCGCGACAGGGGAGGAGCGGCCGAGGCGGTGACGGCTGATGTCCGGGTGCTCACCGACATGCAGGCGGTCGTCTCCCGGGCAGTCGAACGGTTCGGGAGGGTCGACGTGATGGTGAACAACGCCGGGACCATGCCGCTCGCCTTCTTCTCCGACCACGCCGCAGCGTGGGAGGCGTGGGACCGGTGCATCGACATCAACCTGAAGGGCACGCTCAACGGGATCTGCGCCGCCTACGACCGGATGATCGAACAGGGTCGGGGTCACATCGTGAACATCTCGTCGATCTACGGCAACGCCGGCACCGAGGGCTCGGCTGTCTACAGCGCCACCAAGGCGGCCGTCGTCGTCCTTGCGGACTCGCTCCGCAAGGAGGCACGCGGGCGGATCAAGGTGACGACGGTGCGTCCGACCGGCGTGATCGGCACCGGGCTCGGAGCGAGCGTGGTCAACCCGGCTGCGACCTCGGGTATCACGGGACCGCACCAGGACGACTTCATCGCCCGGGTGATGGCGCACATCGGCGGTGTGCTCGACGGACCCGAGGTCGACATCGACGATCCACGGTTCTGGGCGATAGAACCCGAGACGATCGCCGCCGAGGTGATCCACGCGATCGATCAACCGTGGGGTGTGACGATCTCGGACGTGACCGTGCGCGCAACGGGTGAGGACTACGTCATCTGAACTGCCATCTGAACTGCCATCTGAACTGCCATACGGACTCCCGTCCGCGACAGCGCGGCGGCCTGGTTGCCGGGCCGCTCCGACAACGGCGCACCCCGTTCAGCCGGCGGGGACCTCTTCGCCTCCGCCGGAGCCGCTCGGGGCGACATCGGCCAGTCGGACCTTCCACTCCTCGAGCAGTGCGTCCGTGTCGGTGTCGTCGGGATGGAACCCGGGGCGGAGGTACTTGAGGACGTTTCCGAGGAACCACCAGCTCAGGAGCTTCTGCCGGCCCAGGTTGCGGAGGAACGTACGTCGGTGCTCCTCGGTGATGACCGCCCGGTCCTCCCACACGGAGCGGCCCCACTCGATGGCGACGTAGCTGGCGAGCACGCTGGTCGTCGCAGCGAAACCGGCGACGCGCACCCCGTAGCCGGCGCCGGCGGCCTGCATCACGTCGAACGCCACGTTCTTGTGCTCGAGCTCCTCGAGCGCGTGCCATGTGATGAGCGGCTGGACCGCCTCCTCTCCGAAGAGGACCTCGCGGGTGCGCTCGTCTGACAGGACTGACTCACCCAGCAGGCCCGTGTAGTGCTCAGCGGCCGCTGTCGCGGCGATCGGCAACGTGCGGGGCGGCAGCTTCCAGAGGAAGTCGAGGAGTCGGCCGATCGTCCGGTCGGCCCTCTCGGTGTGATACCCCATCTTCGCGAGTCGCTCGTTCAGGTCACGGTGCTCCCGGCTGTGCATGGCCTCCTGGCCGGTGAAGCCCTTGACCTGCGCCTTCAAGAGGGAGTCGTCGGCGACGACGTCGCGGTGACGTCGGACAGAGGCGACGAAGAAGTCCTCTCCCTTCGGGAACACCGCCGACAGGGTCGCGAGGAAGTGGCTGAAGATCGGGTCCCCGGGGACCACCCATTCCTGCAGCTCGAAGTCAGCGTGGCGGTGTCGGAGCCGACGCACCGGGATGTGACGGGAGGCCGAGGGCCTCTGGCGACGACGGCGGTCTCGGCCGGTCCGGTGGTCCTTCGTCTGCGTGGCGGTCATTGCGCCTCCTGTGGGCTCGCCACGGTCGTGGCGGTTCGAGATGGATCGGGATCTGGCGTGACGATGGTCATGGCGAGTCCGGCGAGCGAGGACGCTGACCGGATCACCTGGTCGGGGTCGCCGAAGCCCTCCAGCCGCGACACCGCCGCGCCCTGGACGAGGGTGAAGGCGAGGTCGACGATCCGGCCGGCGGCGTCCCGGTCGGTGATGTCGGGAGAGAACCACTGCAGGAGGTCGACCACGGTCTTGCGGAGGCTGGCAGCGACACCGTGGACGATCGTCCGCAGCTCGTCGTCGGTGCGGGCGGCGACGACGACCTCGAGCACGGCAGCGAACGCCGGTCCGGAGATGATCTCCCAGAGAGCGTCGATGGCCCGGTCGAGAGTGCGCTCGTCGCTCGGGACCTGCCGGAACGCGTCGGTGAACCGCAGCGCGTGGGTGTCGAAGAGATGCTCGACCGCGGCGACGACGAGGTCGCGCTTGGTGGGGTAGTGGTGGGTCTGCGCTCCCCGCGACACGGCGGCGCGATCCGCGACAAGGCGTGTCGTGGTGCCCGCGTAGCCGTACTCGACCAGGCAGTCGATCGTGGCGTCGAGCAGGGCACGCTGCGTGGCGGCGCTGCGGTCGTCCTGCGTCCTCGACGGTGTCAGATCCACGTTCCTCCAGGGCCGGTGACGGACGCCGGTGCTCCAGAAACCGACCCGTCGGTTTGTTTCTACCTCCGACCGGCGGTGACCACAAGTCTTTCGCTCAGAAGACCCGGGAGAGGACCGCTAGCCACTCGCCGGATTAGGGTCGCGTCGGGGTGGCCACCCGGCCGGCCGGAACGACGGAGGAACAACCGTGCCGCGAATCGAACGACGCAACCTGGCGCTCGTGATCGCCTCGTCGACCGCCATCGTCCTCGTCCAGGCAGTCCCCGCCGCGGCCCACACCGGCCACGGGATCGGCGCAACATGGAGCGGGCTCGTCCACCCGTTGCTCGGACCGGACCACATGTTCGCGATGGTCTCCGTCGGCGTGCTCGCCGCCCTCATCCGGCGTCCGCTCACCGTACCGATCACGTTCCTGTCGGCGATGGCGGTCGGTGGATCCCTCGGGATGGCCGGCATGGCCCTTCCCGGAGGTGAGCTGGCGATCGCCGTCTCGGTCGTGGCCCTCGGTGCGGCCCTGGTCGCCGGCGGGACCACGCACCCCGCCCTGGCTCTCGGACTGGTGGTGGCCGCCGGGTTCGTGCACGGACACGCCCACGGGTCGGAGGCGCCGCAGGCCGCTGCTCCGATCGCCTACATCGTGGGCTTCATCGCAGCAACGGCGGTGTTGCACGCCGCCGGCGTCGGAGCGGGCCAGGTCGTGTCGCGTCGTCCCGCTGCGAGGGCGGCCCTCGGGTCGGTAGTGCTCGGTGCCGGCCTGGCCTTTGCCGTCGGGCTCACCTGATGGCCCGGGCGACACAGCGTCGGTCGGTCACATGACAGCCGCTCTCGAACCGCTCACCGGGGGCGGCCGCACGGTGCTGACAGGTTCACTCGGCGCACCACGGCTCCGCGACGCCGGATACAGCGCGTCCGAGTGGACCTGCTCGGGCTCGGCGGTGTCCTACGCCGCGCCGGACGGTCTCGGCGGTGACGGCCACTGGTCGCTGGTCGAGGACGGAGCCGCGCCGTTCACGACACGAGTGGTGGTGCGTCGACCCGTCGATCCAGCGGAGTTCAGCGGCACTGTCGTCGTCGAGTGGCTGAACGTGAGCAGCGGGTCCGACGCTGCACCCCTCTACGGCTTCCTGGCCCTGGAGCTGCTGCGACGCGGTCATGTCTGGGTCGGTGTCTCGGCCCAGTGGGCGGGCATCGTCGCCGCTCCGCCGCTGGTCGGCATCGAGGGGCGTTCAGGCATCGAGCTCCAGGGCCTTCAGGACTCCGATCCGGAGCGGTACGCGCATCTGGATCACCCGGGGGATGCGTACTGCTACGACATCTTCACCCAGTGCGCCGCTGCCGTGACCGATCCCGCCAGTCCGATTCTCGGGGACCTCGACGTGCGCCGTGTCCTCGCGGTCGGCGAGTCCCAGTCGGGCTACGCGCTCACGACCTATGTCAACGGCGTCCAACCTCTGACCGGAGCCTTCGACGGCTTCCTGATCCACAGCCGAGGCGGTCCGGCGATGCCTCTCGGTGAGCCGGGCCGGGGCGTGGACATGGAGGCCGGCCGGGGCGACCCGCCTGTCCTGGTGCGCACGGACCTGACGGTCCCGGTGATCGTCGTCGAGACGGAGACCGACCTCCTCGGCTACCTGCGCTTCCTGCCGGCCCGCCAGCCCGACGGTGACCTCTTCCGCCTCTGGGAGGTGGCCGGGGCAGCCCACGCCGACCGCTTCATCGTCGGCGAGTTCGAGTCGATGCTCGGTTGCGCCGATCCGGTCAACAGAGGACAACAGCGCTTCGTGGTCCGCGCAGCGCTCCGCCAGCTCGATGGGTGGGCGTCGGCCGGGGAGCCGCCTCCGGGGGCGGCTCCGATCACGGTGGAGGACGGAGCATCGGGCCCGTCGTTCGTCACCGACGAGGTCGGCAACGCCCTGGGCGGGGTCCGCACACCCTGCGTGGACGTTCCCGTCGAGGTGCTGTCCGGGCTGGCCGCACCGGGGTCCAGCCGGATCTGTCAGCTCTTCGGACGGACGACGCCGGCGCCGTCGGAGGTGCTGCACCACCTGTACAGCGGCGTCGACGACTACCTGGCTCGATACGGCGAGTCCGTCGACACCACGATCGCCGCCGGCTTCGCGCTCGCGGAGGATCGCGACGAACTGCTCGCCGACGCCAGACCCGAGGTCATCGACTGGTGACCGG
>CAZNQK010000009.1:0-26961 GCA_964575165.1 uncultured Aquihabitans sp. | reverse complement strand
GGAGCTCTTGAGGCCGGGGCTCTTCGACGGGCGACAGATGACAGGAGGAGGGGAGGACAGCGTGGCAAGAGAACCTGAGAGGAACGTGCTCGGCGGTCGGTTGGCGGGATGCGGCACCGACCCACTGACCGGCTTCTTCAGGGACGGCTGCTGCCGAACCGGGCCCGATGACCTGGGAAGCCACACGATCTGCGCTGTGGTCACGGCGGAGTTCCTCCGACACCAGCGTTCGATCGGCAACGACCTCAGCTCCCCTGCACCGATGCACCGGTTCCCGGGCCTGATCCCGGGTGACCGCTGGTGCGTCACGGCCCGCAACTGGGCCAGGGCCCATCTGGATGGTGCTGCGGCTCCGGTGGTGCTCGCCTCCACCCATGAGAGCGTCCTCGAGATCGTCCCTCTCGACGTCCTGCGCCTCTACGCCGTGGACGTTCCCGACGACCCTGGCGTGCTCGAGTCGTGAGCAGCGCGGCCCCTCGGATCGAGAGCGATCGGATCAGCGTGCGGCGTCGATGAACTCGCAGATCGCCTGGGCGAGCTCGGCGCCCCGGTCCTCCTGGAGGAAGTGACCGCCGCCCTCGATCGTCACGTGGTCGCGACCCTGGGCGCCGGGGATCCGCTCTCGGAAGGGCCGGTCGCCCCCGCCGGTGATGGGATCGCTGTCGCTGAACGCGCACAGGACAGGTCGGTCGAACGCCTCGAGGACCTTCCACGCGGCCCGGTTGGCGATCGCTCCGGGATCGTCGGGGTCCGTGGGCACCAGAGTCGGGAAGATCCGGGCTCCGGCGGTGAACGAGTCGTCGGGGAACGGTGCGTCGTAGGCGGCGACGACCTCGGCCGACAGGTCGGTGGTGCAGCCGCCGTCGATGATGCGCCCGATCGGGAACACGTCGGCCTCCTTCGAGAACTTCTGCCACGAGAGGAACGCCTCGCTCATGCGCCCGGTGCCCTCGGGCAGGCCGGTGTTGCCGACGACGAGTCGGGCGAAGCGCTCAGGAGCCGCGGTGACGACTCGGAGGCCGACCAGACCGCCCCAGTCCTGGCCGAAGAAGGTCGCGTCGCTGAGGTCGAGCTGGTCGAGGAGCAGGTCCCGCATCCACTCCACGTGACGAGCGTAGGTGTAGTCCGACTGCTCGGTCGGCTTGTCGCTGCGACCGAACCCCACGAGGTCGGGGGCGACGACCCTGTGTCCGGCGTCGACCAGCACCGGGATCATGTGCCGGTACAGGAACGACCACGACGGCTCGCCGTGCATCAGGAGCACCGCCGCTGCGTCGGAGGGCCCCTCGTCCAGGTACGCGACGCGCAGGGTCGAGCCGGCGGGATCTGTGTCGTCCAGGGTCGGCACCTCGGCGTAGTGCGGCTCGAACGGGAAGTCGGGCAGGTCGACGAACCGGTCATCAGGGGTACGGACTGTCTCCATTGCGGCTCCTCGTGTCTCTCCTCCCGTTCTGCAGTGCAGAACGGGATTGGGGTTGGCGGATCTGGGCTACTGGCGGGCGAGGCCCTCGGCGGCCTCGGCATGGTCGGCACCCGGTACCCGTCCGGGACTCACCTGGATGACGAGCTCGTGCAGGGTGCCGGTGAACGGGAACGGACCCCGGTAGCGGGGAGAGACGGCGGAGCCGTGGTCATGGCCGACGCTCGATCCGACGCTGCTCATGATCCGCATCAACAGGGGCAGGTCCGCCTCGCCGGCGGGGAGGCCGTCGATGAGCAGCGCCGCGTTGCCGCCCATCCCGTCGCCCCGGCGCACCTGCACCGACAGGGCGCAGTCGCCCGAGGGAACCTCGGCATCGGAGATCACGACGACATGATCGTCGAAGGCGTTGTAGTCGAGGACCAGTCGGCGGTCCTGCACGAAGACCGACAGCCCCGAGTTCTCGGTCCCGGTGGCGAAGAGCACTCCCTCGTCGTCGGCCGTGGCGAGGGTGACAGTTGCGATCAGGTCGAAGTCGCGGCCCCCGATCGCGGCGCCGGCCTGCATCGGCATCGACCAGGGAGATGGGCGGTACACATATCGGCGGCTCTCGGGGTGTGGCGACAGCGGACGGAACCGGACGCCGAACAGCTCGATCAGGCGGTCGTCGAGCGGCAGGACGTGGTTGGCCTCGGCCTCGGTCCACCACCGTGCGATGAGCGTGTCCAGGAGCTCCGGTCGTTCGGTGGCCAGGTCATGGCACTCCGACGGGTCAGAGGCGAGGTCGTAGAGCTCCCAGGGTTCCGTCATGTAGTCGGCGCCCTTCTCGTGCTTGCACACCGCCTTGTGGCTGCCGACCACGATCGCCCGACTGCCGGCCATCTCGAAGTACTGCACGGTGTTCGTGGCGTCCACCCCCGGGTCCGTCAGCACAGGAGCGAACGACCGTCCGCTCACGGGGCGCTGCTCCACTCCGCGGTACAGCGTCGGTGCCGTGACCCCGACCAGGTCATAGATGGTCGGGGCCACGTCGGACGCGTGAGCGAACTGGTGGCGCATGGTCCCGGCCTGCTCTCCCAGACCGGCGGGCCAGCGCATGATCATCGGCACGTGCACGCCGCCCTCGTGGGTGTTCTGCTTGTACCAGCGGAAGGGCGAGTTGCCGCACTGGGCCCAGCCCCACGGGTAGTTGGTGTGGCTGTGCGGTCCGCCGATGTCGTCGATGCGCGAGATCGCCTGGTCGGGCGTCTCGAGTATGCCGTTGAAGAACTTCATCTCGTGCATGACGCCGTACGGACCACCTTCCTGGCTGGCGCCGTTGTCGGCGAGCAGGACGACGATCGTGTTGTCGAGGCGACCGAGGGCATCGAGGCCGGCTGTGAGTCGGCCGATCTGATCGTCGGTGTGGTCGAGGAACGCTGCGAACGCCTCTTGCAGTCGTGCGGCCAGCCGGCGCTCGGTCTCCGGAAGGTCGTCCCATGCCTCGACACCTGGGTTCCGGGGCGAGAGAACTGCATGCGCAGGAACCACCCCCAGGGCCTGTTGCCGGTCGAACCATCGGGTCCGCACCACGTCCCAACCCTCGTCGTATCGGCCGCGGTACTTCTCCCGGTACACCTCGGGAGCCTGATGAGGGGCGTGGGTCGCTCCGAGTGCGACGTACGTGAAGATCGGCCGGTCGGGTCGGACGTTCACGCTGGCGGTCACCATCTCGAGCGCTCGGTCGACCAGGTCCTCGGACAGGTGGTACCCCTCCTCGGGGCCGCACGGCGGGTCGACGTGGTGGTTGTCGACGGTCAGCGACGGGTGGAACTGGTCGGTCTCGCCGTCGAGGAACCCGTAGAAGCGGTCGAATCCCCGGCCGAGGGGCCACTGGTCGAACGGGCCGGCGGCCGAGCACTCCTCCATCGGAGCCAGATGCCACTTGCCGACGGCGAAGGTGGCGTAGCCGGCCTCGGAGAGCACTTCGGCCATGGTCGCCGTGTGGGCCGAGACGTGGCCGAGCATGTGGGGGAACCCGGTGCGGAAGTTCGACAACCCCCGCATACCCGCAGCGTGGTGGCTCCTGCCGGTGAGGAGGGCGGCCCGGGTGGGGGAGCACAGGGGAGTCACGTGGAAGTTCGTGAACTGCACCCCGTCGGCGGCGAGGGCATCGATGTGCGGGGTGTCGATGTCCGAGCCGTAGCAGCCGAGCTGTGCGAAGCCGGTGTCGTCGAGGACGATCACCAGGACATCAGGAGCGTCCGGGCCGGGATCCGGTGGCGTGTCGAAGTATGGAGTCGACTCCGCGAGCGTGCGTCCGATCTTCCCCTCGAAGCGTTCCGTGCGCATGAACCCCCTACGGTCGCCGTCGCTGCTCCTGTGGCGGCGTGCGTCACAGGTTGTGAGAGTGATACTCTCAAAAACTAGTGCAGGCCGTCCAGTCGCAGTCAGAAGCACCGCGAGAGGCCCAGTCGGATCTGCCTCGATCGCCTCAGGGGAACTCGGTCGATGGCCGGTCGGCGCGGAGGGAACGGGGTCGTGCCGCGGTCCTCTCCGCTGTCCTCTCGCTGTTCGACGAGGGTGAGCTCCGACCCTCGACAGAGGTCGTTGTCACCCGATCCGGGATCTCGAACGCGTCGCTCTTCCGGTACTTCGCCAGCCTCGATGACCTCTACAGGGCGGCGTTCGACGAGCAGATCGCCCGGGCAGAACATGTGGCACGGATCGTCGGGGTCGACGACATGGACCTCGACGGGCGGATCGCCGCCTTCGTCTCCGGCCGCATCGAGGTGTACGCCTCGGTCGTGGGCGTGGGCCGGATGGCGCGGGCGCGTGCGATCGACGATCCGGGGATCGCACGCAACCTGGATCGGGCCCGCAGTCGTTGGCTCGCTCAGGTGCGAGCGGTGTTCCGCCCCGAGCTCACCGGTATGTCACGGTCCAGGGCTCAGGAGGTCGCCGCGACGATCGACGCCGTGGTGTCGTTCGAGTCGTGGGACCTGCTGGTGAACGCACGTGGGCTGGCGAACTCGGCAGTCGAACGCCACTGGGCGACTGCCGTTCGGGCGTTGCTGGCCTGACCCGGTCCAGCTGTCCAGATCGGTTCCCAGTCGTTCCCATCCCGTTTCGCGCTGCTATACGACACGAACAATCGTCAGTATGCGGGTTCGGGGGGTCAGGTGGGGGGTGGGATCAGGTTGCCGGGGTTCATGATCCCGGCCCGGTCGACGGCCCCCTTGAGGGTGCGCAGGAGCTCGACGCCGGTGTCGCCCAGGTCGTGGTGCAGGTACGGGATCCGGAGCCGGCCCGAGCCGTGGTGGTGCGCGATCCCGCCGCCGTTGGCTGCCGTCGCCTCCATGGTTCGGTGCCAGCACTCGAAGTAGCGGGCCTCCATGTCGGCGGGCTCGGCGAGCACAGCGAACGAGAAGTAGAGGTTGATGCCGGACCGGTAGACGTGCGAGCTGTGGGCCGACGCGTTGACGATGCCCGGCACCTCGCCGAGCGACGCGACGACGGCGTCGTAGACGTCGCAGATGCGCGACCACGGCGCCGAGATCTCGATCGTGTCGACCACCACTCCCCGCTCGAAGAAGTCCGACCACGTAGGAACGTGGTTGCGGTCCTCGAGCCACTGCTCGGTCACCGCGGCGTCGGTGGCCCTCATGCCGGCTCCGGCCGCGATCCGGGTCACGTCCGCGACCTCGGCCTCGACCCGTGACGTCGGACCCTCGTGGACCATCAGGAGCGCCACCGCGTCGCCGTCGGCGTGGTCGGGGAAGTTGCGGTTGACCTCCGAGCCGTCGTAGAGGCGCATGACCGGCGGTCGCCAGTCCGCCCCGACGATCCGGCGCTGCGCCTCGATGCCGGTCGGGACGTCCGGCCCCAGGAACGCGGTGCATCGGCGGAGCTCGGGCTGGCGCCGCAACGAGAACGTGACGCCGGTGACGACGCCCATCGTGCCCTCGGCTCCCATCACCACGTGGCGCAGGTCGGGTCCGGCCGCTGCACGTGGCGCTTTGCCGAGCTCCACGACCGAGCCGTCGGGCAGGACGGCCTCGACCGAGTACACGAGGTCCTCGATGTTGCCGTAAGCGGTGGAGAACTGACCGGAGGCCCGTGTGGACACCCAGCCGCCGACGCTGCTGACCGCGATCGACTGCGGCCAGTGCCCGATCGTCAGGCCGTGGGCCGCGACCTCCTCCTCTGCCTGCAACCCGTTCTTGCCGGCGTCGAAGGTGGCGAGCAGGTCGTACTCGTCGATCTCACGGGTCCTGTCCATGGCCGACAGGTCGAGCAGCACGACGTCCTCGGTCGGCAGGACGCCACCGCACACGCCGCTGCCCAACCCGAACGGCATGACCGCGACCCCGGCTCCGGACGCGAACCGGAGGAGCTCCGAGACCTGCTCGGTCGCCGTGGGCCTGACCACGCAGCCCGGTGATGCCATGGGCTCACCACGCCACTCTCGCAGATGGCTGGCAGCCCAGTAGTCGTGACGTCTCGAGGTCAGGAGCTCCGGGTCGGTCCGGACCAGGTCGTCTCCGAGGAGGTCCCTGAGGGTGTCGATCGTGGTGTCGAGCATGGTGCTCCTGATTGGTCCGGGGTCATGATGATGAACGCGGCGTCGGTAGACGGCCGGCGGGTCAACCTGGCGATCCTGCCAGGCAGGCGGTTGACTCCGCGTGGATCTGCCGGCAGTGCTGGACCTCGTCCGCGGTCCGCTCGGCGTCCCAACCCACCAGCCGTGCCATCTCGGCGGCAGCGCGGTCGAGGTCGGTCCCGATCGGGTCGAGCGTGAACCAGGACCGCGCCGACCGGCGGATCCAGTGGTCCTCCAGCCGCAGGGCCCCCTCGTGGAGCACGGCGTGGCGGACCTCGGCCTCGAGGAGGGCGTCGGGCTCGCCGCCTGCGTCGATGACGATCTGGCGGGCCTCGGAACCCCAGAGATCGACCAGTCGCCTCGCCGCACCGCCGACCGAGGGAGCCAACTCCGCCACCAGCGACTCGACATCCACGTCTCCGCCGACCAGCGCAACGTCCGTGGTGCGGCACCGGGTCGCCCCTGTTCCGAGGTCCGCCACCAGCCGGTCGACGATGCGCTGCGCCATGGAGCGGTAGGCGGTGAGCTTGCCGCCGGCGACGGAGATCACTCCGGCCGGACCCACCCACACCTCGTCGCGGCGTGACAGCTCCGATGGAGCGGCGTCGCTGTCGGCTCCGCCCTCCGGCGCGATCAGAGGTCGAACACCGGCCCACATCGACACGACGTCGGACGGTTCCAGCGGATCGCCCTCGAAGGTGTCGGCCATGGCGTCGAACAGGTACCGGACGTCGTCTCCGTCGATGCGGGGCCACTCGTCCGCATCGGGGTGGAAGGTGTCGGTGGTGCCGATGTAGGTCACCGTCGCGGCGTCGCCGTCTGCGCTCGGCCCTCCGGCGGCCACTGCGAACACGGGCCTCTTGTCCCGGCCGAGCGTGATGACCGTGTCGGCGACAGGGAGGCGTCGATGGGGGACCACGACGTGGATGCCCTTCGTGAGGGCCAAGCGGCTCGGACCGTCAGGGTCCTCGAGCGCCCGCACGGTATCGACCCACGGGCCCGCAGCGTTCACCACGGCCCTCGTCCTGACCACGGCCCGGAGGTCCTCTCCGGGAAGGGTGCCCGAGACGTCCACCGCCTCGGCGAGCCCGTCGGATCCCACGATGATCCGGTCAGCTGAGGCGTGGGTCAGCACCGTGGCGCCGGCTGCGACGGCGGAGCGCACGTTCGCGAGGGTCAACCGGGCGTCGTTGGTCAGGAACTCCGGGTACACCAGCCCGGCGGGGTAGCGGCCCGGACGCAGCGTGGGTTCCAGATCCAGGAGCTCGTCCGCGTCGAGGGTCCGGTGCCGTTCGTCGCGCGGGACCCTGCCGAGCCGCTCGAACGCCACGAGCCCAGCCCGGACCGTCGCGACGGAGCGACGGCTCCCGGGCATCACGAAGGGCGAGATGCGTGTCAGGTGCGGAGCCGTCCGGCGCAGCACCTGACGCTCCGTCGCCGCCTCCCGGACGAGGCCGACGTCGCCCTGGGCCAGATATCTCAGGCCGCCGTGGATCATCTTCGAGCTGCGCGAGGAGGTGCCGGACGCGACGTCACGCGCCTCGATCAGCGCGACGCGGAGCCCCCTGAGCGCGGCGTCGTGGGCGATGCCGGCGCCGGTGATGCCTCCGCCGATGACCACCACGTCGAACGTCTCCTGGTCGAGGCGGCCGAATGCGGCGCCCCGGTTCCGGAGGTCGAGCGATCCCATCGTGGCGGAGGTGGGTGCCTGGGGCATCTCGGACGGAGTCATCATTCTCACCGTATGCTCATGGACACGTATGTTGTAATGCATCTACCGCATGAACATGGATTCGGACAACGGGGTGTGATCACGTGCAACTCCGCCAGCTCCAGCACTTCGAGGCCGTCCACCGGACCGGGAGCTTCACCAGGGCCGCCAGGGAGCAGTTCGTCAGCCAGTCGGCGCTGTCGCGGAGCATCCAGGCGTTGGAGGAGGAGCTCGGTCAGCTCCTCTTCGATCGGACCACCCACTCCGTCGAGCCGACCGACGCCGCCGAGGCCCTGATCGCGCACGCGATCGACGCCGTCTCGGCAGCGAGGCGGATGCAGGAGACGGCCACCATGCTGCGCGACGGCGACGGCGGAGCGGTGACCATCGGCACCGGCGCGTACCCCGCCCGCCCGCTCCTGACATCGGTGCTCCAGGAGCTGTCGAGGACGAGGCCCGGCCTCCAGGTCGCGGTGGTGGGCGGTGCGGCGGCCGATCTGATAGCCGCTCTGGTCCGGCGCGAGCTCGACATCGTGGTCTGCGACGTGTCGAAGGCCGCCGAGTCCCCGTCCGCCGCGGAGATCGAGAGCCTCGCGCTGCCGGAGGAACCTCTCGCCATCGTCGTCGGAGCGGACCACCCGCTGGCAGGGACCGAGCCGTCACCGTCATCGGTGGCCGGGTACCCATTGGTGCTCCCGCCGCCGGCGCCCTTCGGGCGTCGGCTCCTCACACGGTCCCTCGGTCCCGACGTGACCCCGCGACTGCCCTTCTACGAGGTCGAGTCCACGAGCGCGTGCCTCGACGTGGTGGCCGACCAGCGGAGCGTGACCTTCGTTCCCGTGTCGCTCGCCCGCGTCGAGTGTCCGCCGAGGGCCCTCACGTACCGCGTCGGTCTGCGTGAGCAGGTCACACGCGATGGCGTCCACCGCCTGCGTGCAAGGACTCCGAGCACGTCTGCCCGGATCGCAACCGACGTCGTCGTGGATCAGGCGGCTCAGATCGCCGAGGCGACTCGGGGATGGCGTCGCCGGGCCGGATCCGGTTGGCAGCGTTGAACCGGATCCGATCGAACTGGCTGTCGGATTGCCGGTCAGGGCCGGGAATCCGACAGCCAGTTCGGCGTGGTTCACTCGAGGACGAGCACCTCGCCGGTTCCCTCAGCACCCTCTGCGGCCGCGGCCCTGCCCGGTCCGTGTCCCAGCTCGACGACAGTCCTGTCGCCCAGGGCGGAGAGGAGGTCCCGGCGCACGAGGCGTGCCGTCCCGGCGTCGAGGTGCGCCGTCGGCTCGTCGAGCACCACCACCCGTTGACCGCCGAGGAGCACCCGCGCCAACGCCAGGCGTTGTCGCTGTCCCCCGCTCATGGCCTGGCCGTCACGGCCGATGGAGGTGTCGAGCCCGTCGGGCAGCCCCACCACCCAGTCAGAGAGCTGGACTGCGTCGAGAGCCTTCCAGAGCTCTTCGTCGTCGGCGTTCGGTGCGGCGAGCCGGAGGTTCTCGCGGACCGATGTCGACGCCAACCAGGGAATCTGCTGACACCAGGTCACAGACCGACGGACCCGGTCTCCGCCCACCTCGTCGGCGTCGACGCCATCCAGGGAGTAGGTGCCGAGCTCCAGGGGGATGAAGCGCACCAGCGCCGCCGCAACGGTCGACTTCCCCGATCCGCTGGGGCCGACGATCCGAACCCGGGATGCGGGCACGAGGTCGAGGTTCAGGTGTTCGAGGACCGG
Organism: uncultured Aquihabitans sp.; assembly: GCA_964575165.1. Taxonomy (GTDB): domain Bacteria; phylum Actinomycetota; class Acidimicrobiia; order Acidimicrobiales; family Microtrichaceae; genus Dermatobacter. The sequence goes on along the minus strand of CAZNQK010000009.1, from coordinate 17,516 downwards.
TCGGTCAGCTCCCGGCCAACGGATCGTCGCGTCCTCCAACCGGACGTGGCGGGCTGCGGCCCCGTCTTCGGGCAACACGACAGGATGTGGCGGTTCCGGCAGTGGGTCGGGCGCCTCGAGGATCGTACGCAGTCGTCGTGACGCCGTGTGGACCTCGGCCGAGTGCTCGCCCGCTCGTAGGAGCGGTGTCAGCACCTCCATCAGGGCGAACGGCGTCAGGACGACCACCCCGAGCAACGCCCCTTCGACGGTTCCGCCCTGCACGCGGTCTATCACCACGACGGCCGCAGCGAGCAGGGCGGCAGCGGCTGCTGCGACCCCGTCGAGGGTGCCACCCCGTCGACCACGACGCACCTCCTCGGTGCCCAGTCGCCCGACCGCCTCGGTGATCCGCTCCTGCCACGGAGAGGCCGCCCTGCTCGCTGTCAGCTCGTCAGCGTGTTCGAGCAGCTCGAGCGAGGCGACCGCCAGCTCCGATCGCGCCACGGCCGAGGTCCCTGCGGATGATTCGGCCGTGCGCCGTGTCGCTGCGGGCAGGAGGATCGCCACCACGACCAGCGCTGACGCGTAGGCGACTCCGAACCAGGGATCGATCGCGGCGGCGCCCAGCACCGCGAGCAGTCCGATCGCTATCCCGGACACCGTCGGGCCGACCACCCGGAGCTCGTCGTCGGCGAGACGGTCCACGTCGTCGACAACCCTCGCCATCACGTCGCCGCGCCCCATGCCGACCACGCCGCCAGGAGAGAGCCGCGCCAGCCTGGCGACTACCGCCCCTCTCACATGGGCCAGCAGCCGGAACGTGGTGTCGTGGGACGCGAGACGCTCGAAGTAGCGCAGGATCCCCTTGCCGATCCCGAACACCCGCACCATCACGGCCGCCACGGCGAGATCGGCGAAGACCACGCCCTGCGCAGCTCGCACGATCATCCACGCAGCGGTGGCCGAGAGTCCGACGGTGCAGATCTCGGTCGAGATCCCGAGCCCGCGGGCTCCGAGGAGCCGCCACAGCACGGGGCGACGCATACGGTGGAACCAGTCGAGCTCTCCCTGGACCTCCGACAGGTCGCCCTTCTCGACGCGTGGGAGTGGGCCCGACACGACCGCCGGAACGACAGGATCGTCGGGGTCCCCACCCGGACGATCGATCGACGTCGAGGAGGTCGTGCGATCGGATGCCGGATCGTCACGCCGATCTGGATCTCGTCGGGGTTCCTCCAGACGCACCACGACGTCGGCAGCATCGATCAGGGCAGAGTCGTGGGTCGCGACCAGGACCGCCGGTCCACTCGAGGCCATAGCACGCAGAGCTTCGACCACGAGAGCGGTCCTCTCGGCGTCGAGGTGCGACGTCGGTTCATCCGCGAGGACCAGACGAACCTCCCGGTCGACGCTGCAACGCAACAGCGCGCGTGCCACCGCCACCCTCTGGCGTTCGCCTCCCGAGAGCTCCTCGGGAGATCGGTCGGCGAGACCGTCCAGGTCCACAGCCGCGATCGCCTGCTCCGTCTCCGCCAGCGATGCTCGAGCTCCACCCGCGACGGCGGAACGAACGTCGATGCCGACCGGGTCGGGGTGCTGGGAGATCCACGTGATCGACCGGGCCCGCGCAGCCCTCGACAGCCTCGTGACGTCGGTCCCGGCGAGCTCGACGGCGCCCCGCTGGAGCGGGATCTGGCAACGGATCGCGTCCAGGAGGGTCGACTTGCCCGAACCGCTCGCGCCGACCAGCGCCACGACGCTCGCCCGGTGCACCTCTACCTGCACCGGCCCGACCCGGTGACCACGCTCGGGATCGACGACCGCCGCGCCCAGGATCCGCAGGACCGGCTCATCACCGGATCCAGGGGACGGCAGGTGTTCGACCGGCCCGTCAGGAGTGGTCGATGCGCGCAGCACCTCGTGCAGCTCGTCGGCGGCGTCCGTGCCGGCCTGCGCCGCGTGGAAGGCAGCTCCCACCCTTCGGATCGGCAGGGAGCACTCCGGAGCCAGCAGCAGGACGACCAGCGCCGTGGAGAAGCCGACTGCGCCCGTGGTGAGGCGGTATCCGATCGTGACCGCCACGAGCGCGACCGAGAGCGAGGCCAGCAGTTCCATCGTCGCGGCCGACAGGAACGCCACGCGCAGGGTTCCCATGACCGCCACGCGGTAGCGCTCTGCGATGCGTCGGACACCCGAGACCTGGTCGTCGGCCCGGCCGAACAGCCGCAGGGTGGGGAGACCGACGAGGACCTCGTGGAAGTGACCGGCCAGGTGCTGCAACATCGCCCACTGGCGGTCCGCCCGGTCCTCCGAGAGCCGACCGATCAGAACCATGAACACGGGTATGAGCGGGATCGCCACCAGCAGGACCACGGCGGACGGGATGTCGGCCCAGAGGATCCGTGCCCCGGCCGCCAGGGGTAGGACCATCGCAAGGCACAGCGCGGGGACGTAGGCGCGGATCCAGGGGTCGAGAGCATCTACGCCGTCGGTCACGAGAGTGGTGACGCGGGACGGAGGAACCGCGGCGGAGCCGCGCTCGTCGAGCACCATCGACCGCCCGATGGCCTTGGAGGTCACCGAATCCCGCGTGCGCGCCGCCGCGACGGAGGCCGACATCTCGGTCACCCAGCGCAGGGCCGCCCGCATCACCCCCAGGACCGAGAGCACGACCGCGAGTGGGACCGCGGCGTCGAGATCGCCGTCGATCAGGCGAGGGAGCAGACGCGAGATGGACTCCGCCTGGACGAGGACGACCGCCGTGGTGACGAGAGCGATTCCGACGCACAGCAGCAGGTGCCTGCGCAGCGCGGGAGCGACCCTGAGCAACGCGGGATCGATCGGACCGCGACGGCTCCGGCCGGGTGGGGCCTCGAGTGGGTCCTCGCCGTCGAGGACTGGTCGTATCGGCTCCGCCACGGCGGCGATGCTACGGCCGGACGATCACACCACCGGACGGTGCCGTTCGACGATCGTCGTCAGATCGGTTCCGGGCGGCAGGGTCCCGAAGGCCCGATGGCCCGGCCGATCGACGTCGAGCCGGGTGGCGCAGAACGCATCGGCGATCTGCGCTGGGGAGTGACGCACGACGAGCGATCCCTGGAGGACCAGCGCCATGTCCTCGACAACCCGCCTGGCTCTGAGCTCGACGTCATCGGCGTCGTCGAGCTCCTTGCGCAACGCCGCCGCCGATGCGTCGAGCCGACGGTCGGCGCCGTCGGCGAGGCCCACCTCGTCCCAGTACGCGTCGAGCGACTCGGGTGAGCGGAGCATGGCCCGCAGCACGTCCAGGCACATCACGTTGCCGGAGCCCTCCCAGATCCCGTTGACCGGGCTCTGACGGAACAACCGCGGCATGTCGGTCTCCTCGACGTAGCCAACCCCACCCAGGCACTCCATCGCCTCGGCCGCGTGAGCGGGAGCCCGCTTGCACGTCCAGTACTTGATGACGGGTGTGGCGAGGCGGGCGAACAGCTCCTCGACGGGGTCGTCGGGCGCGTCGAACGTCGATGCCAGGCGCAACGCTGCGACCGTGGCGGCCTCGGACTCGATCGCGAGGTCGGCCAGGACGTTGAGCATGAGCGGCTGCTCGTCGAGCACCTTCCCGAACGCGCTGCGATGGCTCGCGTGCCAGGTGGCCTGGGCCACTCCCTGTCGCATCACGGCGGTGGATCCGAGAGTGCAGTCGAGGCGGGTGTGGTTGACCATCTCGATGATCGTCCGGACGCCCCGTCCCTCTTCGCCGACCATGATCGCCCAGGCGTCGAGCATCTCGATCTCGCTGGAGGCGTTGGACCGGTCCCCGAGCTTGTCCTTGAGCCGCTGGATCCGGATCGGATTGCGGGTGCCGTCCGGTCGCCAGCGAGGCATCCAGAAGCAGCTGAGCCCGCCGGGTGCGACCGCCAGAACCAGGAAACCGTCGGACATGGGTGCGGAGCAGAACCACTTGTGTCCGGTGAGGAGGTGCTCGGTGCCCGGGCCGCCGGATCCACCACCAACCGGTACTGCGGTCGTCGTGTTGGCCCTGACGTCGGACCCGCCCTGCTTCTCGGTCATGGCCATCCCGGCGGTGATGCCGGGCTTGGCCTCGAGCGGCCGATTCGAGCCGTCATAGGAGCGCGACGTGAGACGCGGGACGAGGTCGGCCGCCAGGTCGGGCTGATGGCGCAGCGCCGCGACCGACGAGTAGGTCATCGAGATCGGACAGGTGTGACCGGATTCGACCTGGTACCAGGTGACCATCGCCGCGGCTCGCGTCACGTGCGGCGCGGGGCGCGGGTCGTCCCAAGGTCCGGCATGGATCCCCATCTCGACCGAGGCCGCCATCAGGTCGTGGTAGGCGGGGTGGTAGTCGACCACGTCGAGTCGCCGGCCGTAGCGGTCGTGGGTCCGCAGGACGGGCACGTTGGCGTTCGCCTGTCGAGCACGTTCCAGCCATGCCGGGTCCCCGGCTCGTCGACCCACCGCTCTCAGGTCGTCCAGGTTGGCGCCTGCGCCGTGGCGGATCGTCGCCTCGACCAACGCCGCGTCGGTCGAGAAGACGTCGTGGTCCTCGAGGGGCGGTGGCTGGTTGGTGACCTCGTGGGTGTCGAACCAGGTGCTCATCGGTCAACTCCTCGGTCGATGCCGATCGTTGTCCTGCCAGCCTATGGCCGACCATCCTCGCCGGCCGGGAGGGAGCGGCCGGGTGTGGCAGGCTTGGAGCGTCGCGACCGCGTGCCGTCCGACCGATCGGCGGTCCGGATGCGGTCCCAAGGGGGTACCTGTGACCATCGACGAGCAGAACGTCGGCGAGCCGAGCGCGGCCGAGATCGAGGCCATCCTGACCACGTCGAACACCGACGTGGACGAGGTGATCCACGCCGTCCGCGACAACGCGGATGTGATCTTCACCTGGGACTACGAGAAGGGCAGTCGCCCGGCGCTGAACAAGCTCTACGAGAAGGCGAAGAACTCCCAGTGGAACGGCTCGACGGACCTGGACTGGTCGATCGACGTCGATCAGCAGGAGTTCGCCGAGATGATGGCGGACATGCAGATCATGGAGTTCGAGACACGCGGGGTCGACTTCTCGGGCACGCCGTTCCAGAACTGGGACAGGCCGCAGTGGGTCGAGCTCTCCCACGAGTCGCAGAACTGGTCGTTGAGCCAGTTCATGCACGGCGAGCAGGGCGCTCTGATCTGCACGGCGAAGATCGTCGAGACGGTGCCGTGGATCGACGCGAAGTACTACGCGTCGACCCAGGTCATGGACGAGGCCCGCCACGTCGAGGTGTTCGCCCGATACCTCGACACCAAGCTCGACGGGCACTATCCGATCAACCTCCACCTGCGGGCGCTGCTCGACGACATCATCTCCGACAGCCGTTGGGACATGACGTACCTCGGCATGCAGATCATGGTCGAGGGCCTCGCCCTCGCCGCGTTCGGCATGGCCCTTCAGACCACTCCCGACCCGCTGCTCAAGCAGCTGCTCCGCTACGTGATGAGCGACGAGGCCCGCCACGTGGCCTTCGGGGTGCTGTCGCTCCAGGAGTTCTACGCCGGCCTGACCGAGGTCGAGCTCCTCGAACGCCAGGAGTTCGCCTACGAGGCGGCGGTCCGCATGCGCGACCGGTTCCTCCAGCAGGAGGTCTGGGACCGCATGGGCATCGACGTCCGCAAGGCGGTCAAGCTCTTCGACGTCCCGGCCGAGGTGAAGAACCAGGACCCGTTCCAGCAGCTGCTGTTCTCGAAGATCGTGCCCAACTGCAAGAAGCTCGGACTTCTCGACGCCAACGACGGATGGCTGCGCAAGCGGTTCGACGTCCTCGGCGTCACGCAGTTCGAGGACTGGGCCGACACCGGCGAGGAGTACCTCGAGATGGATGCCGTCGCGCAGGACCGACTCGCTACGGCATCCGACCCCGGCGCTGCGTGACCAGCGACGGTGACAGGGGACCCAGGCTCGACCCGGTCTCCGATGCGGATCTGACCGACCGCCAGCGCGCCGCTCTGGAGCCGCTCGGGCCGATGGGCGGGATGCACATCTTCCGCACCCTCGCCGCCCACCCGCGGCTGCTGAGCAGCTGGTTGCCGTTCGGGGGCCGACTGCTCCAGGGCAGCACGCTCACGCCCAGGGTCCGCGAGCTCGTGATCCTGCGCACTGCCGCGTTGTGCGGATCGGACTACGAGTGGGGCCAGCACGTCGGGATCGGCCGCGACGCGGGGCTGAGCGACGACGAGATGGTCGCCTGTTCCGCCCCTGCGAGCGACGGACCGTGGACGGGGACCGACCTCGCTGTCGCGATCGCGACCGAGCAGCTGGTGACGGACCACCGGATGGGTGACCATTGCTGGCAGCAGCTCCTCGATGCGGGTTGGAGCGATGAGCAGCTCATCGAGCTGACGATGCTGGCCGGGCACTACGCCATGCTCGCTGGAATGCTCCGGTCCGTCGGTGTCGAGACCGAGCGGCCGCTGCCCCGTGTCGGCGCCGTCGAGATCGACGGCGGACATGCCGCCCGGATCGGCTGATCGGACCCCCGACGGGTTCACGCGGTGGTGACGCTGCGAGGTAGACAGGGACCATGGCCGACGAGGCCCACGGGATCCCAGGCGTGTACGTGACAGAGGGCGAGAGCTTCGAACGCGACACCCGCTACATCGACAGCCGCATCACACGCGACGGCCGGGACGGCTACCCGGTCGAGCCCGGTCGCTATCGGTTGGTGGTGAGCCGCGCCTGCCCGTGGGCGAGCCGGTTGGTGATCGTGCGTCGCCTGCTGGGACTCGAGGAGGCTCTGCCGATGGCGATCGCAGCACCCACTCACGGTCCCCGGAGTTGGAACTTCGACCTCGACCCCGACGGCGTCGACCCGGTGTTGGGCATCCACGAACTGCGCGACGCGTACTTCGCCCGGATCCCCGGCTACCCCAAGGGGATCACCGTCCCTGCGATCGTCGACACCACGACGGGAGCGGTCGTCACCAACGACTTCGTGGCGATGAGCATCGACCTCTCGACCGAGTGGGTCGACCACCATCGCATCGGTGCCCCCGACCTCGCTCCCGATGCGTGGCGCGACGAGATGGAGGAGGTCATGTCGGGCATCTACCGGGACGTCAACAACGGCGTGTACCGCTGCGGGTTCGCCGGATCGCAGGCGGCGTACGAGGATGCCTACGAGCGGCTGTTCTCGCGGCTCGACGAGGTGTCAGAACGACTCGAGACCCGCCGATACCTGGTCGGTGACCACATCACCGAGGCCGATGTCCGCCTGTTCACGACCCTCGTCCGCTTCGATCCCGTCTACCACGGTCACTTCAAGTGCAACCGCGCCAAGCTCACCGAGATGCCTGTGCTCTGGGCCTATGCGCGGGACCTCTTCCAGACGCCCGGCTTCGGCGACACGGTCGACTTCGATCACATCAAGGCGCACTACTTCCAGGTCCACCGCGACATCAACCCGACCGGGATCGTCCCGCTCGGTCCCGACCTGGCGAACTGGCTCGAGCCGCACGGACGCGATGGTCTGTGCGGAACACCCTTCGGGCGTGGCACCCCTCCGGGGCCGCCCCCGGCCTCGGAGGTGGTCTTCGATCAGCTCGGGGCACACCGACTGGCGTGAAGCGCGCCCGTGGAGGGGGCGTCGGGCTGAACGCTCGGTCCTGCCGTTCGCCGGTATCGTTCTCCGGGATCGGGCGCGACGTGTCGGCGCTCGTCGAGATCGACCGTCCGTCACCGTGGAGGTGCCCGACCATGAACTCCGGATCGTCCCGGATCTGGATCCGGCGCGTGTTGCCCGCGCTCCTCGTCACGTTTGCCGTCGTGGCTGCCGGATGTGGAGGAGACGACACCGGTGCCGGTTCGACGACGACGTCCGACGGAACTGGAAGCGAACCGTCGCTCAGCGGGGACCTGAACGTGGCGGCAGCCTCTTCGCTCAAGGGGCCCCTCACGAAGATCGCGACGAAGTTCGAAGAGGCCAACCCGGGAGTGGACGTCACGTTCAACTTCGGCTCCTCGGGCGACCTCGCCATGCAGATCGCGGGGGGAACCCCCGCTGACGTAGCGGTGCTCGCCGCCGAGGCACGGATGTCGGCCCTGGCGAGCGCCGACCTGCTCGACGGCTGGTACGAGGAGTTCGCCACGAACTCGCTGTCCATCGTGACCAAGCCGGGCAACCCCACCGGGATCGAGGATCTGAGCGACCTCGCCACCGCCGTCGACAGCGGGGCCACGGTGGCGTTGTGCGTGGAGACCTCTCCGTGTGGCAAGTACACCAACACCGTCCTGACGGACGCGGGCGTCGCCCTTCCCGAGGATCAGGTCACGAGGGGAGAGGACGTCCAGTCGACCCTGTCGGCCGTTCGCGACGGCGACGCGGCCGCTGGGATCATCTTCACCACAGACGCAACCGGGGCAGGGAAGGCAGTGAGCATCGTTCCGATCCCGGCAGGGAAGAACACGGTCTTGTCCTACCCGATGGCCGTCCTCAAGACGACCGAGAACCCGGATGCGTCCCGGGCGTTCATGGACTTCATGCTCGGACCCGAAGCGCAGGAGATCCTCCGGGCGACGGGTCTCGGATCCCCCTGATCCCCACCGAAGGACCCAGCAGATGCGGGGTAGATGACGTAGACTGAGTCGCATATGCCATCCTATGGCACGACTCAGGTCGCCGAGCTCCTCGGCGTCAGCGTCGACACGGTCCGCCGCCTGTGCGATGACGGGCGGTTGCCCACCTCGCGTGAGGACGGGGATCGGCGCATCGACGGCCGTGACCTCGCCGCCTACCTGACCAGTCGGGATCCGGCGTACACGGTCGGATCGGACGAGCTCCACTCGGCTCGGAACCGGTTCACGGGGATCGTCACCAGGGTCGAGACGGACGGCGTTGCCGCACTCGTCGAGATCCACGCCCCGCCGCACCGGCTGGTCTCGTTGCTCACCCGTGACGCAGTGGAGGAGCTCGACCTCCAGCCTGGCGACCTGGCGACGGCCTCGGTCAAGGCCACCAACGTGACGGTGGAGGTCCCTCGACCGTGAACCCGTCGGACATCGGTCGCCGCGCGGCGCGACACATCTGCTCGACATCGCTCGTGGTGCTGCTGGCGGCCGGCATCGTCGCACCCGGCTGCGGTGACGGCTCGTCACCGTCAGCGGAGCCGTCGACGGACGCGAACGGGGCGACATCACCGCTCGCGGGCGACCTCACGGTGTCCGCCGCAGCATCGCTGAAGGAGTCGTTCACGAGGATCGCGAACGACTTCGAGGAAGCGAACCCCGATGTGGAGATCACGATCAACTTCGGATCCTCCGGCGAACTGGCGACGCAGATCCGCAGCGGCGCGCCGGTCGACGTCGCGGCGTTCGCCGCCGAGTCGACCATGGCGACGCTCGCCGACGCCGGGCTGCTGGACGGGGAGTCCCGCACCTTCGCCACGAACGAGTTGGTGATCGTCACCGAACCGGGCAACCCGAAGAGGATCGAGGGGCTGTCGGACCTGGCCACGGCAGGGACCGTCTCGCTCTGCGCCGACACCGTGCCGTGCGGCGGGTACGCCGAGGAGATCCTGACCAACGCCGGCGTGAGCATCCCTGCGTACCGGATCACCCGGGGTCAGGACGTGCGCTCCACCCTCGCCGCCGTCGCGGCCGGCGACGCCGACGCAGGCATCGTCTACGTGACCGATGCCTCCGCTGCCGGCGACGCGGTGGACGTGGTGCAGATCCCGACCGGGCAGAACGCCCTCGCCAGGTACCCGATTGCCGTCGTCGAGGGCTCGGCGAACCCGACGGCGGCCGCGGCATTCGAGGACTACGTCCTCGGCCCCGAAGCACAGGACGTCCTGACGACGGCAGGCTTCGGCCCCCCGTGACCGGACGTGGCCATGGGCGCCGACGACCCGCCGTCGCCGTCATCGGCCTATCCGCTGTCGCGGCTGCACTGTTCGTCCTCCCGCTCACGGGACTCCTCCTGCGGGTGCCCTGGTCCGACCTGTGGAACGACCTGAGCAGCGAGGAGGCTGTCGAGGCGCTGCGTCTGTCGGTGGTGTGCACTGCAGTGGCAGCGACGCTGTCGGCGCTGCTCGGCCTCCCGTTGGCCTGGGTGCTCGCCCGACTCACCTTCCCGGGACGTTCCGTCCTGAGAGCCCTGGTACTGCTCCCGCTCGTGCTCCCTCCGGTGGTCGGCGGAGTGGCTCTCCTGTCGGCGTTCAGCCGCACCGGGCTTGTCGGGGAACCCCTGCACGACTGGCTCGGCATCCAGCTCACCTTCTCGCTCCCAGGTGCGATCCTCGCCGCCACGTTCGTGGCGTTGCCGTTCTTCGTCATCACCGTCGAGGCCGCCCTCCGGGCCACCGACCGACGGTACGAGGACGTTGCGGCCACCCTGGGCGCCCGGCGCTGGACGGTGTTCCGACGGGTGACCCTGCCGGCGATCGCACCCTCGATCGGGGCAGGAACGGTCCTCGCCGGGGCCCGGGCGCTGGGCGAGTTCGGGGCCACGATCACCTTCGCCGGCAACATCGTCGGCCGCACCCAGACTCTGCCGCTGGCGATCTACATGGCGCTCCAGGAGGACACAGGGCGAGCTGTGGGGCTGAGCCTGGTGCTGCTCGCCGTGAGCATGGTGGTGATGGTGTTCGCGATGCGCGACCGATGGACGGCGGGTCAGTGACCGGAGGTCCGGCCGCCGTCGCTGCCCGGATCTCGCTGGAGCTCGGTCGGCTCCACCTCGAGGTGGCCCTGGATGTCGCCGCTGGCGAAGTGCTCGCCGTTCTCGGACCCAACGGGTCGGGGAAGTCCACGCTGTTGCGGTGCCTGGCGGGGCTCCAGGCGATCGACGACGGATGCATCACGATCGAAGGCGTGGTCGTGGACGAACCCGAACACCGCTCCTTCACGTTCCCGGAGCGGCGCGGCGTGGGAGTGGTGTTCCAGGACCACCTGCTGTTCCCGAACCTCGACCTGCTCTCCAACGTCGCGTTCGGGTTGCGGGCCAGGGGAGTGGGGAAGGCCGACGCCGACGAGCGGGCGGGGGTGTGGCTGGCCCGGGTCGGGCTCGGCGGCCTCGAGCGCTCCCGGCCGGCGGCGGTCTCGGGAGGACAGGCGCAGCGCGCCGCTCTCGCCCGTGCCCTGGTCACCGATCCGGCGGTGTTGCTGCTCGACGAACCCCTCTCCGCTCTGGACGCCGGAAGCCGGTCCGCTGTCAGACGCGACCTCCGCAGGCACCTCGGATCGTTCGGCGGCGCGACGTTGCTGGTGACCCATGACGCGCTCGACGCCCTCGCCCTGGCCGACAGGGTGGCCGTGCTCGAGGACGGGCGGATCACCCAGACGGGCACGCTCACCGAGGTGACATCCATGCCGCGCACGACCTACGTCGCCGAGCTGATGGGAACGAACCTACTGACCGGGATCGCCGACGGCACAGAGGTGACCGTTCGACACCCGGACGCCCTCGGCGCCACGGATCGCACCGCCACGCTCATCATCGCCGACGCCGTCGACGGACCCGTCCTCGTCCTGGTCCGTCCGAGCTCCGTGACCCTGCACCGTGATGAGCCGACCGGGAGTCCGCGCAACCGTTGGCGCGTGACCGTGAGCGGCCTCGACCTGCTCGGCGACCGCGTCCGGGTCCGGCTCGAAGGGCCGGTGCCGCTGATCGCGGAGGTCACCTCGGCGTCGGTGACCGACATGGGCCTCGTCGAGGGGACCCGGGTGTGGGCAGCCGTGAAGGCCACCGACCTCACGGTCATCGAGCGCTGAGCCGCAACGGGTCGCCGGCGGACCGCGGTAGGTTCCGGCCCGTGACCCCGACCGACGACGGAGGACCCGTGTCCGATGGCGCCCTCGGCCCCGGAACGCCCGTCCCGGAGTCGATGCTGTCGTTCGGCTTCGTGATGGTCACGCTGTCGACCTTCGCCTACTTCATGGCGCTCGGGGCGCTCCTGCCGACGCTGCCCCGCTACGTCGAGGACGGCATGGGTGGGGGAAGCGTCGCTGTGGGCGTCGTCGTCGGCAGCTTCGCGATCTCGGCGGCGCTCCTGCGGCCGTTCGCTGGACGCATCGGCGACACCCGCGGTCGCAGGGTGCTCGTGATCGGTGGGTCTCTGGTCATGGGCGTGTCGGTGCTCTGCTACACGCTCGTCGACGACGTCGCCGCCCTGGTCGCCCTGCGCCTCCTCACCGGAGCCGGTGAGGCCGCCATGTGGGTCGGTGCGGCGACCGCGATCCAGGACATGGCACCGGATGACCGCCGCGGCGAGGCCGCGTCGTACTTCTCGGTGTCGTTGTACGCGGGACTGGCCTTCGGTCCGATGGTGGGCGAGGCGGTCCGATCGTCGCACGGCTTCGACGGCGTGTGGATCCTCGCCGGTTGCTGCGGGCTGGTCGCGTGCCTGTTCGGCTGCGGCACGCCCAAGGACGTCCCACGTGAACCACAGCCCTTCAGGCTCCTCCACCCGGCGGCGTTCGGCCCGGGCTCGATCCTGCTCCTGGGGATGCTGCCGTTCATCTGCTTCGCGACCTTCATCCCTCTGTACGGGCCCGAGGTCGGCGTCGAGGACGTCGGTCCGCTGCTGCTCGGATACGGCGTGCTGGTGCTGGTGATCCGGGTGCTCGGAGCGAAGCTGCCCGATCGGCTGGGTTGGCGACGTGCGTCATCAGCTGCCCTCGCGGTGCTCGCCGTCGGCGGCCTGGTGCTGGCGGCTTGGAGCGCCCATGCCGGCATCTGGATCTCCGTCGTCGCCCTCGCCATCGGCATGTCGCTCCTGTTCCCCGCGCTGTTCAGCGCGACCGTCGCCAGCGTGGAGGAGTCGGAACGGGGTCAGGCCGTCGGGACGTTCTCCTTGGCGTTCGACCTCTCGAGCGGCCTCGGACCCGCCGTGCTCGGCGTGGTGGTCGCAGTGCTCGGCTACCGGGGTGCGTTCGCCGCCGCCGGGGTGTCGGCCCTGTGCGGTCTGGCGCTCGTCCCGCCGGTGGCGAGGCGTTCGGCCCGGCATCCGGTCGTGACAGGCTGACCTCCACAACGACCGTCCGACGTCCAGGGAGACAGAGTGGGATCGAACCAGCGGAGCCAGGTTGGGATGACCGATGAGGAAGTCGCCGCGTTCATCGAGGCAGCGCGGGCCTGCACGATGGCGACCATCGGATCCGACGGCCGTCCACACCTGGTGGCCATGTGGTACGCGGTGATCGACGGCGAGGTGTGGTTCGAGACCAAGGCGGCCTCGCAGAAGGCCGTCAACCTCCGGCGAGACCCCCGGGTCACCCTCCTGTTCGAGGACGGACTCACCTACGACAAGCTGCGGGGCGTGAGCATCGACGGCACGGCCGAGATCGTCGAGGATCCCGACCGGCTGTGGGAGGTGGGAATCAGCGTGTGGGAGCGCTACACGGGCCCCTACACAGCTGAGGTGAAGCCGCTCGTGGAGCTGATGCTCCACAAGCGAATCGCTCTCCGAGTCCGACCGACCCGCACCCGCTCCTGGGACCACCGAAAGCTCGGGATCGAACCGATACCCCTCGGCGGGTCGACCGCCGACCACCTCGACGACCAGCTCTCCTGAAGGAGGCCCCGATGCCACACGACCGTCGGTTCCGCTTCGCCGTCGAGGTCCACGAACCCCTCCCGGGTCGCAGCTGGGTCGATTCGTTCAAGGAGATCGAGGACCTCGGGTACTCCACTCTGTTCCTACCGGACCACTTCGACGAGGGCCCCGGACCGATCTCCGCGCTCGGGGCCGCGGCAGCGTCCACGACGACGTTGCGGATGGGCGTGTTGGTCATGGACTGCGACTACCGGCACCCGGCCGTGGTCCAACGGGAGCTGGCCACGATCGACCAGATCTCCGAAGGGCGACTCGAGATCGGACTCGGGGCCGGGTGGAAGGCGACCGACTACGAGCGCTCGGGCATCCCCATGGATCGTCCGGGCGTCAGGGTCGACCGGATGGTCGAGCACACAGCCGTCATCAAGGGCCTCTTCTCCGGGGGACCCTTCTCGTTCGACGGCGACCACTACAGGATCACCGACCTCGAAGGGATGTCCGGCCACGCGGGCCGCGTTCCGCCCATCCTCATCGGAGGTGGAGCCCCACGTGTCCTCGGCTTCGCGGCGCGCAACGCCGACATCGTCGGTGTGAACGCGTCGATCCACTCCGGTGAGATCGACACCGAGGCCGCACAGGACGCACTGCCGGACCGGATCGATGCCAAGATCGAGCGGGTCCGAACCGCCGCGGGGGAACGCTGGGAGGACCTCGAGCTGAACGCCTGGTTGTCGGTGGCACAGATCACCGACGACACCGTCGGATTCGCGTCGGTCATGGCCGAGCTGTTCTCCGCATCGGTCGAGGACCTGCTGGCGTCCCCTCTGACCCTGATCGGGAGCGAGTCGGAGATCGGCGACCGGCTGCGCGATCGACGCGAACGATGGGGGTACTCCTACACCGTCGTCCCGGCGCCCGAGGCGCGAGCCTTCGCCCCGGTCGTGGCCGCTCTGACCGGAACCTGATCGATTTCCCGTTTTTGTGTGCATCTCACGTGCCATGGCGACGTGAGATGCACACAAAATGCGGAGGATCGGGTCAGGCGATGCGCGTGCCGGGGGGTGGGTCCCCGTCGGGTCTCAGCAGGCGCACAGACCCGTCGGCCTCGACTGCGCCGAGCACCAGGAACCTGCTGACGAACCCGGCGATGCGACGTGAGCCGAGGTTGACCGCTCCCACGACGAGCCGGCCGACCAGGTCCTCCACGCGGTAGTTCGTCACCTGGGCCGACGTCTCGAGCACTCCGAGCACCGGCCCGAAGTCGACTGCCAGCTGGTACGCCGGCTTGCGGGCCTCGGGGAACGGGCGCACGTCGACCACGCGGCCGACCCGCATGTCGAGCGCGGCGAAGTTCGCTGGATCGACGTCGGGCAGCGGGTCGACGTCGGAGAAGGCCCCGCCGCGGTCGGAGGTGTGGTCCTGCACCCGTGCAGTCTGGTCGAATGGGCACATGAGCAGCACCGACTTCCCGTACGACGAGCGCTTCACGGTCAACCGCGTCCTGCCGCAGCAGGGTCGCAGCCGAGACGAGATCATCGACGAGCTCGCTCAGATGGCCAAGGAGGAGGACGCCTTCTGGGAGACCGGAAAGGTGTCCGGGACCATGTACTGCGGCGACCACTCGCACTACGACTTCCTGACCAAGGCGTTCGGCCTGTTCGCCCACGTCAACGTGCTCCAGCGCGACATGTGCCCGAGTGCCACCAAGTTCGAGGGCGAGATCATCGCCATGGCCCTCGACCTGTTCCACGCCGACGCGATCACCGACGCAGAACCGGTCGGCATGGTCACGAGCGGCGGTACCGGGTCGATCGCCCACGCTGTCCTCGCCTACCGGGACCACGCGGCGGAGACCCGCGGGATCACCAACCCCAACTTCGTGAAGCCGGAGACCGGTCACCCGGCGTTCGACAAGGCCTGTCACCTGTTCGGCATCGAGCTGCGCGTCGCGACAGTGGACCCCTCGACGACGCTCGTCGACGTCGACGCCATGGCCGACCTGATCGACGACAACACGATCGCCATCCTCGGATCCGCGGGGAACTACCCCTACGGGACGGTGGACGACATCGCCGCCATGTCGCAGCTGGCTCTCGACCGTGGCGTCGGCCTGCACGTCGACGGCTGCCTGGGCGGGTTCATCCTGCCGTTCGGCCAGGAGCTCGGGGTCGCCGACATCCCGGTGTTCGACTTCCGGCTGCCCGGCGTCACGTCCATCTCCGCCGATACGCACAAGTACGGCTACTCGGTCAAGGGAACCTCCGTGTGCCTGTTCCGCGACAAGGCGTTCCGCAACAGCCAGTACTTCTTCCGGACCGACTGGACCGGCGGCAAGTACTGCTCACCCGGCATGGACGGGTCCCGGTCCGGCGGCCTGCTGGCAGCGACGTGGGCGTCGATGGTGTCGCTCGGCCGGGACGGCTACCTGGGCTACGCCGAGCAGATCTTCGACGCTGCGGAGAAGATGAAGGCGTCGATCACGAGCCATCCGGAGCTGCGGCTCATGGGGCGGCCGACCTTCGTGCTCAGCTTCACCTCCGACGAGTTCGACATCTACCTGGTCAACGACTTCATGCGTCAGCGCGGATGGCGGTTCAACGGCCAGCAGTACCCCAACGCGATCCACATCGCCGTGACCCGCCCCCAGACGCTGCCCGGCGTCACCGAGGCGTTCGCCGCGGATCTCGCCGACGCCGTCGTCTGGGCCAAGGAGGCTCAGGCCGAAGGGACCGCTGCGGCCAGCGGGGCGATCTACGGCGGCGTCGCCGGCGGGATGACCGACGAGGCCGACGAGTTCATCCGCATGATCATGACGGACATGATGGACACCCAGCAGAGCCTGCCGCCCTCTTGAGCAGGGGTCGAGAGCGAGCAACGAACCTGGCGCTCCGGCTCACTCCGGAGGCACTGCGCCACGTCCGCAGGGGCCACCCGTGGATCTTCGATGGATCGATCGCGTCGGTCCGCGGTGGCCGACACGGAGACGGCACGGGTGAGCCGGGCGACCTGGCCATCGTGTTCGACGACCGCCGACGCCTCGTGGCAGTCGGACTCTGGGATCCCGAGTCGCCGATCCGGGTCAAGGTGCTGCACGCCGGTTCTCCTCGGCGCATCGACGGCGCCTTCTGGCGTGACCGGGTCGAAGCGGCACTGGCCCGGAGAGGCGATCTCGTCGAAGATCCCAGGACCACCGGTTGGCGTGTGCTGCACGGCGAGGGCGACGGCCTGCCCGGTCTGGTCGTCGACCGCTACGGATCGGGGCGCTCCGCAGCGCTGGTGGCGAAGGTCTACACCGCCGCCTGGTTCCCACACCTCGACGACCTCCTCGACTCGCTGGTCGACGCCCTCGAAATCCCGACGGTGGTGCTGCGACTGGCCCGTTCGGTCGAGCGACGCGCTCCGACCGGGATGTTGGACGGGACGGTCCTGCGTGGAGGCCCCGTCACAGGACCGCTGCGCTTCGCTGAGCTGGGGCTGCGCTTCACTGCGGACGTCGTCCGTGGACAGAAGACAGGTTGGTTCCTCGACCAACGCGAAAACCGTCGGCGAGTCGGGGCGATGGCGGACGGCTCCAGGGTGCTCGACGTGTTCTGCGCCGGTGGTGGGTTCACGGTCCACGCTGCTGTGGGCGGCGCGACCCTGGTCCACAGCATCGACTCCAGCCCGCATGCGATCGCCGAGACCGAGCGCCACATCGCACTGAACCGGGGAACGGGCGGAGCGTCACGGACGCGGCATCGGAGCACAATCGGTGATGCGTTCGACGTGATGGCGAGCCTTCGTCGCCGGCACGAGAGCTACGACCTGGTCGTCGTGGACCCGCCGAACTTCGCGCCGCGCCGGAGCGACGTCGAAGGAGCGATGCGGGCCCACACGCGCCTGGCACGACTGGCGGTGGAGCTGCTGGAGCCAGGCGGGACGCTGGTTCAGGCGTCGTGCTCGCGCCGGCCCGACGGCGACGACCTGTGGCGGGCCATGAGCGCCGGCGCGGGCGC
>CAZNQK010000008.1:0-63073 GCA_964575165.1 uncultured Aquihabitans sp. | reverse complement strand
TCTTGGCTGGCGCCTTCTTGGCGGGTGCCTTCTTCTTGGCTGGCGCCTTCTTGGCGGGTGCCTTCTTCTTGGCTGGCGCCTTCTTGGCGGGTGCCTTCTTCTTGGCTGGCGCCTTCTTGGCAGGCGCCTTCTTCTTGGCCGGGGCCTTCTTCTTCACTGCCACTGCTGCCTCCTCGGCGGTGTCCTCGGAGAGGACGGTTGGTGGGGTGTCCGTTCCGTCCGGACCGCTGCGACGCCTGCGCGACCGCGAGCCGGGTGGATCGGTCGGTCCGGTGCCGACGGAGTCGGTCCCGGTGAGTGCGAGATCGATGCCCCGACGGGGGGTGTCGAATCCGTGCACGATGAAGGAGCGGACCTCGCCCATGGACAGCACCTCGCGGGCACTGCGGGGGGTCGGGTCGCCCATCGACTTCAGGGGGACATAGCAGCGGGCGCCGTCGACGTCCACGTAGGCGCCGTGGGAGGAGAACTCGACGACTGTGGCCTCGACGGTCGCTCCGATCTTGTGAGCGGTGACGAACGCGAGGAACGTCGGCGGCGTGTTGATCGGCTCACCCGTCGGTCGGGTCGACCTCTCCGCGGAACGGGCCTTCCCTCGTGCCCCGTCGGTCTCACGACGCTTGAGCGACTCGCCTCTGCCCGACTGTCCGGCTGCCGAGGACTTCATGCCCTCGGCTTCGCTCTTACTTCTCGAGCCGGCACCCGACGACGCTGCGTCGCTCGCCGACTTCGAGCTCTTCTTGCGCGGGCGGCTCCGCGACGTCGACTGCGACGAGGCGGCTCCGGCCGCCTTGTTGTTCGCCTCGCGGAAGGAGCGGCGGCTGACAGCGCCCTTCACCGGCACACGGGGGACGAAGACCCACCCGACACCAGGCACCGGTTTCCCGCCCCAGAGGCGATCGTCGTCGAACAGCCACGGATAGGTCGGGTGGAACTCCTGGAAGGAATCGTTGGACAGGATCGTCGCGCCGGTGCGCTCCGCGATCTGGAGGACGAATGCGTCGCCCCGACCGACGGCACCCGCAGGAGGGGTCAGCATCTCGCCAGCGAGCACGGCCTCCTCGTACTCGGCGCGCTCGGAGTCATCGATGCGGTTCGGGAAGGTTGCATCGACGATCACGACGACGTTGTCGAACGGGTGCTCCTTGATGAAGTCGGTGACGGCGTCGTTCAACTGAGCGAGCGAGGGCGCGGTGCGCCCTTCGGTCGCGATGTTGGAACCGTCGACGACGAGGTGATCCTTCGACATGTCGATGCACAGTGAAGCAGCAATCGTCGACCGAGCGGCGAATCTCGCGCGCTGAGCCGATACGTTCCATCGCTCGACGGGTCACGAACGCGGGGACACCTACGATGCGAACGTGCTCCGCGCCGTGCTGTTCGACTTCGGCGGTGTGATCCTGTCGAGCCCGTTCGAGGCCTTCTCGGCCTACGAGCGGCGGACCGGTCTGCCCGATGGGTTCATCCGATCGGTGAACGCGACGAACCCAGACTCGAACGCGTGGGCTCGACTCGAGCGGAACGAGTCGACGCTCGATCGCTTCATCACCGAGTTCGAGGACGAGGCGCGCTCATTCGGCCACGTGGTCGACGGCGCCGAGGTGCTCGCGTGCCTCCATGGCCGCTTGCGGCCGCGGATGGTGGAGGCGCTGCGACGATGCGGGGAGGGCCGTTCGACGGCGTTGCTGACCAACAACTTCGTCACCGGGAACCCCGACTGGTCGAGCGGAGGCAGCTTCGGTCCGATCCTGGATCTGTTCGATGTCGTCGTCGAGTCGTCCGTCGTCGGGACGCGCAAGCCTGAGGCGCGCTTCTACGAGATCGCTCTGGAGCGCCTCGATGTGGACGCTACCGAGGCGGTCTTCCTCGACGACCTCGGGGTGAACCTCAAGCCGGCGCGGGAGATGGGGATGACGACCATCAAGGTGGTCGACCCGGACGTCGCTCTCGACGAGCTCGGTTCGCTCCTGGATCTCGACCTCTGACCTGGACTCGAACCCTCCCCACGCCAGAGCTCAGGTGCTCAGGGGAAGTCAGACCGGGTCCTGCCGTCGAGCGGCGCGAAGGCTGCGGCCAGGATGAGGTCCTGTTCCTGGGTGTGGATCGTGTGGCTGCCGGTCGCCGGCGACCCCTCGTCTGGGCGACTGATCCGACGGATCTCCATCCGGTCCCCGTGCGCAGCGAAGAGGCGACCCTTCACCGTGTTCCACGCCCCCATGTTCTCGGGTTCCTCCTGGAGCCACACGATCTCGGTGCAGTTCGGGAATCGGCTCAGCTCCTTGTCGATCGCCTCGTAGGGCCAGGGGTAGAGCTGCTCGACCCTCGCGACGGCGACGTTCGCCCCCGCCTGGTCGCGCCAGGACTCCGCCTCGACAGCGACCTTGCCGGACGCCAGCACGAGCCTCCGGACCTGGGAGGCGTCGATGTCGGACGAGGAGTCACCGAGCAGCTCCTCGAAGGAGCCTTCGATGAGCGAGTCGACCGACGACCGCCACCGCTTGTCGCGGAGTCCGGACTTCGGGGTCGACACCACCAGGGGCTTCCTCACCGAACGGCGGACCTGACGGCGCAGGAGGTGGAAGTACTGCGCCGAGGTCGTGGGCGCGCACACCTGGATGTTGTCCTCGGCGCACAGGGTCAGGAAGCGCTCGAGGCGGGCTGAGGAGTGCTCCGGTCCCTGGCCCTCGTAGCCGTGCGGGAGCAGCATCACGAGTCCGGATGTCTGATCCCACTTGTCCTCGGCGGCGACGATGAACTGGTCGATGATGATCTGTGCTCCGTTGGAGAAGTCGCCGAACTGGGCTTCCCACATCACGAGTGTGTCGGGGCTCGTCACCGAGTAGCCGTACTCGAATCCCAGCGCGGCGTACTCGCTGAGCAGGGAGTCGTAGATCCAGATCAGGGTCTCGGGCGGGTTCGACAGCTGCTGGAGCGGGACGTGCTCGGCCCCGGTCTCGTAGTCGAACAACGTCGAGTGGCGTTGTGAGAAGGTGCCGCGTCGCGAGTCCTGGCCCGCGAGTCGTACCGACGTCCCTTCCAGGAGGAGTGAGCCGAACGCGAGCGCCTCGGCCAGTGCCCAGTCGACCTGGCCGTCCCGGTACATGGTTGCCCGCGTCTCGAGCTGGCGGGCCAGCTTCGGGTGGATCGTGAACCCGTCGGGCACCGTGTCGAGGGCCGCGTAGACCCGATCGAGCTCGCCCTTGGCGACGCCGGTCGGTACGTGCGGGAGCACGCCGTGGCTCGGCGGGTGAGGAGCAGCGACGATCTCCTCGCTGGGTGCGGAAAGGCGGGTCTCGTCGAGTGCCGCCTGCATGCGGTCGTGGAAGTCGGCGAGCGCCTGCTCCGCCTCGTCGAGGGTGAGGTCGCCCCGGCGGACGAGCGTCTCGACGTAGCGCTTGCGGACGCTGCGGAGCCCGTCGATCTTCCGGTACATGAGCGGTTGGGTGTAGCTGGGGTCGTCGCCCTCGTTGTGGCCGTGGCGCCGGTAGCACACCATGTCGATCACCACGTCCTTGTGGAACCGCTGTCGGTATGCGAACGCCAGTCTGGCGACGCGCACACACGCTTCGGGGTCGTCGCCGTTGACGTGGATGATCGGTGCCTGGACCGCCTTTGCGATGTCGGTCGAGTACTCGGAGCTGCGGGCCGACTCGGGCGGCGTCGTGAAGCCGAGCTGGTTGTTGACGATCACATGTATCGTTCCGCCGACCCGGTACCCCTTGATCAGCGACAGGTTGAGCGTCTCGGCGACCACTCCCTGACCAGCGAACGCGGCGTCGCCGTGCATGAGGACGGGCAGGACCGGGAAGCGACGGCTCCTGTCGTGGGGGATCTCGTCCATGCGGGCGCGGGCCATGCCTTCAACGACAGGGTCCACAGCTTCCAGGTGGGACGGGTTGGCCGCGAGCGCGATCGGCAGCTGCGCACCGGCTCGGCTGGTGAACGTGCCCTCCTGGCCGAGGTGGTACTTGACGTCACCTGAGCCCTGGATCGAGTCGGGGTCGACGTAGCCCTCGAACTCGCGGAACAGCTGGTCGAAGGACTTGCCGACGACGTTCGCGAGCACGTTCAGGCGGCCTCGGTGAGGCATGCCGAGGACGGCAGAGTCCAAGCCGCCGTCGGCCGCCTCCTGGAGGATGGCGTCGAGGATCGGGATGAGCGACTCGGCGCCCTCCAGTCCGAAGCGCTTCTGTCCGAGGTACTTGGTGGCGAGGAACTTCTCTAGGGACTCCGCCGCGTTCAGGAGCGACAGGATGTGGCGTTGGTCGTCGACGTCGAGTCGGGCGGTCTGGCCTTCGATGTGCTCCTGGATCCAGCGCTTCTCGGCAGGTTCCTGGATGTGCCCGAACTCGATGCCGATCGTCCGGCAGTACGCGTCGCGCAGCACGTGGAGCAGGTCACCGAGGCGCTGCCGCGTCACTCCGCCGACGGGTGCGTAGATGCCGTCCTCGCTCCCCGTCAGGAACTCGCGGTCGAGATCCCAGATGGTCAGCCCGTAGGTCGCGGGATCGAGCTCGGCGTGCATCTCGGGAGCCTTCGCCGCGAGCGGATCCAGGTCGGCGATGAGGTGACCCCTGACCCGGTACATGTTGATCAGCGTCGAGACCTGCATCTGCTTGACGACCTGTGACGACTCGCGCCCGTCGTCCCCCACGACGTCCTGGCGCCAACGGACGGCCTCGTAGGGCACGCCCACCGAGCGGAACACCTCGTCGTAGAAGGAGTCCTCGCCGAGCAGGAGCTCGTGGACCTTCTTGAGCAGCAGCCCCGACTCGGCGCCCTGGATGATCCGGTGGTCGTAGGTCGAGCTGAGCGTCAGGACCTTCGAGATGCCGAGGTCGGCGATGGTGCGTGGATCCGCGCCCGAGTACTCGATCGGGTAGCCGAGGGCTCCGGCGCCGATGATCACGCCCTGGCCGGGCATGAGGCGGGGGACTGAGCGCTCGGTGCCGATCGTCCCCGGATTGGTGAGGGTGACCGTGGCTCCCTGGAAGTCGTCCACGGTGAGCTTGTTGGTCTTGGCCTTGCGGATCAGATCGTCGTACACGGCGCTGAACCTCGCGAAGTCCATCGTGTCGGCGTCCTTGATCACTGGGACCACCAGCGAGCGCGAACCGTCGGACTTCTCCATGTCGACAGCGAGTCCGAGGCCGACGTGGGGTTCGCGGACGAGCCGGGGCTTCCCGTCGGGGCCCTCCACGAAGTGGTTGTTCATCACCGGCACGTGTTCGGTGATCGCCTTCACGATCGCGAAGCCGATGAGGTGGGTGAAGCTGACCTTGCCGCCTCGGGTGCGGCCGAGGTAGCCGTTGATGACGCTCCGGTTGATCTCGAGGAGCTTCGCCGGGACGACCCGGAACGACGTCGCTGTGGGGACGTCGAGGCTGGCCTCCATGTTGGCGACGATCCGTGCGCCGACCCCGCGGATCGGGGTTCCTTCGGCTTCGTCCTCCCCGGCCGGGCCCGTGCCCGCAGGGGTTCCGGTGGGAGGAGCCGTGCCCTGCGTCGTGTTGGCGATGCCGTTGGTCGTCGCCGGACTGGCCGGGACGGCGACGGCAGGTGTCGCCGGTGACGACGGTGCGGTCGGACCGACGTTGCCGCCGGGCGGGGTGTAGTCGGCGAAGAAGTCCTGCCACGGTTCGCTCACGGACGTGGGATCCGCTCGGTACTGCTCGAACATCTCCTCGACGAGCCAGGCGTTCGGACCCAGGGGCTCGGTCGCTGCCGATTCGGATGCTGCGGGTCCGGCCACGGACGAGGAGTGGGCGTCGTTCACGGTCGACAGCCTACCGGGGTGCTCCTGTGCGTCTCGGTGGGGCCGGAACGTCATCGCTGGGGCGTCGGGCCGTCGCCGAGGGTGGAGATCAGCGGGTCGCGTAGATTGCCCGCGGTGTTGATCGCGACCTGGAACGTGAACTCCCTGAACGCACGGATGCCCCGGGTGGAGGAGTGGTTGGCCGACGTCGAACCCGACGTGTTGTGCCTCCAGGAGACCAAGATGTCCGACGCCCAGTTCCCGGGAATGGACTTCCAGCGGCTGGGTTACGACTCGGTGCACCACGGCGAGGGGCGCTGGAACGGGGTGGCGATCCTCTCGCGGGTCGGAATCGCCGACGTCATCGCCGGGTTCGACGACGGGCGCGAACCCGATCCCGACGCGCGGATGCTCTGGGCCACCTGCGGCGGCGTCCGGATCGGGACGGTGTACGTCCCGAACGGTCGGGAGATCGGTCACGAGCACTACGCGTACAAGCTGGACTGGCTCGGCCGGTTGCGCTCCCACCTCGACGCCCATCACTCTCCCGACGAGCTGCTGGTCCTCCTCGGCGACTGGAACATCGCACCGACCGATCAGGACGTCTGGAGCGCCGCAGCGTTCGAGGGTTCGACACACGTCACGCCGGCCGAGCGCGACGCTCTGGCCGGCGTGGTGGACTGGGGTCTGGTGGACACGTTGCGGCACCGCTACCCCGAGGACGGGATCTTCTCCTACTGGGACTACCGCAACGGCGACTTCCACAAGCGACGCGGGATGCGCATCGACTACCTGTTGGCATCGGCTGCGTTGGCCGAGCGGGTCGAGGTGGACCTGATCGACCGCAACGCACGCAAGGGGTCCAAGCCGTCGGACCACACGCCGGTCCTCGCGGTCTACGACGTGGAGCCGACGTGAGCGGGCCGGATCGGGTCGACGGCACGGACACGTCGGCCCCGACCAGTCCACGGATCGACGGCCTCGCAGCGCTCGAGCTCACTCCCCGACGGGTCGAGGTGCGACGGCTGGCGCAGGCCATGCGCGACATCATCGAGGCGCTCGTGTCCACCACTGCCGAGACCGAGCAGCTCGCAGCGGCGGCCGACGACCTGGAGCGGCTCGCCGGGGTGTTGGGATCCTTCCCGGGAGGGCAGACGTATCAGGGCTTCGCCGAGGCGGCGATCGCCGGCGAGCTGCCCGGCGACGCCGAGCGCTGGGCCTTCTTCGACCACAGCCCGTTCATCGGACTCGCCAACCCGATGTCGCCTCCGATGGACGTGCGCTACGAAGGCGACCGGGTGGTCAGCGACGTCACGTTCGGATCCGCGTACGAGGGCCCGCCCGGCTGCGTCCACGGTGGCTACGTCGCCGCTGCGTTCGACGAGCTGTTGGGGGCGGCGCAGTCGCTGTCGGGCACGCAGGGGATGACCGCACACCTGGGCGTGGACTACCGACGCCCGACCCCCCTGCGCACACCGTTGCGCATGGAGGGGTGGTTGGATCGGATCGACGGCCGCAAGATCTGGGCCAGGGGCACCATCGTCGCCGACGGAGAGCTGCGCGCCGAGGCAGAGGCTCTGTTCATCGCGTTCGATCCGGGTGTCTTCGCCCGGTTGCTCGCTGCCCGCGGCGACTGAGACCTCGCACCCCGCCGAACTCGGGTCATCTGACGCCGACATGGGGTGCGAGACGACCCGGGTTCCCGGTGACCAGCCGAACTCAGCCGGCTTCGGCGACGATGCGCAGGATCTCGTCGCCGAACCTCTGGGCCTTCACTTCGCCGATGCCGGGCACCCGGAGGAGCTGAGCCCTCGATCGCGGCCGGTGCTCGGCGATGGCGCTGAGAGTCGCGTCGTTGAAGATCACGAACGCCGGGACGTCCGCGGCGCGGGACTGCTCCCGTCGCCAGGCCCGAAGCGACTCGAACAGCTCGCGTTCCGGCCCCGACGCCGGGGTCGAGGAGCGGGGCAGCTTCCTGCGGGCGGAGCGTGCCCGCTCGGCTCCGGCAGCGCGTGACAATTCGGTGGGTGCGACGCCCAGCGTGACCTCGATGGACTCGAGCCAGGGAGACGGTGACCGGTTCATCGAGCGTGACCCGAACGTCCGGCGCCGGGCCCAGGAGCAGTGGAGCTCGTCGCGGGCCCGGGTCAGCGCAACGTAAAGGAGGCGGCGCTCCTCATCGATGTCGTCGTTGGTCTCGGCGTGGTGGATCGGGACGTATCCCTCCTCGAGCCCGGCCACGTGCACCACGGACCACTCCAGACCCTTGGCCGCGTGGAAGGTCACGATCTCGACGGCGTCGCCACCGCCGCTGTCGTCGTCGCGGAGCGTGGTCGCCAGCCAGGAGACGAAGGCCAACGGATCGCCGGAGGGCTCCAGTGCCAGGTACTCGTGGCCCAGACGCACGATCTCGGCGAGGTTCGCAGCACGGTCTTCGGTCAACCGCTCTCCCGCGGAGGCATCCTGGTCCAGGTCGGCCAGAGCGACGTCGAGCGAGTTGGCTAGACGCAGGGTCTTCAGCGCGTCGACCACCTCGGGCTGCTCGAGCAGCCGACCGGAGCCACGCACGCGATGGGGGACACCGGCAGCCGACATCGCCTCCGTGAGCAGTGCGGCCTGGGCGTTGGTGCGGATCAGGACCGCCTGGGCGTTCCACGGAACCCCGGGTCGGTGGGCGTCGCGGCACGCGCGTGCCACGGCGCGGGCTTCGGCCAGATCGTCGGCGTGTGACCGCACCGTCGGCAGGGCACCGGCCGGACGGTGCGGTCGCAACTTGATCGGGACGTTCGCCCCGGCCCGGAGCACCCCGTTGGCGACAGCGAGGATCTGGGGCGTGGAGCGGTAGTTGTCTTCCAAGAGGACCGTCGAACCCCCCGGGAACCAGTGGTCGAAGTCGACCAGGTAACGGGCATCGGCGCCGTTCCACGCATAGATCGCCTGGTTCGGGTCTCCTACGATGCAGAGGTCCGACTCGGGTCCGAGCCACTGGCTGAGCAGGTGGTGCTGGAGAGGGTTGACGTCCTGGAACTCGTCGACGAACAGGTGGCGGAACCGCCATCGCCGTGCCGCCGCGTAGACCGGATCGGCCTCCAGGTCTCTCGCCGCCAGTCGCAGGATGTCATCGAAGTCGACCAACCGTCGCCGGCGCTTCTCCTCGACGAAACGGTCATAGACCGTGGCGACGGTGGCGAGAGGGAGCGGCGGTCGCCGGCGGGCACGCGTCGCCTCGGGCTCGTAGCGCTCCGGGGTGATGCGACGGGCCGCCGCCCACTCGAGCTCGGCGATGACGTCGAGCGGGGTGGAACGGTCGTCACGGCCGCCGCGATCGCCCCGTCCGCGGATGAGCCGTGAGACGAGCGTGAACTTGCGGTCGAGAAGCTCCGGCGGCGTGACGCCGCGCTCCTCCCACCGCTGTCGGAGCTGCGCGTACGCGATGGCGTGGAACGTACCGGCGTGCACGCCGTCGCGGAGACCGAGACGCCCGAGACGTTCCCGGAGCTCGCCGGCTGCCTTGCGGGTGAACGTGACGGCGAGCACCCGCCTCGGGTCGAGGGTCCCCTCCTGGGAGCGGTGCGCGATGCGGTGGGTAAGCACGCGGGTCTTGCCGGACCCGGCCCCGGCGAGGATGCGCAGCGGTGATGCCTCCGATGTGACCGCCCGACGCTGGTGGTCGTTCAAGCCCCGCAACAGAGGGCCGTCCTGGCGTTGCGGGTCGGGCTGGACGGGCTGGACGGACACTGTCGGCGAACGTACCAGCGTGCACCGACGGTCGGTCGTTGGAGCGCGACCGCCATGGTCGGGCAGGGGGAGGGAGTCGTCCACCCGATCGCGCCTCGCCGATACGCTGGTCACGTGGGCTACGACCGCAGCAATCTGCACAAGAACGAGGAGATCGTGGTCGACGAGCACCCGCACTGGATCATGCTGTTCTGGTCCGTCGTGTGGGTGGTCGTGGCGTGCTCGTTCGGCATCTACCTCCTCGTCAGGAACTTCGGCGGGTGGTTCGGGACCGGGACCAAGTGGCTCGCCGTGCTACTGATCGTCGGATCGGTCCTGTACCTGTGTCAGCGGCTCGTCACGTGGTACTCCACCAACTTCGTGATCACGACCGATCGGTGCATCTACCGCGAGGGGATCATCTCCAAGCGGGGCATCGAGATCCCCCTCGAGCGGATCAACACCGTGTTCTTCCACCAACACCTGTTCGAGCGCCTGGTTCGTGCCGGTGACCTGATGATCGAGTCCGCCGGAACCGGCGGTGAGCAGCGGTTCGAGGACATCCGCAACCCCGTGATGGTGCAGAACCTGCTGTACCAGACCATGGAGGACAACGAGAACCGCAAGTACGACCGGGTGCGTACTCCGGCGCAGGCGCCCTCGGTCGCGGACGAGCTCACCAAGCTGGCGGCACTCAGGGATCAGGGCCACCTGAACGACGAGGAGTTCGAGGCGCAGAAGGCGCAGCTGCTCGCTCGCCAGCAGCCCCCGTCGGGCTGACCGGATCAGAGCCCGATCTGCTCCTCGCGCAGCAGTCGGAACCACGCCGTGTCGCGCCGACGACCCTTCATGATGCTTAGCTGGTCCTGCACGCCCTCGAAGCGGAACCCGAGACGTCGGGCTGTCGCCTGTGAGCGGGCGTTGCCCGAGTGGCACTTCCACTCGATGCGCAGGTAGCCGAGGTCGAACAGGTGCTCGATCAGCATGCGGCACGCGGCGCCGACCACACCGGTGCCGTGGACCACCGGGGTGCACCAGATGGCGCCGATCTCGACGGTCAGGTCCGCCGGTCGGTTGGCGATGAGGCTCATGGATCCGAGCAGTGACCCGTCGGTGGGGTCCTCGATGACGAACACCCTCCAGTCGGCGCGCTCGAGGAGTCCGCCCAGGAACTCCTGGTACCCATCGGCGTCGTCGAACGGGCCCACTGGCATGTACCGCCAGATCAGCTCGTCGGGGTCGTAGGCCTCGACGGATCGCCCGAGTCGACTCGTCGGAACGCCACAGGAGATCTCGTGCAGCTCCTCGGCGTCGTCGAGCACCGCCGGCCGTAGTCGGAGCGCCGGCCCGCCGGAGTCCGCGGATCGCTCCAGCACCACCTCGTCGGGCTTCGTCGGCAGCCGCTCCCTCGATGCCATCTCGTCGTCGCTCAGCGCTCGTCCGAACCGGTCGGAGCTGCCGTCCCACTCGACGCGGTGCACACCAGCCGACGGGCGGACGCGGAGCCCGTCGTCGAGGTCGACCTCCGGGTCCGCCAGCGCAACCACGCACCCGCCGAAGCCGGCCCCGGTGAGCCTGGCGCCGTGCACCCCGGGGATCCCGGTCAGGTGTTCCACCAGGTGGTCGAGCTCGGGCGTCGAGACCTCGTAGTCGTCCCGAAGCGATCGGTGGCTGTCCTCCATGAGCTCGCCGGCTGAGGCGATGTCGCCGGCCGACAGGGCCTCGGCGAATGCGGTGACCCTGTCGCACTCGGCGCGGACGTGGCGTGCCCGTCGCCGCAGCAGCGGATCGGCAACAGCCTCGATGTCGGCGAGTGAGGCAAGCGGCAGCGGCCCGACCTCGGCGGCCGCAGCTTCGGCCTCCGCGCGGCGAGTGGCGTAGCCCGACGAGGTGAGCCGCCGGGAGACGCCGGAGTCGACGACCCAGAACGCGGCCTCCGAGGGGACCGGCACCGGGGTCCACTGCAACGTGGAGCAGTCGATGAGAAGCGCATGGCCGGCGACTCCGGCAGCGATCGCCAGCTGGTCCATGATCCCGCACGGCACGCCGGTCGCGGCCTCCTCGGCGTTGCGGCACAGCTGCGCAAGGGCCGATGGGTCGGTGGGTCCGCCGAGCGCTGCGGCGACGGCAACCTCGAGAGATGCGCTGGACGAGAGGCCGCCTCCTATCGGTAGGTCGGAGTGGACCTCGCCGGAGAAGCCGCTCGATGTGCCGAGCAACGCCGCGACCCCGGCCGCGTAGCGGCCCCAGGAGGGCTCGATCGACGCCGGGTCGGTGACCGGGAGCTCGATGTCGACGGCACCGTCGAGCCGATCCGATCGGAGGAGCAGCCGGGCCGGGCCGCGTCCGGACAGACGTTCGCCGGTGACGGTCGTGCCGAGATGAACCGCCATGGGAAGCACTAGGCCGCCCATGTAGTCGGTGTGGTCGCCGATGAGGTTGACCCGACCGGGAGCGAACGACGAGATGGTCACGTCGGCGATGCTGGTACGGGGGGAGCGGCTCCGTCCACAGGCGAGCCGTCAGCGCCCTCATCGTCCAGCGGGGCACCCGGCAGGGCACGCAACTGCGCTGCGGCGTCCTCGGGTACGACGGGGTCGAAGTAGACCCCACCGCCCTGTTCCGCCGAGGCGACGTAGCGCTGGACTCCCGGAGCCCGGTACAGCGGGTTCACGTGGACGTGGACACGCGCGCCCGGCCAGTCGCCGCCGTCTGTGGGGCGTTGGTGGACCCACATCATGTAGGGCATCGGCGCGTCGAACAGCTGGTCCAGCCGTGCGAGGGAGTCGACCAGCGCGGCGGCGAGGCCGTCGCGGTCGCAGCTCGGATCGACGAGATCGGGGACCTCGTCCGTCGGAGCGAGCCGCAGCTCGTACGGCCATGTCGGGGCGTACGGAACCCATGAGACCCAGCTCCCGTGGCGGCACACCACCAGGTCCTCGGGGATCTCGGACGGGTCCATCACCCCGTCGACCAGCTCTCGCAGCGGCACGGGCGGCACGTCCGGGTAGGCGTAGATCTGGCCGTGCGGATGGGGGATCGTGGCGCCGACCTCGGCGCCACGGTTCTCGAACACCAGCACGTAGTCGACGTCGTCGCGGGAGCCCAGGGCCTCGGTGCGCTCGGCCCACAGGTCGACGACCTTTCGCGCACCGGCTGCGCCGAGCGACCACAGCTCGGCGTCGTGGTCCGGTGTGTAGAGGACCATCTCGCAGCGGTCATCGCCCATCGCGGGCCAGCGGTTGACGAACCACCGCACCTCGTACCCCTCGGGTGCCTCGAGCCCGCCGGGGCAGAACGGGCAGTCGGTCCGGGGCCGGTTGGGTCGTCCCTGACGTGAGCCGACCACGTAGGTCGACTTCCGGGTCAACTGGTCGAAGCGCAGCTCGCTCACCGTCGGGTTCCTCCGGCAGGGTGGTTCATGGCGCGACGAACCGCTCGATGGCCGCAGCCAGGTGCTCCATGGCCTCGACCTCGAACGGAGCGCGCAGGGCGAGGTTGATCTGGACCGCGCCCGCGTCCACGTAGCGGCCCAGGGCGTCGACCATCTGCTCCGTCGAGCCCATCAGCACGCCTGGCCGGACGAACTCGGCGATGTCGCCGAACTGGCGGTGCAACGACTCGTCGTCCGTGGCGCAGCCGACGTTCACCGAGCAGCGCACCTCGGACGGGTCCCGATCGACGTCCTCGCAGTGCGATGCCAGGACCCCGCACTTGCGTGCGAAGTCATCCGCGCCGATGAAGGGCACGTTCCATCCGTCGGCGAGCTCGGCGGTGATGCGCAGCGTGCGGCGCTCCCCACCGCCACCGATCCAGATCGGCACCTCGGACTGCACCGGACGGGGGTCGACCACCGCGTCGGTGAGCGTGAAGTGCTCTCCGGAGAAGGAGAACGACTCGTTCCGCAGCAGACCCCGGAGGCAGCGGACGAACTCCTCCATCAGGTCGAGGCGTTCGCCAGCCGACGGGAACGGGATCCCGTAGGCGCGGTACTCGTCACCGAGCCATCCGGCGCCGACGCCGACGTCGGCCCGACCGCCGCTCAGGTGGTCGATGGCAGCGATGGCGTTGGCGAGCACCCCGGGGTGGCGGTACCCGGCGCAGTACACGAGCGACCCGCAACGGACACGCTCTGTCTCCATCGCCAGCGCCGTGTGGGCGACGACGGCGTCGAGGCAGTTCGTCGACCGTCCGTCGGCCGAGTAGAAGTGGTCCCAGACCGAGATCCACTCGAAGGGCAGCTCCTCCACCCGTCGCCACAGCGATCGGAGCTCGTCGACGGTCGTGTTGGCGGGCCCGGCGTGGACCCCGAAGGTGACGCTCACGTCCCGCACGGTAAACCCGTACGCTGCGCGCCATGTCGATCCGCGTCGGATTCATCGGAGCCGGCCTCATCGCCGCCTACCACGCGATCCAGCTGAACCTCTCACGTGACCGGGCGACGACCTCCTCCGGGCCGGCCACCGGAGCCGGAGGTTCGAGCGGCGTCGACAACCGGATCGTGTCGGTCTACGACCCCGATCCGGTCCGTGCCGCAGGACTGGCGCACGGCCAGGGGGCAGCGGTGGCCGAACGCCCCGAGGACGTGATCGCCGCTTCGGATGCCGTCTTCGTCACGACCTGGACCTCGGAGCACCTGCCCATGGTCAGGCTCGTGGCCGAGGCCGGCCTGCCGGTGTTCTGCGAGAAGCCGCTGTCGGTGGACCTCGCCACGTCGCGTGAGCTCGTCGGCGTCGTCAGGGACGCGGGTGTGATCGACATGGTCGGCCTGGTCATGCGCTCGAGCCCCACCCTGCTGGTGATGCGGGAGATGGTCCGTGATCCCTCGTCGGGACGCGTGATGAACGTCGTGTTCCGCGACGACCAGTACATCCCCGTGCAGGGCATGTACGCGTCGGAGTGGCGGGGCGATGTCCACCTGGCCGGCTCCGGTGTCCTCATGGAGCACTCGATCCATGACATGGACCTGCTCGAGTGGCTCTTCGGTCCGCTCTCGTCGGTCGCTGCGCACCAGGAGCACTTCCACGGGATCGACGGGATCGAGGACTCCGTCAGCGCGCTCCTGCGCTTCGACGGCGGAGGGAACGGTGCACTGGTGTCGGTCTGGCACGACGTGTTGAGCCGACCGAGCCAACGTCGCATGGAGGTGTTCTGCGAACGGGCCACGATCACGCTGGAGTCCGACGACGTCGGCCCGGTGCGGCGACAGACATCCGACGGCGAGGAGATGGTCGGCGGTGCGGATCTGGTGCCGTGGCTGGCAGCGCGGGGCATCTCAACGCCGAGTGCCGAGGACGACTTCCTGGCCTCGGTGCTGACCTCACTCGGCGGCGGTGATCCGGCGCGACTGCGACCCGACATGGACGACGCGCTCCGGGCCCACGTGCTGGTCGACGCCACCTACCGATCGGCCGCGGCCGACGGCACGCCTGTCACGATCCCTCCGGCTCCGACGTCGTGAGCGGCGGTCGCCTCCTGGGTGTCGGCGCCGCTCTGGTCGACGGCGCGATCCTCGGGGGCGACGTGTGCGTGGGTCGGGACGGAACGGTCGAGTCGGTAGGGGTCCCATACGTTGGGCGTCGATCCTCGATGGCGGTCCCGGGGTTGGTCGACCTCCAGGTCAACGGCTTCGCCGGGGTGGATCTCCGGCATGCCGACGAGGACGGCTACCGGGCGGCGGGTGCGGCTCTGGCGGCGCACGGGGCCACGGCCGTGCAGCCGACGTTCTTCGGATGCAGCGTGGATGGCTACGTCGACGCGTTGTCGGTGCTGGCAGCCGTCCGACACCGTCGCCTCGGCGACGTCCCGTCTCCGACCGGTTGCCGGTTCCTCCCAGCGCATCTGGAGGGCCCGTTCCTCAACCCGACGTTCAAGGGCGCCCACGACGCCCGCACGTTCCTCGAGCCTTCCGTTGAGGTGGCGGATCGCCTGGTCGGGACCGGTCAGGTCGGCTTCGTGACCCTCGCTCCCGAACTGGTCGGAGGGATCGAGCTCGTACGCCACCTCGCCGGCCTCGGAGTGGTGGTCAGCATCGGCCACAGCGATGCGGACGACGACACGACGGTCGCGGCCATCGACGCGGGGGCCCGTCACCTGACGCACTGCTGGAACGCCCACCGACGGTTGACGTCGCGCGATCCCGGGCCCGCAGCGGTGGCGCTGGTGCGACCGCTCCTGGCGGTCGGGCTGATCGTCGACCGGGTCCACGTCGCCGACGAGACCGTCCGGCTGACCTTGAAGGCGGCCGAGGGGCGTGTCGCGGCCACGACCGACGCGATCGCTCCGGCCGGACTCGTTCCGAGGTCCGGGGACAACGGCACGTGGGACGTGGGGTCCGGACTGGCCGTGACCGTTGCCGAAGGTCGGGCCACCTTGGCCGACGGAACCCTCGCTGGCAGCGTCGCGACCCCCGTCGACCTGGTCCGCAACCTCATGTGGCTGGGCCTGGATCTCGAGGACGCCGTCGACGCCTGCGGCGGCGTCCAGCGTCGGCTGCTGGGCCTCGATGACGTACGGGTGCGTCCCGGTGACGTCGCGGATCTCACCGTGCTCGAGGACGACATGTCCGTCCTGCGGACCCTCGTCGACGGCCACGAGGTCCACGCCGCCTGACCGCATGAAGGATTTTGTGTGTATCTCACGTCGCATGGCGACGTGAGATGCACACAGAACGCGAGTGCTGCAACACTCGTCGGACCGTCGCCGACGCAAGGGGAACGAGACAAGCATGGGACCGCTCCAGGGGATCAGGATCATCGAGGTCGCGGGCATCGGACCCGGGCCCTTCACGGCGATGATGCTCGCGGACATGGGAGCGGACGTGGTCCGCGTCGACCGCACCTCGAACGCCATGGGCGGTGACCCGTCCGCTCCGCCGTCGGACGTGCTCAACCGGGGACGCCGCTCGGTGGCCCTGGATCTCAAGTCACCCGAGGGCATCGCCGTGCTCATGGACCTCGTCGCCTCGGCTGACGGCCTCATCGAAGGTTTCCGTCCCGGTGTCGCAGAGCGGCTCGGTTTCGGGCCCGAGGAGTGCGCGGCGCGCAACCCCAAGCTCGTGTTCGGCCGGATGACCGGCTGGGGTCAGGACGGTCCCTACGCGCCGACCGCCGGCCACGACATCAACTACATCGCGCTCGCCGGCGTGCTCGCCGACCTCGGCCGGGCCGGCGAGAAGCCGACGCCGCCGATCAACCTCGTGGGCGACTTCGGCGGCGGGGGGATGCTGCTCGCGTTCGGGATGGTGTGCGGCCTGCTCGAGGCTCAGCGCTCGGGTCAGGGCCAGGTCGTCGACGCGGCGATGGTCGACGGCGCCGCCAGCCTCATGACGATGATGTGGGCGTTCACCGCGATGGGCATCTGGTCCGAGGAGCGAGGCTCGAACCTGCTCGACACGGGCGCCCACTTCTACGACACCTACGAGTGCTCGGACGGCGGGTACGTGTCCATCGGTTCGATCGAGCCGCAGTTCTACACGCAGCTCGTCGAGCTGACCGGGCTCGAGTCGTACTACTCCGACCGCGGCGAGCGGCTGCCCGGCCAGATGGACCGCTCGGCGTGGGCCGGTCTCAAGGATGCGCTCACCGACATCTTCCACACCCGCACGCGTGACGAGTGGTGCGAGATCATGGAGGGCACCGACGTCTGCTTCGCCCCGGTCCTCACCATGAGCGAGGCGACCCGTCACCCCCACAACGTCGCCCGTGGCACGTTCGTCGAGGTCGCCGGGATCCCGCAGCCCGCCCCGGCGCCCCGGTTCAGCCGCACGACCGCCGAGATCCAGCGTCCACCGTCGCACGCCGGTCAGCACACCGCCGAGGTGTTGGGGGAGTGGCTCGAGCTGGACGAGACGGCGATCGCCGGTCTCAGGGAGTCGGGCGCCGTCGCCTGAGGTGAGGGGTTAGCCTGCGCAGCCGTGTCGACGTTGGTCTGCTTCCACGCCCACCCCGACGACGAGTGCATCCAGACCGGCGGGACGATGGCTCAGGCCGCCGCGGAAGGGCACCGAGTCGTGCTCGTCGTGGCGACGAGGGGAGAGCACGGAGAGGTGGTCCCCGATGTGCTCGACGAGGGCGAGGCGCTGTGGCAGCGACGCATCGCCGAGACGTTCGATGCGGCGCGGGTGCTCGGTGCCAGCAGGGTCGAGTTCCTCGGGTACGTCGACTCGGGGATGATGGGTGACGCCGCCAACGACTCGCCGTATTCGTTCTGGTCGGCCGACGTCGACAGCGCCGCACGCCGACTCGCCGCGATCCTCGCCGAGGAATCGGCCGACGTGCTCACCGTCTACGACCACCACGGCGGCTATGGCCACCCCGATCACATCCAGGTCCACCGGGTCGGCTTGCGGGCGGCGGAGATGGCTGGGACCGGCGTCGTCCTCCAGGCGACGATGAACCGTGATCTGGTGAGGGCGGCGGTCGAGCAGCAGGCCCAGGAGGCTCGATCGGTCGTCGAGGCCGCTCGGGAGGTGGCAGACGGCGACGTCGTGCCGTCGATGCAACCCGAGATCCCCACCGTGCCCGACGACTTCGGCGAACCCGAGGCGAACATCACCCATGCCATCGATGTCACCGCCCGGCTCGATGCGAAGCGTGCAGCGATGGTGGCACACGCGAGTCAGATCTCCGCCGACTCCTGGTTCCTCAGCATGGACGACGACCAGTTCGCGTTGGCGTTCGGGACCGAGTGGTTCGTGCGCGTCGGGCGACCTCGGATCGACGATGCTCCGTTCGTGACCGTGATCTGGGACTGACGTGCGTCGCGGCGGCGACGGCGTCGGAGTCTCCGCGCCTTCGAGCGCTGACGGATCAGATGGGAAGGATCGGAGCCGTCGGCCTCTGGCCGGCGGCGGCCCAGGCCTCGACGAACGCTTCGAGCCGGTCGGTCGGCTCGAAGGACGAGTCCGCCGGATCGCCGATCGGTCCGAAGCCCTCTGTGTAGGACTCGGCGCCCGGCATGACCAGACGCCCCGCCTCGTGGAGCTCCTGGAAGCTGATGGGAGGAAGGTAGTTGTCCGACCCGGTGTGGGAGGTGAGGGGTTCCATGCGCAGTCCTCGCGGTTCGCACGTCGCGCGACGTGATCGGTGGGCTCGACTTCGGGGGATCTACCCCGACGGGTCCGAAGGTAGTTCCCGGTCGGGAGCGTTCCGGTGCGATCTGAGGGATTCGTCGCAAGTTACCGACGGGTACCCCGCAAACCCCTCAGGTTGAGCGTCCCTCAGGTGAACATGTGCTGGGAGAGTCCGGAGAGTGGACCGTCTCCGCGGAGCACCACCGTCCTCCTGGTGAAGCGGACGACGATGGCGTCACCCGCGAGCTCGCTCAACACGAGGTGCCCGGCCGGATCCGTTCCGGTGATGCACAGCACCTCGACGTGGCACCGGGTGAGCTCTCCCGCGTACTCCTCCATGCCCTCGGCGACGATCTCCCACTCGATCTGATCGGTCACTTCGCGCTCGATGGCGACGAGGGTTCCGAGACGGAGTCCCAGCTCGACGCCGTCGATGTGGAGCCGATGGACCGGGAGCTTCGTGTGGCGCACGTGGTCAGCCTCTCATGGAGGAGGATGGAGGTCGGACGCGGTTTGATGCCCCGGAGACGGCCGCCGCTAGTGTCCGGCCGGTGTTCGCATCCGTCCTGCAGTTCCACGAGGAATGGGCCTGGATGGTCATCATCGGGAACGCTTTGGGCGGACTGTGGTCTCTCGGCGCCCATTGGATGCCGGCGCTGCGCGTCAAAGCGCTGTGGTGGTTCGTCGTGTTCGTCGAGGCCACGATCTTCGTGCAGGTGTGCCTCGGGGTGTACATGGTCGCGGCCGAGGGGATGCACGCTCCGAAGTTCCACATGTTCTACGGGTTCGTCGCGATCATCGCCGTCGCGATCCTGTACAGCTACCGAAACCAGATGAAGGCCCACCAATACCTGCTGTACGGCTTCGGGGGTCTGTTCCTGATGGGTCTGGGCATCCGGGCGATGCTCGTCGGCGTCACCTGAGGCCACGACCCGAGTTCAGGTGGGTGGGGTCGGTGCGCGAGGTTCAGGTGGCGGTGGCCAGCGCCGCGAGCGCGGCGCGGGCGAGCACCTCGGCGCCGATCGGGATAACCGACTCGTCGACGTCGAACGTGCCGGCGTGTAGGTCGAGCCGCTCGGCCACCCCCGGGGTGTGGGTCCCGAGCCGACCGTAGGTCCCGCCGGTGCGCTCCAGGTACCAGCTGAACGAGTCGCCGCCGACGCTGCGCGGCGTGGTCGTGACCCCTTGCGTCCCGAGGACGGTCTCCGCTGCCGTTGCGAGCAGTCCGGTCTCGTGCTCCCGGTTGACCACGGGCGGGACGCCTCGTCGGTGCACGAGCTCCCACGCTGCGCCCGTCGGGTCCACGACCTCGGCGAGCGCTGACCGGAGCAGCTCATCGGAGCGGTGCCACAGGTCGCGATCCGGCGTCCGCAGGCTGCCGCGGAGCTCGGCCCGGGTCGGGATCACGTTGGCGGCGTCGCCGGCCGCGATCGCGCCGAACACGAGCAGCACCTCGGATCCGGCAACGGCCTCGGCCAGTCGGGTCGGGACCTCGCGGACCACCCGGGCTGCCACGTCGACAAGGTCGACCGTCAGCTTTGGGCGGGCGGTGTGTCCACCGGGGCCCGACAGGTGGACCTCGACGAGGTCCGCGGCGTAGGTCAGGGCACCGGCGCGCACACCGATGGTCCCGGCGTCGAGCTTCGGGTCGCAGTGCAGTCCGAACACGGATCGGACGCCGTCGAGTGCGCCGGTCGCGATCACCTCGACGGCACCACCCGGCACCTGCTCCTCGGCGGGTTCGAAGATCAATCGCACCCGACCTCCGGCCTCGCCGCGTGCACGCAGCCACTCGTCGAGCACGAGACCGGCGCCGAGCGTGATGACCGTGTGCACGTCGTGGCCACACGCGTGGGCGACGCCGTCGTGCCGTGACCGGTAGGGCACGTCCTTGTCGTCTTGCATCGCGAGCGCGTCGATGTCGCCACGCAACGCGACAGCGGGAGCGGTGGAGCCCGGTCCGACGTCGCAGATCACGCCGGTGCCGCTCGGCAGCACCACCGGATCGAGCCCGGCCGCCCACAGGCGCTCGAGGATCAGATCGGTCGTGTCGTGCTCCTCGCCGCTGAGCTCGGGGTGGGCGTGGAGATGCCGACGCATGGCGACGAGCTCGTCGACGCGCTGATCGACGAGCTCGTCGAGGAGGTCCCTGTCCCGGGTCACGACGGATGACCGGAGGCCCACTCGGCGACGAGGAGGTCCACGACATCGCGATGGTCCCCGCCGGAGGCGATCACGGCGCGCTGTCGCTCTGCGCCGTTGCCGACAGCGAGGATCCGCGACACGCCGGCGAGGTCGTCGGTGCAGCCGAGTCGATCCGCCATCGGACCCAGTCGATCGACGGTGGTGGCGATGATCTCCCTCGCCGGTCGTCGGTTCCCGTGGTCGTCCACGATCAACTCGGCGTCGAGTCCGTGGCGAGCGGCCAGCCACTTGTTCTCCTGGAGGATCCAGTCGCGGAAGCGCTCGATCGGTTCACCTTCCTCGGCTCGATCCTGGAGGTCGGCGGTGCTGCACTGGGCGAGAGCGACGATGGCCCGGACCTCTTCCATGGTCTGTAGCGCGTCGCACATGCGCAGTTCGACCGTCCCGAAGTCGGGATGCGGGCGGACATCCCACCACACCTCCCGGATGGAGCTGATCGCACCGGCGGTGAGAAGGGCATCCATGAACTCCTCGAAGTCGCCCCAGCCCTCCAGCGTCGGCGGGAGTCCCGCGGTGGGGAGGCACTCGAACACCTTGGTCCGGGCCGAGTCGAGTCCGGTGTCCCTGGCGTTCCAGAAGGGACTGGAACCTGACAGTGCGAGGAAGAGGGGGAGCAGTGCGAGGAGGCCGTTGGTGACCGCTACCGACTGCTCTCCGGAGCGGACCCCGACGTGCACGTGGGTCCCGTGGATCGCCAACCTCCGAGCCGGCCAGCCGATCCGCTCGATCAGATCCTGGTACCGCTCCGATGGACTGACCGCCAGATCGGACCACGGCGAGAACGGGTGCGTTCCCGAGCCGACGAGCGCGAGATCCCTCGGGTCGGCCGTCAGCGCGGCCGTCAGCTCGTCGAGCGTCGCCGCCAAGTCCGCAGCGGCGTCAGAGACCGTGTCGCAGATCCCGGTGATGACCTCGACCGTCGACTCGAACAGCTCGTGCTTGACCTTCGGATGCTCCGCCCCTGTCGGACCGCTCATCCGCTCGAGCACGTCGGTTGCGGCGTTGACGAGACCACGGGTGCCGCGGTCGACGATGCCCAGCTCGAGCTCGACGCCGACGGTCGGTTCGGGGGAGGAGTTGAACTGGATCGCCACGTCGGCCGCCCGTCGTGTCGGGGTCGATCGGGCCGGCGTGGTCCGGTGCCTCAGCCGTTGAGCCGCTGCTCCAGATCCGCCAGCTCCCGGCGCATCTCGGCCGGGAGTCGCTCGCCGATGAAGTCGAAGTGGTTGTTGATGAGCTCCACCTCACCCTTCCACGCGATGGGGTCCACCTCGAGCAGCTGGCCGAGGGTGGTGTCATCGAGGTCGAGGCCTGTCGTGTCGAGCGAGTCGGCCGTGGGCACCCATCCGATGGGCGTCTCGGTGGCATCCGCTGTGCCGGCGATCCGCTCGAGCGCCCACTTGAGCACACGGCTGTTGTCGCCGAAGCCGGGCCACAGGAACTTGCCGTCGTCGGACTTGCGGAACCAGTTCACCCAGAACAGCCTCGGGAGCTTGTCGGCGTCGGTGGCGTTGCCGATGTCGAGCCAGTGCTGGATGTAGTCGCCGACGTTGTAGCCCATGAACGGCAGCATCGCGTAGGGGTCGAAGCGGACCTCGCCGACCGTCCCTGCCGCTGCGGCGGTCTTCTCGGAGCTCATGACCGAGCCGAGGAACGTGCCGTGCTGCCAGGAGAAGGACTGCGTCACAAGGGGGACGTTCGTGGCTCGCCGGCCGCCGAACAGGATCGCCGAGATGGGCACACCGGTGGGGTCCTCCCACTCGGGTGCGATCGACGGGCACTGCGACGCCGGGGTGGTGAAGCGGGCGTTGGGGTGTGCTGCCGGGGTGTCGGACTCGGGGGTCCAGTCGTTCCCCTTCCAGTCGACGAGATGCGCCGGAGGCTCGGACATGTCCTCCCACCAGACGTCGCCGTCGTCGGTCTTGGCCACGTTGGTGAAGATGGAGTTCCCCCACATCGTGTCCATCGCGTTCTTGTTGGTCTCGTCAGACGTGCCGGGGGCGACGCCGAAGAACCCGGCCTCGGGGTTGATCGCGTAGAGGCGGCCGTCGTCGCCGAACTTCATCCAGGCGATGTCGTCTCCGACCGTCTCGACCTTCCAACCCGGCAGCGACGGGATCAGCATCGCCATGTTCGTCTTGCCGCAGGCGGACGGGAACGCCGCGGCGACGTAGCTCTTGTCGCCGTCGGGCGAGGTGATGCCCAGGATCAGCATGTGCTCCGCCATCCAGCCGTCGTCGCGGGCCATCGTCGACGCGATGCGAAGAGCGAAGCACTTCTTGCCGAGCAGGGCGTTGCCGCCGTATCCGGAGCCGTATGACCAGATCTGCTTCGTCTCCGGGAAGTGCGAGATGTACTTGGTGTCGTTGCAGGGCCACGGCACGTCGGCTGTGCCGTCGGCGACCGGCGCCCCGACCGAGTGCAGGCATCGGACCCAGTCGCCGTCACCCAGGACGTCGAGGGCTCCCTGGCCCATGCGGGTCATGATGCGCATGGAGACGGCGACGTACGGCGAGTCCGTCAGCTGGACACCGATGTGGGCGATGGGGGAGCCCAGCGGTCCCATGGAGAACGGCACCACGTACATGGTCCGTCCCTTCATGGTGCCGCGGTACAGCTCGAGCATCTCGGCCTGGAGCTCCGCCGGAGCCCGCCAGTGGTTGGTCGGGCCGGCGTCGATCTCGTTCTCGCAGGCGATGAAGGTCCGGTCCTCGACGCGGGCCACGTCGCTTGGATCGGAGAGTGCGAGGTAGCTGTTCGGACGCTTGGCCTCAGAGAGCTTCTCGAACGTGCCGTTGTCGACGAGCAGCTGGCAGAGCCGGTCGTACTCCTCGGCCGTTCCGTCGCACCACTCGACGGCGTCGGGCTCGAAGATCCCCCGCCACTCCTCGACCCATGCCGTGAGCTTCTCGTTGGTCGTGGTCCCTGCCATCGTTGTTCCC
The DNA here is from genome assembly GCA_964575165.1 of uncultured Aquihabitans sp. GTDB lineage: Bacteria > Actinomycetota > Acidimicrobiia > Acidimicrobiales > Microtrichaceae > Dermatobacter. The sequence goes on along the minus strand of CAZNQK010000008.1, from coordinate 39,381 downwards.
GATCTGTTCGACGCCGGAGTCATCGCTCCGGTTCGTGGTTCTCAGGTGGTCTCTGGTGCCGGGTCAGCGTGTCCGCTGAACTCGGGAGTGCCCATGTCGATCTCCGAACCGAGGCGGAGATCGCATGCGCGGTCGTGGTCGTCGAGCCGGTACTGGACACGCTGACCCTGTCGGAGCATCCGGAACATCGTGCCGTCGATCGCTCCGGGAGCCAGGTCGTGCTCGGCCAGGTCCGTGTCACGGACGACGATGCCGTCGCCGGTGCCAGGGTCGTAGGACTTGATCACGCCTTGCACTGGGTCGTCGCTCCTGTCCGCGACGCCCGTCGGAGGGGCGTCTGGGTCCGTTCACCGTACCGGTGGCCACGGAAGCGCGGCAAAGCGGAGCGACGGTGCGGCAACGGGCCGGCAGGAACGAGGCAGCAGGAACGAGAGCCGAGGATGGACGGGGGAGGCCGACGGTGGCCGAGGCGCCGAGGACGCGACGCCTCAGGTGGGGCGGCGGCCGGTGACGGGCTTGGTCACCTTGCCGGCCTTGATGCAGCCGGTGCACACGTCCATGCGCTTCGTGCCGCGTGGGGTGGCGACGCGGATCCGCTGGATGTTCGGGTTCCAGCGACGCTTCGTGCGGCGGTGGGAGTGGCTCAGGTTCATTCCGAACGACGGTCGCTTGTCGCAGATCTCACACACGGCGGCCATGGTCGGCTCTCTTCTCGGATCGTCGCCGCCGGCCGGAGCAGTCCGGCAGTGGCGTGGGTCGGGCTGTGGCGTGGTTCGGGCCGACCGGACACTGTAGTGCGAACGGTTCCGTTCTCCCAAGCGATGCGGGGACAGCCCATGGAACGGGTGACGGAAGTACGCTGAGGACATGGCTCGGACCGCAGTACCTCCTTCCGGCGAGGTTCGTGGGTCGAGTGCCGGATCCGCCCGCCGGGAAGTGGGCGGCGGAGCGGGAGGACACGATGCTCCTCTCATGGCGCTGTCCGCGCCGCAGCTGCTCGACGCCCTCCAGGCGTGCTCGGCGGTGCTCGACCAGCACGCCGAGGCGCTCGATCTCCTGGCACGTGATCCGGAGTGGTCGGCGGTCGGGCTGGACGAGTCGTCCGTGAGCGCCGGAGCGGTGACCGGCGACGGCCGACGAGGTCCCGGGGGCGATCTGGCAGCGACGCTCGCGGCGGCATGCGAGGCCGCCTCCGGCGCCACGGACTACTCGGCGTTGTGCCGCGGCCTAGCGAACGGGTCATCGGGTGTGGCGAGCACCAGGGCGGGACGTCGTCTCGCAGCGTTCCTCGGCGGCATGGCCGACGCGCTGCGCAACGCCGATCACGTCGACGGCAAGCGGCTGTCGCTCTCGCTCGAGTCGGGAGCGGAACGGGTCACGGAGTCCGACGACGGAACCCACCCAGGTTGTCTGATCTCCGTGATGGCAGCGACAGCGGACGGCGCACTCGGTGCATCCGACGACGGAGCGGACCTCGTCGAGGTGCTCGTGTCCGCGGCCGAAGCGGGTCTGGTCGAGCTGGAGGCGGGACCGACGACCGATGCCCGGCTCGCCGAGCGGGGCACCGTCGATGCTGCCGCCGCCGGATTCCTCCTCGTCCTGGATTCGCTCGCTGCGTGGGTCGCCGGCGATCCGCTTCCCGAACCGCCGCGGCCCGACGTGTCCCGCTCCGGCGTCGCCGGGCTCACGGTGGCCGCAGCCGCTCCCGGGACCCTCTACGTCGTCCGCTGCCATGTGGCGCCCGACGTGGCCGACATCGAGGTCGCTGCCGACGTCGAGGCAGTGGTGCACGAGATGTCGGACAGGGTGCGCTTCGACGGTCGTGGGACGTCGAGTTGGAGCGTCGAGGTCGTGACGACCCTGCCCGGGTCGGTCGTCGAGGTGTTGTCGGATGCGGGTTCGCTGACCGAGCTGCACATCGGACTCGTCGAGTCAGGACGCTGATCCGTTCGACGTCCCCGACTGCTCACGGTCAGCGACGTCGTCGATTCCCGCCAGGACGGGTCGGTGCGCGGGGTGTCGCTGCCTCGTGCTGGACTGCGTGCCCGTGAGCGACCGATCACCGATCACCCTGGTCGAGCTGTCGAGGATGGGCGTCGACAGGCTGTCCGGCGTGGGCCCCCGCAAGCTCGCCTCTCTCGCCGAGATGGAGATCGACTCCCTGCTCGACCTCCTCACCCACTATCCGCGCCGCTACGTGGACCGGACGCGTGAGGCGCGCATCGTCGACCTGACGGAGGGGGAGGAGGCGCTGGTGCTCGGTCGTGTGGCGTCGGTGTCGAGCCGACGCGTCCGAGGGGGCCGCACGATCGTGGTGGCCGAGGTCCGCGACACGAGCGGTTCGCTGCGCTGCACGTTCTTCAACCAGCCGTGGCGCAAGCAGCAACTCGAGAAGATCGGACCCGGTGATGCCGGACTCGAGGTGGCGATGTTCGGACGGATCGAGGTGTTCCGTGGCCATCGGCAGATGACGAACCCCGTCGTCGACATCGTCGGGGGGTCAGGAGGGCGTACGGGTCGGATCGTCGCGATCTATCCGCAGTCGGAGAAGGCGCGCCTCACCTCGTCAGAGCTCGGACAATGGACGGCCCAGGTGCTGCGGCGGAGCCGTGACCGGGGCATCGACGACCCTGTGCCTCCGGAGGTGCTCGCTCGTCACCACCTGATCGGGCGTCAGGCCGCGTTCGAGGGGATCCACGAGCCCGCCTCGATGGCCGACGCTGTCGCTGCCCGCCACCGACTGGTGTTCGACGAGCTGTTCCGCCTCCAGGTCGCCCTGGTGCGGGCCAAGAGGGAGATCGAAGCTGCATCGACCGGGATCCGCCACGTCGTGGGCGACGACGCCGGGGAGGCACCGGGGCTGGTGCGCAGGTACCTGGACGGGTTGCCCTACGAACTGACCGGAGCGCAGCGGCGGGCGATCGAGGAGATCCGCCACGACCTGGCCGGGCCGGTCCCGATGCACCGGCTCCTCCAGGGTGACGTCGGCTCCGGCAAGACGGTGGTGGCGGTCGTGGCGATGCTCACAGCTGTTCAGGGCGGTCATCAGGGTGCGTTGATGGCCCCGACCGAGGTGCTCGCGGAGCAGCACGCTGCGGGCGTCCGGGCCCAGATCGGAGGTGTCACCGTCACCGATGGTGGTGACACGCTGTTGGGTGAACGTCCCCTGGGCATCGCACTGCTCACCAACCGGACGCCGGCAGCGGAGCGTCGTCGGATCATCGCCGGTCTCGCCGACGGAAGCGTCCACATCGTGGTCGGGACCCATGCCCTCATACAGGACGCGGTCGAGTTCTCGTCGCTCGGGGTGGTGGTGATCGACGAGCAGCATCGGTTCGGGGTGGAGCAGCGGGCCGCTCTGCGCAGCGAGAACGCCGACGGGACGGTTCCCGACGTGCTCGTCATGACGGCGACGCCGATCCCGAGGACCGCGGCGATGACCGTGTACGGCGACCTCGACACGACGGTGCTCGACGAGATGCCAGCAGGCCGCGTGCCCGTCAGCACCTCGTGGGCGCACAGCGACGAGGCGGAGTCCGAGGCGTGGGATCTGGTTCGTGCCGAGGTCACGCGGGGTCGTCGCGCCTACGTCGTGTGTCCGCTCATCGAGGACTCCCCGAAGTTGGAGGTCTCCTCGGCCGAGGAGACCTGGCGTCGCCTGAGCGACGGGGATCTGGCCGGTCTCCGCGTCGGACTGCTGCACGGACGCATGAAGGCGCTCGAGAAGCAGGAGGTCATGGAGGAGTTCCGCACAGGAGCACTGGATGTGCTCGTGGCCACGACGGTGATCGAGGTCGGAGTCGACGTCCCCGAGGCGACGGTGATGGTCGTCCTCGACGCGGACCGCTTCGGCATCGCCCAGCTCCACCAGCTCCGCGGTCGAGTCGGGCGCAGCGACCTTCCCAGCTGGTGCGTGCTCGTCGCTCACGGTGTGATGACCCCCGACGCCGAGCAGAGGCTTCGTGCGATGGTTCGGACGACCGACGGGTTCGAGCTCGCGGAGGTCGACCTGGACCTGCGCGGCGAGGGAGCGGTGCTCGGGGATCGCCAGAAGGGCGTCAGCGACCTCTCGCTCGCGTCGTTGCGTCACGACCGGGAGTGGGTCGCCATCGCACGTGAGGAGGCGCTGGCGCTCGTCGGTGACGGGGCGGGCCTGGGCCGGCACCCGGGCCTCGTCGAGGAGCTCGACGCCCTCCTCGCTCCGGAGGACGAGGAGTACCTGCTGAAGTCCTGACGGTCAGGTCGCGCGGCTACCGTCGGGCGCCATGCGGGAACCACTCCGATCGGCCGGGCGCCGAATCCGCCCTCTCGCTGCCGGGGTGGTGGCGCTCGCAGCGGCGCTCCCCGTCTCAGCGTGCTCCTCGGGGGACGCGACGACGCCGGCCCCGGCGTCGTCGACGGTTGCCGATCACGCCGCCCACACCGACGGCAGCGCTGGAGGCAGCCAGTACGGCTCGCATGGCATGGAGCCCGAGGTCGCAACGGTGTCGCAGATCGCAGAGCTCGGCCCGGGGCCCTCCGTCGGGGAGACCTTCCGTGGGCACATCGGGTTGAACGTGTGCGGACGATTCCTCGATCCGCCTCCGGCCTCGACGGCGTCCGACGGTTCCGGGAGCAGCGGGTTCACCACCGACGGCAGGGGTGATTTCGCCGTCTCGCCACCCACCGAGGCCGTCGCAGGGCACGACGCGACGATCGGCGAGCTCGCGTCCCAGGCTGGCATCCGCCTGAGCTCGGGGAAGGTGACCTTCGCCCCGACGACTACCCCGGCGCAGATCGACATCGCCGGAGCCTCCACCGCGATCGCCGGAGCGTCGTTCGACGAGTCGACCCGATGCGGTGACGTGGAGACGGAGATCCAGCTGTGGGTCTACCCCGCGTCAGGGGTCGCGACAGGCGACGGCGTCCGCGCTGTCGTCATCGATCCTCAGGACGCGCCCGTCGTCGAGGACGGGATGGCGTTCGTGATCGCCGTGATGCCGGAGTCGTCGCTGCCGACCCTTCCGCCGTCGGCTCTGCTGGACTGAGTCGCCCGTTGGGACCGTCCACCAGATGAGGGTCGTGGCGGGAAGCGCCAGGGGCAGGCGACTGGTCGCTCCCGGCGGCCGTGACGTCCGCCCGACGCTCGACAGGGTCAAGGAGGCCGTGTTCAACGCGCTCGGGTCCCTCGAGGGGCTCCGGGACAGCGTCGTGCTGGACCTCTTCGCAGGGTCCGGTGCACTGGGAATCGAGGCCCTGAGCCGGGGAGCCTCTGTCGTCACCTTCGTCGACGACTCGCCCCGGTCGATCGACGCCATCCGGGCCAACCTTGCGACGACCGGGTTCTCGACCCGGGCACGCGTCGTGAAGGGTGGCGTCATTGACGTGCTCGCAGCGGAGAGGTCGGCGAAGCCGGTCGACCTCGTGCTCGCCGACCCGCCCTACCACTTCGCTCTCTGGGGCGAGCTCCTGCGGGCGGTGGTCCCGCTCCTGGGCTCCGACGCGGTCGTCGTGGCGGAGTCGGGCGAGTCGATCCTCGCCGGAGTCGCCGAGGTCCTAGAGCACCTCGGCGGCGAGGTCCTGAGGGAACGCACCTACGGCGGTACGGTGGTGACGATGTTCTCGTTCCCACGGCATGCCTCGCCCGGTCCAACAGGGTCGGCACCCACATGACAACGGTCCTGTACCCCGGTTCCTTCGACCCCATCCACAACGGCCACGTCGAGATCGTGGGCACGGCGGCGAAGCTGTTCGACACCGTCGTGGTCGCTGCCATGCGCAACCCGCAGAAGGGGGAGCCGCTGTTCTCGCTCGAGGAGCGACAGGAGCTGATCGAGGAGTCGTTGGCCCACCTGTCGAACGTGCGCGTGACGATGTTCTCGTCGCTCGTCGTGGATCTTGCCCGCGAGATGGAGGCGAACTTCATCGTCAAGGGGCTGCGCGCCGTGTCGGACTTCGAGTCCGAGCTCCAGATGGCCCAGATGAACCGATCGATCTCCGGCGTGGACACGCTCTTCATCCCGTCGGCATCCAAGAACTCGTTCCTGGCGTCCAAGCTCATACGTGAGGTCGCCCGCTTCGGGGGGAACGTGGAGACCATGGTCCCAAGGCCGGTCGCAGACCGGCTGAAGGTGCGTTTCGGAGGTACCCGGTGAGCACTCCGTCCGACGACGCGGATCGTGGCGGCGCCCGAGCGGAGCGGACGTCTGCTCCGACGGCACGTCGTGGTCCGGGGTCCGATCAGTACCGCATGCCCGAGGCGCAGGAGATCCTCGAACGAGTCATCGGCATCATCGACTCTGCCCCGGGGCTGCCGATGTCGGCGTCGGTGCGGGTGAACCGCGAAGAGCTCCTCGAGCTCCTCGACGAGGTGGTCACCCGACTCCCCGACGAGCTGCGCTCGGCGCGGTGGCTCCTGAAGGAGCGCGAGGACTTCCTAGCTCGATCCAGACGTGAGGGCGAGAGCCTGATCGAGGACGCCCAGAGCCGTTGCGCCCAGATGGTGCAGCGCCAGGAGGTCGTGAAGGCAGCCGAGTCCCGGGCCCGTCAGATCCTGGAGGAGGCCGAGGCGGCATCCCGACGGATGCGTCGTGAGACCGAGGACTACTGCGACCAGAAGCTGGCCAGCTTCGAGAACGTGCTGGCGCGCATCGCGAAGTCTGTTGCTGCAGGCAGGGACCGACTCGCCGCCCCCACCATCGAAGAGGCCGAGCTCGCGGACCTGGACGACCCGACCGGCTCCCAGTCGGCGGTGTACGACCAGGGATCCTGAGCTCCCTTCGTCCGGTGAGCGCTGACGGTTCCCGCGTGCGGATCGGCGTCTCGGAGCTGCGTCGTCATCCTGGTGAGCGGATGGTTCTCCGTCGCGACGTCGATCTCGGCGGTCTCGAGGTGAGCACCGCCGAGGTGCCACCCGACCGGGAGTGTCGACTCGATGCAGTCCTCGAGTCGCTGAGCGACGGGGTGACCCTCACGGGCACGCTCGAGGTGCCGTGGCGAGGGTCGTGTCGACGCTGCCTCGAGGACACGGACGGGACCGCCGTGGTCGAGATCCGGGAGGTGTTCTCCGACAGGGCCGGTTCTCCACGGTCAGCAGTCGTCCCGGATCCCGGCACACCTTCCGGATCGGCGCTCGACGGCGATCTGCTGCCCATCGACGGTGACGTCGTCGAACTGGGTCCGATCCTGCGCGACGCCGCCATCCTGGCGCTGCCGCTGGCGCCGCTGTGTCGGGACGACTGCCCCGGTCCCGACCCGGAGCACTTCCCGGTGGTCACCGGCGGTGGCGACGAGCGGCCGGTCGACCCTCGGTGGTCGGCCCTCGACGAGCTGCGCTTCGACCCGGGTCCGGAGGATCCGCTAGAGTGACCCGTCGCCCGACGGACGGCACCGCCCGATGACGGCGGCGGTCCGAGCGGCCGACCAGCCAGCACCCACCCGTCAGCCAGCACCGATCAGACGCGCGAACAGAGACCAACGATGGCAGTTCCCAAGAAGAAGACCTCCAAGGCCAAGAGCCGCAGTCGCCGGGCCTCGAACTGGACCCTGAAGGCGCCGTCCCGGAGCATCTGCCCCCGTTGCAGCGCCGTCAAGCAGCCCCATGTCGTGTGCGGCAACTGCGGCTGGTACGGCGGTCGGCAGGCCATCGACGTCGACTGAGCGCGATTCGGCGATCGTCGGAGGTCGTCGCGCTGACAGTACGGGCGCAGTAATGTGCCGCCACACGACCGGGGGTTCCCCGGTCCGACCGAGGAGATCGTCAGTCATCGTGCCTGCGGAGACGCACGTCCAACAGGGGCCCATCGAGCGGCCCGAGGTGCTGCAGCTGGTCAAGGACCGGCTCGCTGACATCCTCGAGATCGATCCGGCGAGCATCGACGAAGGTGACTCGTTCGCCGAGGACCTCCACGCGGATTCGCTCGCGCTCATCGAACTGGTCGAGGCGCTCGAGGACGAGCTGGGGGAGCGCAGCGTGGGCTTCCGCATCGAGGACGAGGACCTCGAGGACCTGAAGACCGTGCGCGATGCCGTCGACTACGTCCTCGCCAGGGTCTGATCTGCCGACGGGACTCGTCTCCGACGCCGCCATCGACGCGTCTCCCCGGGCCACCTTCTGCGTCCGGCTCGGCTACCGCTTCGACGATGCGGACCTCCTGGACCTGGCGCTCCGCCATCGATCGTGGTGCGCGGAGAACGGCGGCGTGGACTCCAACGAGCGTCTCGAGTTCCTCGGCGACGCCGTGTTGGGCCTGGTCGTCACGGATCACCTCTTCATGACCTCGCCGGCATCCAGCGAGGGCGTGCTCGCCCGCTGCCGCTCCGAGCTCGTCTCCGCCACGGCGCTGGCCGACGTCGCTCGTTCGGTGGGCCTCGGTGACGTCCTCCTCCTCGGCAAGGGCGAGGAGTCCACAGGTGGGCGCACCAAGACCTCCATCCTCGCCGACGCCATGGAGGCGGTCATCGGCGCCGTGTACCTCGACGAGGGAATCCACGCCGCACGGACGGTGGTGCTGGGTCTGCTCGACGAGCTGATCGACGGCGTGATCTCAGGAGACCGCGCCAGCGACCACAAGTCACGGCTCCAGGAGGTGGCGGCGCGAAGCTTCGGCGAACTGCCCCACTACGAGCTGACCGAGGCCGGACCCGAGCACGAGAAGACGTTCAGCGCCGTGGTCCGATTCGGGGGCGAGGAGTGGGGCACCGGCGTGGGGCGCACGAAGAAGGAAGCCGAACAGGCCGCGGCGAGGGCGGCGACCGAGCAGCTCTCGGAGCGGTCGACGACCGACCCCGGGCGCGACGACCCCAGAGATGGGAAGGGAACCACCGATGCCTGAGCTGCCCGAGATCGAGCTGCTGCGAAGAGACCTCGAACGCGAGTTCCACGACAAGAAGGTCAAGGCGGTCGAGGTGCCCGGAACGGGCGTGCTGAAGACCCCTGCCAAGAAGGCCTTCACCACCGCGTTGACCGGGAACAAGATCACCTCCGTCGACCGCAAGGGGATGCTGCTGGTCATGGGTGTCGACGACGGCCAGGTGCTCGTGCTCTCGATCGGCCCCCTCGGTCGTGTGCTCAAGGTCCAGGCCAAGGACCCGGTCGCACCCGGGACGGCGCTCGTCGTCACCTTCACGCAGGGCGGCCAGTTGCGGGTCGTCGACACGAAGAAGGCGTCGACGATCGAGCTTCTCCCGTCCGATGACCTGCCGGAGGCTCACCCGGAGCTGGGCTCGCTCGGGTTCGACGCTGTCGACGAGCCGATCTCCTGGACGACCTTCGGAGAGCAGCTCCTCCGCCGTGACGGCAGGCTCAAGTCCGTGCTGATGGACCAGACGTTCCTCGTCGGTATCGGTCCGATCTACTCCGATGAGATCCTCTTCCACGCCGGCCTCCGATACGACCGGCAGACCACCAGCCTCTCGGCACAGGAGATCCGTCGGCTCTACCGGGCCGTGGTCGAGACGGTGCACGAGGCCATCAAGTACGGCGGCACGACGATCGGTGACGACGGCTGGGTCTCGCTGTCGGGGGCGCCGGGGGAGTACGCCGAGTACCTCACCGTGTACAAGCGTGACGGCGAGATGAGCCCGCGGGCCCGGGGTCCGATCGTGAAGACGCGCTTCGGCAGCGGCTACACGTACTACTGCGAGCAGACCCAGGTCTGAGCCCACGGGAGAGCTGTGTTCCTCAAGACCCTCCAGATCAAGGGCTTCAAGTCCTTCGCCGACGCCGCCACGCTGACGCTCGAACCGGGCGTGACCGTGGTCGTCGGGCCGAACGGGTCCGGCAAGTCCAACGTCGTGGACGCGATCGGTTGGGTGCTCGGCGCGCAGGCTCCGTCGGCTGTCCGGTCGCAGAAGATGGACGACGTCATCTTCGCCGGGACCTCGAAGCTCCCGCAGCTCGGTCGGGCGGAGGTGTCGCTCACCATCGACAACTCGGCCGGTCTCCTCCCCATCGAGTTCACCGAGGTCACGATCACCCGCCTCCTCTTCCGCAGCGGAGACAGCGAGTACGCGGTCAACGGCGTGCCGTGCCGTCTGCTCGACATCCAGGAGCTCCTGTCGGACAGCGGTGTCGGACGTCAGCAGCACGTCATCATCTCGCAGGGGAACATCGACGCGGTCCTCAACGCCCGACCCGAGGAACGCCGTCTCATCATCGAGGAAGCGGCCGGAGTCCTGAAGTACCGGCGGCGCAAGGAACGTGCCGAACGGCGGTTGCAGGCGACCGAGGCCAACCTGACCCGCATCAACGACCTGCTCAGGGAGGTGCGCCGTCAGCTCCGACCGCTCGAGCGCCAGGCAGACGCCGCCCGCCGTCACGGCGACCTGGTCGCAGAGCTGACGGCGATACGGATCCACCTCTCCGGCCGGGAGATCGCACGGCTGCGGACCCAGCTCGAGGACTCCTCGCGCAACCAGGCCGAGCTACGTGGAGAGGACCACCGGTTGAGGGCCGTCCTGGCGGACCTCGACGCCCGGATCGTGGCCACCGAGGCGCAGCTGTCGGGCCTAGGGGGGCGCGACCTCGGCGACCTGCTGGTCCGCTTCGAGAAGCTCTCCGAGAAGGCCCGTGGCCAGATGGCTCTGCTGGGCGAGCGTCGTCGCAACCTCGAGCGTGAGCTTGGCGCGTCGATCGACGCCGGTGTCATCGCCTCGCTCGAGGCCGAGCACCACGAGCTGATCCGCGAGTCCGAGCAGGTCGAGCGTGACGGGGCGTCGGTGTCCGACGAGATGGAGGCGCTCACCGAGGTCGAGGGAGACCTGGCTCGTCAGCGGGACGAGTTCGCCGAGGAGTGGGGCGACGGCGTGCCGGTCCCGTCCGGCGAGGCGTCGGCCGTGCGGGGGGAGCTCGCTGCGTTGCGCTCGGCGATCGAGCGCACAGCGGTCGACCGGGAACGCCTGGAGGCGCGTCGCGGAACGCTGCGTGAGCGCATGGGACGTCTGGAGGCGGAACGGGACGCAGCGGCTGCGGCCGCCGCGGTCGCGGTCGAGCTCGCTCCCGGACTCGACCGCTCTGTGAGCGGAGCGACGGATCTGCGTGTTGCCGCCGAGACCGAGCTGATCGCCGCAGAGGACGCGTCGACCGACGCCGAGGCGGACGCGTCTGCGTGGACCGCCCGCGTCGAGGCGTTGACGATGGCGCTCGACGAGGCACGGCAACGCGCCGGAGCCGAGCGCCTCACCGGGCTGGACGGGGTGCTCGGCACGCTGCTCGACCTGATCGAGGTGGACGCAGGTTGGGAGGAGGCCTTCGAAGCCGCAGCGGGGGAGGCCCTGGGGGCGGTGGTCGTGGCCGACGTGGACGCCGGCCGGCGCTGCCTGCGGGCGTTGGAGACCGGTGACCACAGCGGCGCGGTCCTGGCCCTGGGCGCGGGCCGAGCTCCATCGGCGACCTCGACGCCATCGCTCGGAGAGCCGGTCCGTCTCCACGTGCGGGCGGCGTCCGGCGCCGGTTCAGCCTCCCCCGGCATCGATGCCGTGCTCGACGTCCTCCTCGCCGATGCCGTCGTGATCGACGGCGAGGTGGATGCTGCGCTGTCCGCCTCGCTGTCGTCGCCCGCGTCGGTGGTGGTGACCCGTCGCGGCGACCGCTTCGGAGCCGCCGGATGGCGACTGCGGGCGGCCGGATCCGGGGCGACGGGCGCAGCGCTGGACGAGGCAGCCGAACGCGCCGTCCGTTGCGCCGAGGTGAGGGACGAGGCGCGCCGACGCGTCGAATCCGCCAGGACCGAGGTCGCTCGGGCCCGGGAGGCCGAACAGGAGGCCGGGCGCGTCAGGGACCGTGGCGCCGCCGAGGGACGACAGGCTGCAGAGAGGTCCGAGCGCCTCGCCCACGACGTCGAGGAGGCCCGTGCGGAGCTCGACGCTCTCGGTGCCCACCTTGGCGAGCTCGCGGAACGTCTGACGTCGGAGGAGCAGCGAGTCGCCGAACTGGCCGGGCAGCTCCCGTCCCTCGAGGCTGCGGAGACCGAGCTCGGTGAGCGCGCGCGCAGCATGAACGAGGCGAAGGACCGGCTCGACGCCGCCTCGGCCGACGTGCACGCCCGCCGGACCGATGTCGGGGTTCGCGTCGCTGCGCTCGAGGAGAGGCGCCGGTACGTGGGCGCTCGGCTCGAGCAGGTCGGTGAGCGTCTCTCCCGGAACCGGGCCGAGGTGGCTGCCGCTGCGGACCGTCGGGTCATCCTCGAGGCGCGCGTCGTCGCGACGCAGCGACTGGCCGCGTTCGTGACGGACCGGCTCGAGGTGGTGGAGCCCAGGTTGCAGTCGCTGCGCGAGGAACGCCGCCGTCAGTCGGAGGCCACTCGGGAGGTCACCTCCCGTCTCGACGGTCTCCGTGCCGAGCGCACGTCGTCGGAGGCGGCCCTCGAAGAGGCCAGGGCCCGACTCCAGAAGGCCGAGATCGCCGATGCGGAGGCACGCATGCGGCTCGACTCAGCGACCGAGCAGCTCCGCCACGACCTCGACACGGAGCCCGACGCAGCGATGGCGGCCGAGTGCCCGCTCCTCCCCGACGGCGTCTCGGCGCCGGCGCGGGCCCGGGAGCTCGAGCGGGAGCTGCGGCTGATGGGTCCGATCAACCCGCTCGCGTTGCAGGAGTTCGAAGAGCTGTCGGAGCGGAACACCTTCCTGGAAGGCCAGCTCGACGACATCCGCAGCACCCGACGGGAGCTGTCGAAGGTGATCAAGGCGGTCGATGAGGAGATCGTCAACGTCTTCTCAGCGGCGTTCGCCGATGTCAGCACGAACTTCACGCTGCTGTTCGAGACGCTGTTCCCCGGTGGTCAGGGGCGGCTCAAGCTCACGGACCCCGACGACCTGCTCGGCACCGGCATCGAGCTGGAGGCCCGGCCGTCGGGGAAGAACGTGCGGAAGCTGTCGCTGCTCTCGGGTGGCGAGCGGTCGTTGACGGCGCTCGCCTACCTGTTCGCCGTGTTCCGGTCCCGGCCGTCGCCCTTCTACGTGATGGACGAGGTCGAAGCCGCTCTCGACGATGTGAACCTGCACCGCTTCCTCGATCTGGTCGCGGAGTTCCGTGAGACGGCGCAGCTGATCATCGTCAGCCACCAGAAGCGGACGATGGAGGCGGCCGACGTGCTCTACGGCGTCACGATGGAGCCGGCGGGTTCGTCACGTGTGGTGTCCGAACGCGCCGCCATCGTCCTCGAATGACCGCCAGGAGCGGCTGACGAGCAGACCGCGTCGGTCCTGCTCGTTCACGGCAGCCGGCTGAACCAGCGGAGCGAGAAGCCGGCGGCGACGAGCATCAGCACGAGGCCGAGGCCGACGAACCGGTACGTGACGTCCTGGGACTTCTCGTCGTAGCCGATCGTGGATCCGAGCTCCGAGTACACCGAACGCAGGTCCTGGGCCGACTCGGCCGTGTAGGCCGTACCTCCGGTTCCCTCGGCGAGTCCCCTGAGCTCCTCGACGTTGACCGGGACCTTCGTCCGCTGGCCGACGCCGTCGCCGTCCGTGTCGACGGTGATCTCACCGTCCTGGGTGCCGTAGGCGATCGTGGTGATGGATACGCCGGCCTTCTTGGCGATGGGGATCGCGTCCGCGGTGGGGAGGCCGACGGTCGTCTCGCCGTCGGACATGAGCACGACCGCTCCATCCACCTTCTTGCCGCCGGTGCCGCGGGCCTGGTCCTGGATGACCTGGACGGCGAGCTTCGCCGCGTCTCCGATGGCGGTGGACTTGTCGAGCTCCAGGCCGGCGATGGCGGCGTTGACCTTGGCGTGGTCCTGTGTGGGAGGCACGATCAGCTGGGCGCTGCCGGCGAAGCTGATGAGGCCGACGTTGAGCTGGTCCGGCAGCTTGTCGATGAACTCCTTGGCCGCGGTCTGGGCCGCTTCGATGCGGTTCGGCGACACGTCGGTCGCGGCCATCGACAGCGATGTGTCGATCGCGAGGACGATCGTCGAGCGCTCCGACGGCACCTTCTGGTTCATCACCGGCTGGGCGAAGCTCGCCACGAGCACGGCTGCCGCTGCGAGGAAGATCCCGGCGACCACGTGGCGTCGCCACCCGGGCCGCTTCGGCGCCACCGAGTCGAGGAGCTCCAGGTTCGAGAAGCGCACCGTGTAGCGCGGCTTGCGGAACTGCAACGCCGCGTAGAGGCAGGCGAGTCCGACCACCACCAGCAGCAGCCACAGGCGTTCGGGTTGTAGGAACCAGTCAGTCATCGTTCACAGGCCTCGTTCAGCGGGGTGCGGTCGTGGCGGCGAGCTCCGCCCGACGCCGTCGTCGGGACACGTAGCGGGCGAGGTCGAGCACCCAGTCGCCGTCGGTCCGCAGCTGTAGGTGGTCGGCTCCGGCGCCACGGATCGCGTTCGCGATCGTCGCCCGCTGGGCCGCCGCTGCCTCGGCGTAGCGCGCCCTGGTCCTGGGGTCGTCGGTGTTGACCTCTCGCGTTCCGCCGGTGGCAGGGTCGCTGAACTGCACCATCCCGACGGGGGGCAGCTCGAGCTCTCTCGGATCCACGATCTCGATGCACAGCACCGCGTGGCGCAGAGCAACGGTTCCGAGTGCCGTCCTCCAGCGGTCGGGGTCGTCCAGGAAGTCGGAGACGACGACGACCAGTCCCCGACGGGGTGCGACCGACCCGGCACGCTTGAGAGCGGCGTCGAGGTCAGCAACACCGGATCCGTCACCCCGCGGCGAGGCGAGGATCCGTTCGAGGATTGCGAGGAGGTGCGTGCGCCCATGGCGGGGTGGAACGGTCGTGATCTCGGATCCGCGGAGCACGAGCGCACCGACGCGGTTGCCTCCGCGGCCGGTCAGGAGTCCGACGCCTGCAGCGGCGGCGAGCGCCAGGTCGCGCTTCTCGCAGTTGGCGGTGCCGAAGTCCAGGCGGGCGGAGCGGTCGATGACCAGCCACGCCTCGAGCTCCCGGTCCGCGATCGTCTCGCGGATGTGGGGGACCTGCATCCGTGCCGTGACGTTCCAGTCGATGCGGCGGACGTCGTCGCCCGGCTCGTACATCCGCGTCTCGCCCGGCTCGGTGCCCCGTCCGGGGACGAGCCCGAGGAAGTCGCCGTGCAACATGCCGTCGAGGCGACGGTTCACGTCGAGGGTCAGTCGACGGAGGATCTCTTCGGCCGGACGGTCGCCGACGAGTCCCAGGGTGGATGACAGGCCGCTCACGGAGCGGTGCCACCCCATGCCGTCGACCCGGCGCCGTTGGTGGTCCCGGGGATCGCGGCGGCCATCGGGGCACCCCACGCAGCAGCATCGGTGCCGGAGCCGTAGTAGGGGTCGCCGCCCTGGTACGGGTCTCCACCGGCCTGCGCCGGGCTCAACCGGGGAGCGGGGACGGTCCCCAGGACCCGGGCGAGGACGTGCTCCACGGTCACGTCCTGTGCCATCGCTTCGTAGGAGAGGAGCATGCGGTGTCGCATGATCTCGGGTGCTACGTCGAACACGTCCTGCGGCGTCATGTAGCTGCGGCCGCGCAGCAGCGCGAGCGCCCGGCCGGCCCGGACGAGTCCGAGCGAGGCGCGGGGGCTGGCCCCGAGCTCGATGAAGGTGCGCAGTTCGGGCAGTCCGAAGTTCTCGGGAGTGCGGGTGCACAGGACCAGGTTGACGGCGTACTCGAGGACGCTGCGGTCCACGAACACCTCGTCGGCCGCCTTCTGGAGCGCCTGCACCTGCTCCAGGGTCAGCGCCTGCTCCGCCTCGGGCGGGTTCGTGCCCATCCGCTGGACGATCTCGACCTCCTCGGCGGGGGAGGGGTAGTCGAGCAGGACCTTCATCAGGAACCGGTCGCGCTGCGCCTCGGGCAGCGGGTAGACGCCTTCGGACTCGATGGGGTTCTGCGTGGCGAGCACGAGGAACGGTTCAGGTGCCTCGAACCGTCGTCCTCCGATGGTCACCTGGTGCTCGGCCATCACCTCGAGCAGGGCGGACTGGACCTTGGCCGGTGCACGGTTGATCTCGTCGGCAAGGACGAAGTTGGCGAACACGGGACCGAGCTCGACGTCGAACTCCTCGGTCGAGGCTCGGTAGATCCGAGTGCCCACGAGGTCTGCCGGCAGTAGGTCCGGCGTGAACTGGATGCGTGAGAACGTGCCTCCGACCGAGGAAGCCAGAGTCTCCACCGTCAGGGTCTTGGCCAGCCCGGGAACGGATTCGAGCAGGCAGTGACCCCCGGCCAGGAGGCAGGTCAGGACGCGCTCGATCGCTCGATCCTGTCCGACGATCACCTTCTTCAGCTCGAACAGGAGCCGTTCCACGTCGGCAGCCGGGGTTGTGGTCGTCGAGGTCTGGTCCACGTTCGGTTCGCTCTCCGGTCGTTCGCGGGCCCCTCGCAGCGGCGGATCCGTCACGAGGGTCGGTACTGAACGGTACGGGAATCGCTGTGGTGTCCGCGCCTCACATGCGCCGGCAGCTGATCCGCCCTTCAGCTTGCCGTGATCGGGTCACTTGTAGGCTCCCTGCCGATGGAACTCGTCGTGATCGTCGCCCTGTTCGCCGTCGTGCTGGTCGTCGCCGGAGCCGTGCTCGTCTCGCGGCGGGGTCGGGGCGAGTCGCTGGAACCGCCACCCGACGGTGGATCCGTCGGCGTCCTCACCGACGAGCGGGCTGTCCCGCCCAGGGAGGCGCCGACAGCTGACGACCGTGGCGATCTCGACGGACCCGAGGTCGAGGTCGTCGAGCCCCGCGGTGCGGTGTTCGGCTCGACGATCGAGATCACCGGCCCGGAGCTGACCGAGGAGGAGGAGGCCGCCAACATCGCGGCTGCCGAGGCCGCCGAGGCGGAGTGGGAGGCGGGTCAGGCGCTCGAGGAGCTGGTCCGTCCGTCCTTCCGGGATCGCCTGACGCGGGCGCGCTCGACCTTCTCGGGCTACGTCGGGGGGATCCTGTCCCGGTCGACGATCGACGCCGAGACGTGGGACGATCTCGAAGAGGCGATGATCCGGGCCGACGTCGGCATCGGCCCGACCCAGGCGCTCCTCGACGCGGTCCGGGCGACGGTCAAGGAGAAGTCGATCACCACCCCAGACGCGCTGATCGAGGCGGTCAAGGACGAGATGAAGGTCCGGCTCGCGGGTCCGGTCGACCTGGACGTGGCCGACACCAGGCCGACGGTCTGGCTGTTCGTCGGGGTCAACGGGGTGGGCAAGACCACGACCATCGGCAAGCTCGGCCGGAGGCTCGCCGACCAGGACCGGAAGGTCGTCATGGCCGCCGGCGACACCTTCCGTGCCGCCGCAGCGGAGCAGCTGTCGATGTGGGCGGACCGATGCGGCGCCGACATCGTCCGCGGCGCCGAGGGCGGCGACCCGAGCTCGATCATCTTCGACGCCATCGCGTCGGCCTCGGCCAAGGGAGCGGATGTGGTGCTTGCCGACACCGCCGGGCGCCTGCACACCAAGTCGAACCTCATGGACGAGCTGTCCAAGGTCCGCCGGGTTGCCGACAAGGGCGATGGCACGGTCACCGAGGTCCTGCTGGTGCTCGACGCAACGACCGGCCAGAACGGACTCCAGCAGGCCCGTCAGTTCACCGAGGCGACCGACGTTACGGGCGTCGTGCTCACCAAGCTCGACGGCTCAGCCAAGGGCGGCATCGTCTTCGCCATCCGCTCCGAGCTCGGCATCCCGATCAAGCTGGTCGGGCTCGGCGAGACTGCGGCCGACCTCGTGGACTTCGATGCAGACGAGTTCGTCGACGCGCTCTTCGCCGAGAGCTGACCCCCGCACCCTCTTCCTTTCCGGATTTTGTGTGTATCTCACGTCGCAGGACGACGTGAGATGCACACAGAACGCGAGGGTCATGGGCGTCGCAGGTCAGGTCAGGTCAGGTCAGGTCAGGTCGAGGAAGCCCGCCAGGTCGGTGATCGAGTCGAGGACGTGGTGCGCTCCCGCCTCTTCCAACTTCCGGCGGTCGTGAGCGCCGGTGAGGACCCCGCACACCACTCCGGCGCCGGAGGCCAGACCGGCGCTCATGTCGTAGGCGGTGTCGCCGACGGTGGCCATGGCCCGCACGTCGGTGCCGCCCAGGCGGACCAACGCCGTCAGGTTGAGGTCGGGGAACGGACGGCCGCGTCCGACGTCGGCCGGCGACAGGGCCAGGTCGACAAGACCACGCCAGTCGAGCGCGTCGAGGATCGCGTCGCGGGTCTGCGGGGAGAACCCCGTCGTCAGAGCCACCTTCACGCCCCGTCCCCGCAGCGACGAGATCGTCTGCTCGGCGCCGGGCAACGCCTCGCAGGCCCCGCCTGCGACGAGATCCTCATAGGCGCTCTCGAAGGCGGCGTTGGCTTCCCGTGCCAGCGCGTCGTCGCCGTCGAACAGCGCCCGGAACACCGTGATCTTCGATTCGCCCATCGTGTCCATGACGTGGCGCATCATCGGCGCAAAGCGCTCGTCGCTCGTCCCGATGCCGAGCGATCCCACCGCTCTGGTGAACGCGTCGAGCACCAGGCCGTCGTCGGCGACGGTGGTGCCGGCCATGTCCATGACCACGATCTCGGTCCTCATCTGGCCCGTCCCTCCGGTGCTTCGTCGATCTTGATGCCCATGTCGGCCAGCGCTGCGTCGATCGCACCGATCGCGCTTCTCATCACGGCCTGGTCGATCGCCCCGATGCAGCCCACCCGGAACGTCTCCTCATCGGTGAGCTTGCCGGGGTAGAGCACGAACCCGCGCTCCTTCACCCGGTCGTAGAAGTCCGGGAACGACCAGGCAGGGTGCGACGGGGAATGGAAGGTGTGGATGATCGGGGCACGTAGGTGCTCGGCCAGGTACTGGCGGAACCCGAGGTCGGCCATTCCGTCGCTCAACACAGCGCTGTTGGCCCGGTACCGGTCCAGCCGCGCGACGGCACCGCCTTCCTCGTCGTACTGCACGAGCGCCTCCCGGAGCGCGGCGACCACGTGCGTCGGTGGCGTGTAGCGCCACTGGCCGGTCTGCTCCATGTAGGAGTGCTGGTCGAGCAGGTCGAGAGACAGCGAGTCGCAGTTGCCGGCGGTGTCGGCCAGCACGTCGGGCGGCATGAGCACGAAGCCGACGCCGGGCAGGCCCTCCAGGCACTTGCCTGACGCTGCGACGACGGCATCGACGGCGGGGTGGTCGATGGCCGGGTCGAGGACCCCGAAGCTGCTCATGGCATCGACGATCAGTCGCCTGCCCAGCGAGTCGGCGAGATCGGCCAGCTCCTCGACCGGGTTCAGCAACCCGGTCGACGTCTCGCAGTGCACCACGGCGACGTGGGTGGCTTCGGGATGCGCGTCGAGAAGCGCTCCGAGCGCAGTCGGGTCGGGCACCTCGTCCCATGCGCCCTCGATGAGGATGGACCGGCGTCCGGCCTGCTCGGCGAGCATGGCGATGCGTCTGCCGTATGCGCCGTTGACGACGACCACCACCGCCGCACCGTGGGGCACCAGCGCCCTGACGGCGCTCTCGACGGCGAACGTCCCGGACCCCTGCATCGGTACGCAGCACATGTCCCGCCGGGAGCCCGCCGCCAGGAGAAGACGACGGCGGACATCGGCGGTGAGTTCGTTGAAGTCACGGTCCCACGATCCGAGGTCCACCGTTGCCGCCTGCCGGGTCCGACGGCTGGTGGTGAGCGGCCCGGGGGTCAGGAGCACCGGGGCGCCACCCGGATCACGGAGCTCGGGATCCGCCACGACGCTCAAGGTAGACGACCCGGGTCGCGCTTCTGTCGACTCCGTCTGTCGAGCGCTCAGACCGAGGTGCTCGCCGCCTTCTCGAGCACGCGTAGGAAGGTGTCGACCTCCTGCGCTCCGGGCACGAGGAGTCGTCCGTCGACCACTGTCGCGGGAACACCCGTGATGTCGTTGGCCCTCGCGGTGGCCTCGTCCTCGCGCACCTCATCGGCGAACGCTCCCGATGCCAGCACCTCGGTCGCCGCATCCACGTCGAGGCCGGCAGAACCGCAGATCTCGACGAGGGCGCCGTGATCGGCCACGTTGCGGCCCTCGGTGAAGTAGCTGAGGAACAGTGCGTCCGACAGGTGGTCCTGTGCATCGGCAGGGCCCACCTCGTCGAGCGAGCCGGCCCATGCCATGAGCCGATGAGCGTCGAAGGTGTTGACCCGGAGGGTCTCCTCGAAGCGGTAGTCGATCCCCTCTGCCGAACCCAGGGAGCGGAGCCGGGTCGTCATCGAGTCGAACGCTCCCGGGCCGTACTTGGCATCGATGACCGGTCTCATCGGCCTCGGGTCCGGAGGGGCGCCGGGATCGAGCTCGTACGCCCGCCACCGCACCGTCACCGGTTCGTCGGGATGCGTCTCCGAGAACCGCTCGACCGCAGAGGCGAGACGGCGGGACCCGAGGTAGCACCAGGGGCAGACGATGTCGGACCAGATGGTGATGCGCACGGTCGGTCCAACGTCCTCAGTCGCCGGCCATTCCCGACAGGGTGTCGCCGGGGCGCACCTCTCTGACCCAGACGAGGACCGCGTCCAGGAGCATGACGGCCGCAGCGGCGAGCATCGAGATGCCGAGCGCCCCGCCGCCGGGAGGAACATCGCCACTTACGTCGTCGGTGTCACCCAGCCGAACATCGTGAGTCCGGCGCCCGAGAAAAGCAGGCCCGTGCCCTCGACGGCCCGCGGACCGAAGCGCTCGACCAGTCGGGGTCGCTTGCCGAGGTCCGAGGATCCCGTTGTACTGCGATCGATGTAGGCGTAGGGTCGATCGAGGAGCACGTCGAATCCGGGGGGATCGTTCCGTGCTCCCGTCCAAACGGAGACCGACTCCTTGGAGGAGTCTGGGGGAAGAAGGAAGCCGACCATGTGGAAGTTGATACGACTCGTCTGCCTTGCGGTCGCCACCATCGCCGGAACGCTCGTGTTCTCGGCGGGTGTCGCCTCGGCCCACTCGGGGTACGGCCCGAAGGCCTATGTCTGCACCGGCGGCGACTTCGCCACCGGCAACCTCACGCCGATCCCGTCAGGGACCTACTCGAGCATCCGGGTCGAAGGCGCGTGCGCGGTCGCACCCGGAGCCGTCATCGACGTGAAGGGCAGCGTCCACGTCGGGGCGGGTGCTGCTCTCGACGCGCAGAGCGCCCCGTCGACCATCAAGGTCCGTGGAAACGTCACCGCCGGTCGGGGCTCGATCCTGGGTCTCGGTTGTCAACCGCCGGCTCTGGTCGGCAACTCCGGACACGAGTGCATTATCGAGCCCGAGGGTCACTCGACCATCACGGTCAGGGGCAGCGTCGTGGCCTTCGGCGCCGACACCGTCCTCCTCAACGGGATCACCGTGAAGGGGAACGTCGTGCTGGTCGAAGGCGGGGGAGCGATCCCATGGTCGGTCAAGAACAACACGATCGGTGGCAACCTGATCGTCGGCGGTGTGACCGCTGAGTGGGTCGGCGTCATGTTCAACAACATCGGTGGCAACGCCATCCTGATCGCCATCACCGTGACGGCGCCGCACGAGGGTGATGCCGTCTACGTCGTCCGCAACACGGTCGGACGAAACCTCATCTGTGGAGGGCTCGAGCCGGGCATCTCCGGAGGCTTCGTCCCCGGCTCGGTCAACGTCGTCGGCGGCCACACGATCGGCCAGTGCAAGTCGGTCGTCTGATCGTCAGCCGGCTATCCGATTCAGCCTCTGAGCGATCGAGTCGAGCATCCCTGTCCGGCCGCTGACAGCGTTGTACTGCTGTTCCAGCAGAGCGAGGTGCAACTCGTAGGCGTGGAGGCTGGCGGCGTGGGTATCGGCATCCCGGCTCGAACCGATCCGGGCAGGAGCGGCCGAGCGGAGTTCGTCCTCCGGGCAGCCGGGATGCGCCAGCGCCGGGAACGTCAGGTCTGCGCGCGACCCGACCTGTGCCGTCACCCGTGCATCGATCAGCGAGGGGATGGCGCCTCCGAGTGTCAGAGGGGAGGAGTACGATATCGAACATGCGTTCGACTGGGGATTCGCAGGGTGAGAGCGGAGATCGGCACGGCCGCGGGAGCGGTCGCGACGGTGATTCAGCGGGGGCGGGCCAGGGCCCGCTCGGTGCCGACGGGGCCGCGGGTCTGCCCGAGGGGCCGGGTTTCGTCGGGTTCCTTCCGGCCGGTGCCTCCGTAGCGTCGGTCGATGCAGCCCACGACGCGGTGGTGGCGGTCCGGACGCTGGCTGCGTTGGACGTGGACGGCTTGTCCGATGACGAGTGCCTCGGGGTGTTCGACGATCTCGAGCTCGTTCGTCGTTCCTTGAGCGCGGCGACGGGAGCGGTCCTCGTGGAGTTGGAATCCCGCGGGGTCTGCGACGCGAGGTACGGAACGTCGAGCGCCGTGTGGTTCGAGCGTCGCCACGGTCGATCCCGTCAGTCGGTCGGCCGGGAGGCTCGCTCCGCGAAGCGGTTGCGGTCATCGATGCCGTTCTTGGCCGCAGCGTTGGGTCGCGGTGAGATCACCCCTGAACGGGTCGAGCTGATCGCGTCGAAGATCAACGACCGCAACTCCGAGGCTCTGGAAGGTGCTCAGGACGCACTTCTCGCCCTGTCGGCCGCCGAACCGTCGTTCTCGCAGTTCGCCGTCCTGTTGTCTGACCTGGCCCGGTACGCAGATGCCGACGGAGGTCACGACCCCGAGCCCGGTCGTAGTCGCGTGTCTGCTCGTCGTAGCGGTGACGAGCTGCTGCTCGGCGGCACGCTCGTCGGGGCCGAGGGGGCGAGCTTCGAGGAGCTGGTGGAGTCGGCGACCAACCGGCTGTGGCGGCGCTATCGCGACGACATCAAGGAGTGCCCTGGCCTGGCGATGCCGTCTCGGACCGAGCTTCGAGCCGAGGCGCTGTTGGAGTTGGTGCGTCGTGGGGCGTCGGTCGAGATCGGCTCGGCGAAGCGTCCGGTGGCGGAGTTGTCGCTGATCGCAGAACCCGCTTCCGGATCCGGGGTCTTGCCAATCGCCGAGATCTGGGGTGGGTCCACCAACGCCGTCGGATCGGCAACCGATGATGGATCTGCCCCGCCGGCCGACTGGTCGCTGTCGACGCCTGCGGGAGTGCCGTTGGAGCTCGGAACGGGGGAGTGGGAGCTGTTGTGCTGCAACTTCCACGTATCGGAGTTGCAGCTCGATCCATCGGGACGATTCGTCGCGTGTCGTGAGACCGACCGGGGTCCTTCGAGGGCACAGAGGCGGGCGTTGGAAGCCCGCGACGGTGGGTGCGTGTTCCCGGGTTGCGACTGTCCGCCGGCGTGGTGCGACGCCCATCACGTGCATCCTCACGCACAGGGCGGAGCGACGGTGATGTGCAGCATGGTGCTGCTGTGCCGCCACCACCACGGGGTGGTGCACCGCAAGGGTTGGACCCTCAGACCGGCCGATCCCGACGACGACCCGGACTTCTCCGACGGGCCCGGCGGGGCGAAGGCGGGCTGGTTCGCGATCACCACCGCCCGAGGACTGGTCATGAACACCGTGCACAGGCGAGGCGCTGCCCGCCACGGACCGCCGCCTTCAGCCCGTCACGGGCCATCGGGCTGACGGTTGCCCCGGCGCGTGTGCGCGCCGGTAGCGTGGGATGCCGATGTTCGAGTCACTTTCCGACCGTTTCGACGGCATCTTCACGCGCCTGCGCGGCAAGGGGCGTCTGTCCGAGGACGACGTCGACGAGGTCCTCCGTGAGATCCGTCTCGCCCTGCTCGAGGCCGACGTCAACTTCAACGTCGTCAAGTCGCTGCTCGGACGGATCCGCGAGCGAGCGGTGGGCGAGGACCTGTCCCAGGCGCTCAACCCTGCGCTCCAGGTCAAGAAGATCGTCCTCGATGAGCTGACCGCCACGCTGGGCGGCGAGACGATGCGGATCACATACGCATCGAAGCCGCCGACGATCGTCCTCATGGCCGGCCTCCAGGGCTCGGGCAAGACCACCAACTCGGCGAAGCTCGCTCGCTGGTTCAAGGCCCAGGGACGCAACCCGATCCTCGTGGGCGCCGACCTCCAGCGTCCGGCAGCTGTGCAGCAGCTCCGCACGCTCGGCGCCCAGATCGACGTTCCGGTCTGGTCGGCTGACGACGACGTCGTGGCCTCGGGCCAAGGCGACCCCGTCGCGGTGGCCGAGGGTGCGGTCGAAGAGGCGCGCCGTCGTGGCCGTGACGTCCTGATCGTCGACACAGCCGGACGTCTGGCGATCGACGCCGAGATGATGGACCAGGTCCGACGCATCTCGGACGCGCTGGATCCCGACCACACCTTCCTCGTGGTCGACGCCATGACCGGTCAGGACGCGGTCACCGTCGCCGAGTCGTTCCACCAGACGCTGGAGCTCGACGGCGTCGTCCTCACCAAGCTCGACGGCGACGCCCGCGGCGGCGCCGCCCTGTCGGTCAAGGAGGTGGTCGGTCGACCGATCGCCTTCGCGTCCACCGGCGAGAAGCTCGAGGACTTCGACCTGTTCCACCCCGACCGTCTGGCGGGCCGGATCCTGGGGGAGGGCGACCTCGCCACCCTCATCGAGAAGGCCGAGACGGCGTTCGAGCAGGAGGAGGCTGAGGCCGCGGCGGCTCGGCTCCTCGACGGCACCTTCACGCTGGACGACTTCCTCGACCAGATGCAGGCGATCAAGAAGATGGGCCCGATGTCGGGTGTCCTCGCACTGCTCCCAGGAGTGCCGAAGGAGATCCGCGACGTCGACATCGACGACCGCCAGATCGGACACGTCGAGGCGATCATCAAGTCGATGACCCCGGCGGAGCGGGTCGAGCCAGGCATCATCGACGGCTCCCGCCGAACCCGGATCGCGAAGGGCTCTGGCACCACGGCAGCGGAGGTCACCCAGCTCATCACGCAGTTCAAGCAGATGCGCCAGATGATGAAGGAGATGGGCAAGGCCCCTCGCCGGAAGAAGGGCGCGCGCAAGGGTGGCAAGAAGGCCAAGAAGGGCGGCCGGGTGACAGCGAAGGGTCCGGCGCCGATGAACAAGGCCGCTTTCGCCCTCCCGACGCTCGAGGAGATGGAGGCCCAGATGCCCAAGGGCGGTGGTTTCCCCAAGCTGTCCTGATCCCCGGCTTCGGCCGGTAGGGGTGAAAGCCGAGCGCAACAGAACCGCCTCCGACAAGCCCTGGAGGAGTGATCCGCTGCGACCTGTGATCGCGCGTGGACGCCTGGCCGCTGAGGGAGCTTGCCTCCGGCGCTGTTGGCGACCATCATGGGCCGCTGCCCTACGTCGGGATCACGTGCGTGTCGCGCTCGTCCACCCGAACAGGCAACCGACCTCAACCGCGCCGCTGCGGCGTCCATGACCGGACGCTTCGGCAGCTCTTCAGACAGCAGAAGGACAACTACGTGGCAGTTCGACTCCGCCTCATGCGGATGGGCAAGAAGAAGCAGCCCACCTACCGCATCGTCGCCGCAGACTCCCGTTCGCCGCGCGACGGCCGGTTCATCGAGATCGTCGGAACCTACGACCCGCGTCGTGAGCCCTCCGCCGTCACCATGGACAACGAGAAGGCCGTCGACTGGCTGAAGAAGGGCGCGCAGCCGTCCGAGCGGGTGCAGAAGCTGCTCGTGATCTCGGGCGCTTGGGAAGAGTTCGAGTCGGCCAAGGCCAAGAAGTGACAGACGACCAGGTGCCTGAGGACCAGGCAGCCGAAGACGTGTCGAACGACGTTGACGACGAGCCCCGTCCCGAGCACGCCGCCGCGGTGCTCGACCACATCGCCAGGTCTCTGGTCGACGTCCCCGACGAGGTCCGCGTCGACATCGACGACAAGGGACGTCGGACGCAGGTCAACCTTCGCGTGGCCGATGGCGACATGGGCCGGATCATCGGCAAGCGAGGCCGCATGGCCAACGCGATCCGCACGGTGACCCGGGCCGCTGCTGCCCACGACGGCGTCGAGATCGACGTCGAGTTCCTCGACTGACCCCGACTGAGCGTTCGGGGCGGTGGAACTGCTCGAGGTCGGTCGGATCGCCAAGGCCCACGGGCTGAACGGCGAGGTGAACGTGGTCCTCGTGACCAACCGCACCGAACGGCTGGACCGGGGCTCAGTGCTCGACTCCGACGTCGGCGCACTCCAGGTCGCGTCTTCGAGACGACACGGCGACCGGTGGCTGGTCCGCTTCGTCGGCCACGACGACCGCACGGCGGCTGAGGCGCTGCGTGGTCTCGAGCTCCGTGCGGAGCCTCTAGATGATCCCGACGAGCTCTGGGTCCACGAGTTGGTGGGTTGCAGGGTGCGCAGCGGCGACGGCGTCGACCGCGGAGTGGTCACGGCCGTGCAGGACAATCCCGCTGCAGACCTGCTCGTCCTCGACTCCGGCGCGCTGGTGCCGGTGGTTTTCGTCGTCGCCGGGCCGACCGACGGCGTGGTCTCGGTCGACGTGCCCGACGGCCTGTTCGAGCTCGGCTCCTGAGCCGGTCGTCGAAGAGCGGACCGACCGTGCGGATCGACGTCATCACGATCTTCCCGGAGATGGTGGCCGGGTTCGCATCGACCAGCCTCCTGGGCAAGGCGCAGGAGCGGGGCCTGCTCGACATCCGCACCCACGATCTGCGCGACGCCGCGACCGACGTGCACCGCAGCGTCGACGACGCTCCCTTCGGTGGAGGGGCGGGCATGGTCCTGACGCCCGGTCCGGTCTTCGACACCGTCGAACGGGTCCGGCCGCCGAGGCCTCTGTACCTGCTGGGCCCCGGAGGTCGCACACTCGACCAGGCGATGGCGCGTGAGCTGGCGGGGCTCGACGGCTTCTCGTTGCTGTGCGGTCGCTACGAAGGGGTCGACGACCGGGTCCGCACCCATCTGGTGGACGACGAGCTGTCGATCGGTGATGTCGTCATCGCCGGTGGTGAGGTGGCCGCGATGGTGGTCCTCGAAGCGGTGGGGCGGCTGGTGCCGGGCGTGATGGGCAACGACGCGTCGGCCGACGAGGAGTCGTTCTCCGACGGCCTGCTCGAGCATCCGCAGTACACGCGGCCGGCGGAGTTCCGTGGCTGGGAGGTGCCCGAGGTGCTCCGATCCGGGGACCACGCCCGGGTCGCGCGCTGGCGTCGGGCGATGGCGCTGGTGCGCACGGTCGAGCGCCGCCCCGATCTGATCGACGCCCGCGGCGGTGTCACGGACGAGGAGCGCAAGTTGTTGGCCGAGTTCTCCCTCGAGGCGGACTGACAGGGGCGGGTGCGCCGTATGGGTCGGATCGGTGGACGGGGACAGATGGGTCGGATGGGTCGTGTGGCAACCGGTCGCTCCAGGGTCGTGACCGCCCGGGTCCTGATCGCTCTGATCGGGGTCGTGGCAGCAGCAGCGCTGGTCGCTGCATGCACATCCGACGAGGACTCGGCCGATGGTGCTGGCGGCTCCTCCACGCCCACCGGGGAGGCTGCTGACGTCGGCTCGACGTCCACGGCCCCGAGGGAGTGCGAGTCCCCAGCGTCGGATCCCGTGATGGCGACCGCTGTTGCGAACTCGACCAGCGACTACGAACTGACTTCCTTCGATGGCACGACGATCCGGGTGCACTGGTTCCCGGTCGAGTCCGCCGACGGTCCGCTTCCGACCGTCCTGATGGGCCCCGGGTGGGGTTCCGCCGGTGACACCAACGTCGACACGGTCGGCGTGCTCGGAGCGATCAACATCAAGACCCTGCGTGACGCCGGGTACAACGTGCTGACCTGGGACCCGCGTGGCTTCGGCAGATCGACAGGCACCGCCCGGGTCGACTCGGTCGAGTTCGAGGCCCGAGACGTGCAGCGACTGATCGACTGGGTGTCCGCCAGGCCGGAAGCGGCGATGGACCGTCCTGCCGATCCTGCCGAGGGTGCCGTGGAGCCGGCCGGCGACCCCGCGATCGGGATGGTCGGCGGGTCATATGGAGGCGGCATCCAACTGGTGACGGCTGCGATCGACTGTCGGGTGGATGCGATCGTCCCGATCATCGCCTGGCACTCGCTGGGCACAGCGCTCTACAAGGACCAGACCTTCAAGCAGGGCTGGGCCAACATCCTGGCCCAGGTCGCGGCGACGGCGAAGCTCGATCCGATGATCACCGAGTCCTACGCACAGGCGAGCAGCACCGGCAGCCTCACCGATGCCCAGCGCGACTGGTTCCTGGCCCGGGGTCCGGGGGACCTGGTCTCCGACATCACCGCTCCGACGATGGTCGTGGGCGGCACGATCGACACGCTCTTCACCCTCGACGAGGACGTCACGAACTACCGGATGATCGGCGAGTCCGGCGTGCCGGTGTCCATGTACTGGTACTGCGGCGGCCACGGCACCTGCCTGACCGAGACGGGTGACGAGCAGCGCATGGCGGATCGCGTGGTCTCCTGGCTGGACCGGTACGTGAAGGGCGACGAGTCCGTCGACACCGGCGCCGGCTTCGACTTCCTCGACCAGGACGGAGTCCGTTACACGGCGGACTCGTATCCGATGGCCGCGGGTGTGCCGATCAGCGCGAGCGGTTCCGGGACGATCGAGCTGAGCCTTGAGGGCGGCTCAGGCCCGGCGAGCGTTCCGTCGGGCAAGGCCGACATCCTCTCGGGTGTGGCTGGGTCGATCATCCCGGCGCCCGCCGCCAATGCTGTGCGTATCGCGATCCCTGTCGATTCGGCGGCCATGGTCGTCGGGGCGCCGGAGCTGAGGATGACCTATTCGGGGGCCGAGCCCACGGGGGCCGGGGGCACTGCTGGACGGCCGACCAGGGTGTTCGCCCAGCTCGTCGACACGGCCTCGGGCCTGGTGGTGGGGAACCAGATCACGCCGGTCCCGCTCACCCTGGACGGTCGGACGCACTCGGTGGAGGTGCCGCTCGAGATCGTCGCCCAGCGTGTCGATCCGGACTCGTCGCTCGAGTTGCAGCTGGTGGCGACGACGACGCTCTACGGCCTGCCCCGGCTGGGCGGCAGCGTGGAGCTGTCGGACGTCTCGGTCCACTTGCCGACCGTGACGGGCTACCAGAAGGTCGGCTGACGCTTCGCAACGGGCATCCGGCGCCGGTTTCGACCGCCCCGACGCGTCCACTATCATCGCTCCGCTGTGCGCCAGGACCGCGGACGCGGTCAACAGGACGGCGCCCCAGGAGATCTCCATGAAGACCACCGACCTCATCGACCAGGCCAGCCTCCGCACCGACATCCCCGACTTCGCGCCCGGCGACACCCTCAAGGTGCACG
The DNA here is from genome assembly GCA_964575165.1 of uncultured Aquihabitans sp. Classification (GTDB taxonomy): domain Bacteria; phylum Actinomycetota; class Acidimicrobiia; order Acidimicrobiales; family Microtrichaceae; genus Dermatobacter. Next base: position 10,313 of record CAZNQK010000008.1, on the reverse strand, counting down.
TCAAGGTGATCGAGGGCAACAAGGAGCGGGTCCAGGTCTTCCAGGGGGCGGTGATCGCCCGGCAGGGGGGCGGTCTCCAGGAGACCTTCACCGTCAGGAAGCTCTCCTACGGCGTCGGGGTCGAGCGCACGTTCCCGCTCCACTCGCCGATCATCGACCGCATCGAGTTGCACTCCCGCGGCGACGTGCGTCGGGCCAAGCTGTACTACCTCCGCGATCGGGTCGGGAAGGCCGCCAAGATCAAGGAGAAGCGCGACTGACCGTCGCGCTCCCACGCTTCCCCCTTCCATCGGAATCCCGCCGGCTCCGCCGGCGAAGGGGGAACCATGTCCAACGATCGCGCCTCACGGCGCTATGACCATCTCCGCCTCGGTGCCCACGGCGAGGATCTCGCCGAACGTTGGTACCTCGAGCGGGGCTACGTGCTCCTCGACCGCAACTGGCGGTGTCCCTCGGGTGAGGTCGATCTCGTGCTCCGCTCCGTCGATGAGGACGTCATCGTGTTCTGCGAGGTGAAGACCCGTTCCACCGGTCGGTTCGGTACCCCGTTCGAGGCAGTCGGGTGGGACAAGCAGCGGCGGATCAGACGAATCGCGGTGCAGTGGCTCACGACGCACGACGTTCGGTCGCGTCGGCTTCGCTTCGACGTCGCCGGGGTCTCCGGCGGTCGTCTCGAGGTGATCGAGGACGCGTTCTGAGTCGGTGTCCGAAGGTCCGGGTCACGAGCGGGGAGCTCTGGTCAGGCGCCGGTCCCAGCAGCCACGGTGCCAGTGGCGGCGCAGGTCCGGAGCATCGAGAGGGACGGCGACGATGTGTCCGGTGCCGGCCGGAATGTCCCGGTTGCAGCCCGGACAGATGTAGGTCTTGCGGGCCTCGTACGGCTGGATGCGCCTGACCTCGCACTCGGCGGTCGCGGTGTAGTCACGCACAGTCGGTCTGGTCGGTCAGTCGGTCAGCCGAGGAATGCCCAGGCGACGAGCCCCGCTGCGACGAGGAGGGCCGCCGCGACAAGCACGTAGTCCCATGCCGACCGGCGGTGCTGGTGGTGCGGGTTCAGGCCCATGGGGAGATCATCGCGCCGCGTCGACCGGGGAGCGGTCCCCGGTCGAACGCCGGGCCGGAGGCGGCGTCGCGACCGTACGTTCACCTCGTCGTCCGTCCGAGGAGGGTTCCGTGCTCGCGATCGTCCGTTCAGCGACCCTGATCGGGGTCCGTGGTCACCCGGTCAGCGTCGAGGTCCACGTGTCAGACGGCCTCCCTGCGTTCAGCATCGTCGGCCTGCCCGACACGTCGTGCCGGGAGTCCCGCGACCGGGTCCGGGCCGCGATCCTGTCGTCGGGGTTCACGTTCCGTCAGACGCGGGTGACCGTGAACCTCGCGCCGACCAACCTCCGCAAGGCCGGCTCGGGCCTCGACCTGCCCATCGCTCTGGGCCTGCTGGTCGCGACGGAGCAGGTCGAACCCGCGGCGCTCGACGGTCTCGGCTTCATCGGGGAGCTGGGCCTCGACGGCGAGCTGCGTCATGTCGTCGGCTCGTTGCCCCTGTGCGAGGCGATGGGCGACGTGCGCCCTGTCGTGCCGTCGTCCGACGCCGTCGAGGCTGCGCTGGTTCGGCCAGAGGTCCGCTGCGCCCGCTCGCTGAAGGAGCTGGTCTCCGCTCTGAAGGGCCAGGGCCCGTGGGCAGACGCGGAACCCGCCGGTTCGTCCTCCGGTCGCCGGTCCGTGGATGATCCGGATCTGGCCGAGGTGCAGGGCCACACGGTGGCCCGCCGGGCGTTGGAGGTCGCGGCGGCCGGAGGTCACCACCTGTTGATGGTCGGGCCGCCGGGCGGGGGCAAGACGATGCTGGCCGAGCGACTGCCCGGGATCCTCCCCGACCTCGATCACGAGGCCGCTCTCGACGTGTCGAGGGTGCACTCCGCTGCCGGCGCTCTGCACGGCACCCGGGAGCTGATCCGACGTCCTCCGTTGCGGTCACCACATCACACGGCGTCGCTCGTGGCGCTCATCGGAGGTGGATCGACCGTGTTGCGACCGGGAGAGATCTCGTTGGCGAGCGGCGGGGTCCTGTTCCTCGACGAGCTGGGCGAGTTCCCGGCATCGCACCTGGACGCTCTCCGCCAACCACTCGAGTCCGGAACGGTCCAAGTGGCCCGCGCTCATGTCGGGGCCACCCTGCCGGCGCGGTTCCTGCTGGTGGGGGCGACCAACCCGTGTCCGTGCGGTGCGGGTCCGGTCGGAGACTGCCGCTGCAGCGCTGTGCAGGTGCAGCGGTACCTGCGGCGACTCTCCGGGCCGCTTCTCGACCGCTTCGACCTGGGCCTCTGGGTCGATCCGCCGCCTGCCGGATCGGTCCTCGGCAACCGCTCCCAGGGTGAATCGTCGGCGGCGGTGAGGGTGCGGGTCGAGCGGGCACGCGAACGCGCCGCAGGGCGCGGTGTCACCGTGAACCGACAGTTGAGAGGTGGGGCGCTGGAACGGTGTGCTCCGCTCACCGGCGCAGCCATCGATGTCCTGCGCGACCGTCTCGCAGCCGGTCGGCTGACCATGCGTGGGGCGCAGCGGGTGCGGTCCGTGGCGCTGACGCTCATGGACCTCGACGGGCAGGAGGGGCCGATCGGGTCGACACACGTCCAAGAGGCCCTGTCTCTACGGGCCCAGGACCGGGCGTTGGGACTCGCGGCATGACCGGGCACGGTGGTCGCGGGTCCGCTGGGAGAGCTGAGGAGGAGCCGATCCCGCACGAGGCCTACCTGGGAGCGCTGGTCGGGCTCGACGGGCTCGGTCCGGCCACCTTGAGGCACCTGCTCCGGAGCGGCAGTCCCGAGGAGGTGTGGAGCCGGGTCGTCTCGGGGTCCATCCCGGCCGCGGTCGTGGCTGCGATGCCGGGTCCGACCCGTGCCGCGTCGGCGGGGTGGGCCGACGCCGCCCGGGGAGTCGACCCAACCCGACGCTGGAGGGACTGGCGTCGGGCAGGGATCGGGGTCGTGTCGTTGGGTCAGCCCGGATACCCGGCGTGCCTGGTCGATGACCCGGATCCGCCGGTGGTGCTGTTCCACAGGGGCGATCCGGACGTGTTGGCGGAGCGTCGGGTGGCGATCGTGGGCACGAGGAAGGCGACAGGCTACGGACGACGGGTGGCCAACGAGCTGGGTCGGGGCCTCGCTGCCAGCGGGGTGTGCGTGGTGTCGGGCCTGGCGCTGGGCATCGACGCAGCGGCTCATCGAGGTGCCGTCGCCGCCCACGGTGGTGGGTCCGGAGCGGGTGCCGTCGGACCCGCAGCGGTGGTGGGGGGCGGGGTCGACGCTCCGGGACCCGTCACCAACGCCGATGTCGCCCGTGACGTGGTCGAGCACGGTGTCGTGCTCTCGGAGGTGGCACCCCGGACGGCACCGGCTCCGTGGCGCTTCCCGGTGCGGAACCGGATCCTCGCGGGCCTGGCCGAGGTCGTGGTGGTGGTCGAGTCCGCCGAGACCGGCGGCTCCATGTCGACGGTCGAGGAGGCCGAGCGGCGGGGCAGGACGGTGCTCGCCGTGCCGGGACCCGTGGACAGCCCTGCGTCGTCGGGGACCAATCGTCTGATCGCTGACGGCGCGGGGATGTGCAGCGGAGTCGATGACGTGCTCCTCGCCCTCGGATGGACAACGAAGGGGGATGTCGTTCGGCAGGGTGGGCCGGGGCGGACGGGCGAGTCGAGGAGGGCTCCCGACGGCGATGCTGCGGCGGTGATCGACCTGCTGGGGTTCTCTCCGATTCCGATCGAGACCCTGGCCAGGGAGAGCGGGCTCGATCTGGGGCGGCTGTCGGTCGCGCTGGGAGAGCTCGAGTCGCTGGGATGGGCCGAGCGCAGCGGTCCGTTCGTCGAACGGGTCGCACCGGCGGCGGTCCCCGGTCGAGCGGCTCGGCCGTCGTAGGGTCGACCGGTTGCGTGGTCGCGACGTGCCGGGTGTCATCACGGAAAGCGTTCGCTACGCTACGGAGAGCAGTTGTCGATGGACGAGGGTGCACTGGTGTCGAACGGGTCGTGGGAGATCGGAGGCTTCGTGGAAGCGATGCCGCTCGCGTCCTCCACCCTCTGCGTCTACGACCGGGACGTCAGCGCCTTCGTCGAGTGGGCCGGATCCCGGGGCGTCCTGTCTCCCGCCGTCGTCGAGCGGGACCACGTGCGGGCGTACCTCGCCGATCTGACGACGGCAGGCAAGGCGCCCCGAACGATCGCCCGGACCATGGCTGCGTTGCGACGCTACTTCGGGTGGTGCGTCCGCACCGGACGCGCGGACGTGGACCCGACGACCGGCCTGTCGGCACCGTCCGGACCGGCCCGGCTGCCGAGGGTCCTGCGCGCAGACGAGCTCCACCAGGTCCTCGACGAGCATCCCGACGACGAGGATCCGATCGCCGGCGCTCGTGACGACGCCGTGCTGGAGCTGTTGTACGGATCCGGACTGCGGGTGTCGGAGCTGTGCGGGATGGACGTCGACGACGTCGACCTCGTCCTGTCACGGGCGACGGTCTGGGGCAAGGGCTCCAAGCAGCGGGTGGTCCCGTTGAGCGAGCCGGCGGTGGAGCAGCTCGAGCGCTGGCTCCACACCGGAGGCGACGGAACCGGAACCGAGCGAACCGGCGGACTCCGGGCCGCCTGGTTGAGCGAGGTCGCAGGTGGGGCATGCCCGGACGGCGATGCGGCAGCGCTGTTCCACAACCGACGCGGACGGCGGCTCGGTCCCCGGGACGTCCGGCGACTCCTCGACCGGCGATCGCCTGTCCCGACGCATCCGCACGCGCTCCGTCACACCTTCGCGACCCACCTGCTCGACGGTGGAGCGGACCTCAGGGTCGTGCAGGAGCTGCTCGGCCACGCGGACCTGGCGACCACGCAGGTCTACACCCACGTCAGCAAGGACCGACTGAGTCGAGTCTTCCGAGAGAGCCACCCGAGGGCCTGATGACCACCCGAACCCGGACCGAGGACACCCCCGAGATCGAGCTCGAGCGCCTGTGGTCGTCCTACAAGGAGGCCGGCACGACGAGGGCGCGTGAGGCGCTGATCGTGCACTACTCGCCGTTGGTGAAGTACGTGGCGAGCCGCTTGGCTGTGGGTCTGCCCAACAACGTCGAGCAGTCAGACCTGGTGAGCTACGGGATGTTCGGCCTCATCGACGCGATCGACAAGTTCGAGCCGGAACGGGGCTACAAGTTCGAGACCTACGCCATCAGCCGGATCAAGGGTTCGATCCTCGACGAGCTCCGCTCGATCGACTGGGTGCCGCGCTCGGTGCGCTCCAAGGTCCGCCAGATCGAGCGTGCCTATGCCAAGCTCGAGGCCAAGTTCCACCGCGCGCCGACCGACGAGGAGCTCTCGGGCGAGCTTCGCTGGACCGACGAGCAGCTCCAGACCGCCCTGAACCAGATCGCCAACGTGGGACTCGCGGCCCTCGACGAGATCCTGACCGGATCGGGCGAGCGGGGAGAGTCGATCACGCTCGGCGACACCATCGCAGACCGCTCCTCGCACGGCCCGATGGGCGCCTTCGAGGTGGCGGAGACGCGTCAGATGCTGGCGCAGGCCGTCAACGGGCTGCCGGAGCGAGAGAAGATCGTGCTCACGCTCTACTACTACGAGAGCCTGACCCTCCAGGAGATCGGAAGGGTCCTCGGGGTCACCGAGTCACGTGTCTGCCAGATCCACACCAAGGCGGTGCTGCACCTGCGCAGCCGCTTCAACTCCATGGATCGCATCCCGGGCTGACCGGTCCACATCCCCGGCCGACCGGCAACCGGCCGAAGCACCTTCCCCCTTTCCCCACGAGTCAGCGCAGCGCCGTCAGGCGCGGGAGAGAGGTCGTCGTGTTCCGCTGGATCCTCGTCGTCGCCATGGCGTTCTCCGCGGTTCCGTCGGCGGTTCCGTCGGTGGAGTCGCGGCCGGGCCCGGTTGACCCGGGAGTCGCTCCTGTCGAGTACCGGCCGCCCGTCGACGCTGCGGTGCGCGACGGGTTCCGTGCGCCCACGAGCCCGTACGGCCCGGGCAACCGCGGCATCGAGTACGCGACGGCTCCCGGCACTTCGGCTCGATCGATCGGTGGCGGCGTCGTCACCTTCGCCGGTCAGGTTGCCGGTCGCGGTGTCGTCACGGTCCGTCACGCCGACGGTCTGCGCTCCTCGCTCACGGGGCTGGCGCAGGTGCATGTGACCGTGGGCGACCTCGTCGTGCTCGGAACGCCGTTGGGAACCACGACGACCGCCCTGCACCTCGGCGTCCGTCGGGGAGAGGACTACATCGACCCCGCAGGGCTCTTCGTGCCTGACGCCGCTCGGCCTCGTCACGCCGTGCTGGTGCCGGTTCCCGGTCGAGTCGCCGGTTGACCTGCCGCTCGACCTGCCGCTCGAGCTGGAAGCCGCGCTGGCACTTTCCTCGGCCGTGGCAGCGCCGACTACAGTGTCCGGTCGGCCCGGAACCGGGTCGTGCCACCCGGCCACGACGGCCGGTCAGGGCAGGAACGGACAACGACCGCCCGGGCGCACTCTTCGGTCGCCGATGCACCACATCGGCGCAGCACCCGGGTCTCGACGAACCGAAGGGAAGGAGCACAACGTGGCCGCAGTCGTCACCATGAAGCAGCTGCTCGAGGCGGGCGTGCACTTCGGGCACCAGACCCGGCGGTGGAACCCCAAGATGAAGCGCTTCATCCACGGGGAGCGCAGCGGGATCTACCTGGTGGACCTGCACCAGACCCTCGCCGGAATCGAGAAGTCCTACGTCTTCATCCGAGACCTCGTCGCCGATGGCGGCACCGTGTTGTTCATCGGCACCAAGAAGCAGGCCCAGGACCCGATCCAGGGCTACGCCGAGAAGTGCGGCATGCCCTACATCAACCAGCGCTGGCTGGGCGGCATGCTCACGAACTTCGAGACGATCTCGAAGCGGGTCGCCAAGATGAAGGAGTACCAGCGCATGCGGGCCTCCGGCGAGTTCGAGGCAATGCCCAAGAAGGAAGCGCTGCTGCTCACGCGTGAGCTCGAGAAGCTCGAGCGGAACCTCAACGGCATCCGCGACCTCGAGCGCCTCCCCGACGCGGTGTTCATCCTCGACACCAAGAAGGAGGACATCGCGGTCACCGAGGCGAACAAGCTCGCCATCCCGGTGGTCGCGGTCGTCGACACCAACTGCGATCCCGACGTCATCCAGTACGTCATCCCTGGCAACGACGACGCCATCCGCTCCGGCGACCTGCTCACGCGTGTGATCTCCGACGCCGTGCTCGAAGGTCGCCTGATGCGTTCCAAGACCCATCCGGAGTCCGCGCCGCGTGAGCGGTCGCCAGAGGAGCAGGCCGACAAGGCCGCCGAACAGGCCCGGGCCGCAGCGGAGGCCCGTGAAGCGGCGGCCGCTCGCGAGGCGAGGGTGCTCGCTGCCAAGGACGCCGCCCCGGCCGATGCTGCACCGGCCGAGGCCGCACCGGCTGAGGCTGCACCGGCCGAGGCTGCGACCGAAGCCGCCGACGCAGAATCGCAGGAGTCCTGATGGCCGAGATCACAGCTGCCGACGTCAAGTCCCTCCGGGATGCAACGGGTGCCGGCATGATGGACGCCAAGAAGGCGCTCGTCGAGGCCGACGGTGACCGTCAGAAGGCAGCTCAGATCCTGCGTCAGAAGGGTCTGAGCAAGGTCGCGACGCTCGAGGACCGGGAGAACAACCAGGGAGCGGTGGCCATCGCAGCGTCGGGCACCACCGCCGCGCTGGTCGAGCTCAAGTCCGAGACCGACTTCTCGGCCAAGGCCGACGACTTCGTCGCGCTCACCCAGAAGCTGGCCGACGCGGTCCTCGCCGACGGGGAGGGTGCGATCGCCTCGCTGGCCGACGACATCGACAGCCTCAAGATCGCCAAGCGTGAGAACATCGAGGTCGGGACGGTGGCGCGTTTCGAGGCCGCCGACGGCAACGTGCTCGACGCGTACCTGCACATCCAGGACGGGCGGGGCACCAACGGCGTGCTTCTCGAGGTCGCCGGGTCCGACATGGAGACGGCTCACGAGATCGCCCTCCACATCGCGTTCGCCAAGCCGACCGCGCTGGGCCGTGACGAGATCGACGCCGATCTCGTCGAGACGGCACGGGCCGGCTTCGAGGAGCTGACCCGCAAGGAGGGCAAGCCCGAACAGGCCGTGCCCAAGATCGTCGAGGGCCGGCTGGGGTCCTGGTACGCCGAGCGGGTGCTGCCCGAGCAGGGCATGTTCGGCGACAAGGAGACGGTCCAGGATCGTCTCGGCGACGGTCGGATCGTCCGCTTCGCCCAGGCCGTCATCGGATCCTGATCGTGGCGACGCCTCGCTGGAGCCGGGTGCTGATCAAGCTCTCCGGCGAGGCGTTCGCGGGGGAGGCCGGCTTCGGCATCGACGGCGAGGTCGTCAGCTCGATCGCCGCCGAGATCGTCGAGGCGAAGGAACGCCACGACGTCGACGTCGCCGTGGTGGTCGGCGGCGGCAACATCTGGCGGGGCATGACCGGTGAAGGTGCCGGCATGGACCGCGCCCAGGCCGACTACATGGGGATGCTGGCGACGATCATCAACGGGCTGGCTCTCCAGGAGACGCTCGAGCGCCTCGGTCAGCCGACCAGGGTGCAGACCGCCATCCAGATGGCGCAGGTGGCCGAGCCCTACATCAGGCGTCGGGCGATCCGCCACCTCGAGAAGGGTCGGGTCGTGATCTTCGTCGGCGGGACCGGGAACCCGTTCATGACCACCGACACCACCGCTGCGCTGCGCGCGGTCGAGATCGACGCGGACGTCATCCTGATGGGCAAGAACGGCACCGACGGCGTCTACACAGCGGACCCGCGGACGGACCCGACCGCCGAACTGCTCCGCGACGTCGAGTTCATCGAGGTGCTCAACCGTGGGCTCAAGGTCATGGACTCGACGGCGATCTCGTTGTGCATGGACAACGACCTGCCGATCTGCGTGTTCGACCTCATGGGTCGCAACCTGGACGCGATCCTCTCCGGCGAACACGTCGGGACGGTCGTCTCCTGAGCGTCCGGCCCACCACTCTCACGGGACCGATGCTCGTGCGTCGATGCGTTGTGGCGCGCCGTCCGCAGCGCCATGTGAGAGGCTGGCGACCGTGAGCGACGAGTTGATCGAAGCCGTGCTGGACGACGCGGCGGACCACATGACCAGGGCGGTGGCCCACGCCCGGCACGAGTTCGCCGGCGTGAGGACTGGACGGGCGAACCCGGGTCTGGTCGAGAGGCTGCCCGTCGACTACTACGGCACCGCGACCCCGTTGCAGCAGCTGGCGAGCTTCTCGGTGCCCGACGCTCGGATGCTGGTGATCACCCCGTTCGACAAGGGCTCGATGGCGGCGATCGAACGGGCGATCCAGGACTCGCAGCTCGGCCTCAATCCGAGCAACGACGGCATCGCCATCCGACTGGCGTTCCCACCGCTCACCGAGGAGCGCCGCAAGGAGTTCGTGAAGGTGGTCCGGGCCAGGGCGGAGGACGGTCGCACCGCCGTTCGTGGCGCTCGACGTGATGCCCGCAAGGACCTCGATGCGTTGGAGAAGGACGGCGACATCTCCGCCGATGACCTCCGCCGCGCCGAAGGCGATCTGGACAAGCTGACCAAGAGGTTCGAGGCGGAGATCGACGAGGCGCTCGACGCGAAGACCGTCGAGCTGCTCGAAGGCTGATCAGGCAGGAGGACTGCGATGACCGATCACGACGAATCCGATCCGTTCGGCGATGACCGGGGCCGTATCGAGGAGCCCCGCTCCGAGGGGGTCAGGATCATCGGCGCGCAGGAGGCGGCCGACGTCGCTGGGCGACCGGATGTCGTTCGTCGTCGTCAGCGCCCTGAGAAGCGCTACGGGGACCGCCCCGACCGGCCCGAGTCCATCGAGGACCTGCCCACCGTGCGCATCTCGACCAGCGACATCGACGACATCGACGGGGGGCCGCTCGGCGGTCCCGAGGGGTCGGCGACGGTTCGTCCCCGCGACGAGCCGCGCTGGGCCGATGAGGAGGCGATGGGGCACGCTAGGGCGTTGCCCGCCGAGGACGAGCATGAGCATGAGTGGTCGGGCGACCGGGATGACGCCGACGGCTTCGACGGTCCCGCTGGGTGGGGTGATTCCGAGACGACAACGAACGACGACCCGTTCGCCGAGCCCGACGACTCCTTCGTGCTGCCCCACTGGACCGAGCCGCCCACCGGACAGGTGCCCAAGGTGGTGATCGGCGACGACGTCGGCGACGACGACCCGACCGGCGGCTACGCGTCTGCGCCACGATGGCGTGACGAGGGCGAACG